>CAMCWB010000050.1 GCA_945882315.1 Bauldia litoralis | reverse complement strand
GCGGCGTCGGCAAGACGACGACCGCCATCAATCTCGGGACGGCCCTGGCCGCGATCGGCGAGGAAGTCCTCATCGTCGACCTCGACCCCCAAGGCAATGCCTCGACCGGCCTCGGGATCGATCGCAAGAGCCGCGAGCGTTCGACCTATGACCTGCTGGTCGGCGAAGCAACGGTCGCCGAGACGGCGATCGCGACCGCCGTGCCGCGGGTCTCGGTGGTACCGTCGACCCTCGACCTCCTCGGCGTCGAGCTGGAGATTTCGGCGCATTCGGACCGCGCCTATCGGCTGCGCAACGCGATTGCCACCATCGGCTCGGATTCGAGTCGGGACCGAAACTATACCTATGTCCTGGTCGATTGCCCGCCCTCGCTCAATCTCCTGACGATAAACGCCATGGTTGCAGCGCACTCGATCCTTGTGCCGTTGCAATGCGAGTTCTTTGCCCTGGAAGGCTTGAGCCAGCTCCTTCATACGGTCGAGCAGGTCAAGCAGAATCTCAACCCCGAGTTGAGTATCCATGGTATCGTGCTGACCATGTATGACAGCCGCAACAATCTCTCCGAGCAGGTCGTCGCCGATGTCCGCGCCCATATGGGCGACGCGGTCTATGAGACGATCATCCCGCGCAATGTCCGGGTTTCCGAGGCGCCGTCCTACGGCAAGCCGGTGCTTCTCTATGATTTCAAGTCGACCGGAAGCCAGGCCTATCTGCGGCTCGCCGCCGAGATCATCCAGCGCGAGCGCCGGCTGCGCGCCGCCTGACATCTGAACTGCATTTTGAGAAGCGTGAGCACAGGATACGGGCATGGCAGACGATCAATCGCGGAATCGCCTGGGACGCGGGCTGGCGGCGTTGATCGGCGACATGGGGACGGAATCGACCGTCGTCGACCGGTCGCGGGGCGGCCAGCGCAGACTGCCGATCGAATTCATCCGCGCCAATCCGCGTAATCCGCGGCGCTCCTTCAATGCCGGCGAACTCGACGACCTCGCCAATTCGATCCGCGAGAAGGGCATCGTCCAGCCGATCGTCGTCCGGCCGGTGGAAGGGGCGCGCGATTCCTTCGAGATCATCGCCGGCGAGCGGCGCTGGCGGGCCGCCCAGAAGGCCGGCCTACACGAGGTGCCGGTGGTCATTCACGAGGTTTCCGACAAGGAGGCACTCGAGCTCGCCATCATCGAGAACGTCCAGCGCGCCGACCTCAACGCCATCGAGGAGGCGCAGGGCTACCAGCAGCTCATCGACGAGTATGGCTACAGCCAGACGGATCTCGCCACCGTCATCGGCAAGAGCCGGCCGCATGTCGCCAACACGCTGAGCCTCCTCAAACTGCCGGACTCGATCCACGGTTATCTGCGCGACGGCAAGCTGACCGCCGGCCATGCCCGCGCCCTGATCAATGTCGAGGATCCCGAAGCGATCGCCAAGCGAATCATCGATGCCGGCCTCTCGGTGCGCGAAGCCGAATCGCTGCGCCAGGGCGGCGGCGGCGCGAAGGCCAAGGCGGCGCCGCGCGCCTCCAGGCAGAAGGACGCCGATACGCGCGCCATCGAAAAATCGCTCTCCGACCGCCTCGGCCTGACGGTGACCATCGATCACAGCGCCAGCGGCGGCGAGGTGAAGATCGGCTACACGACGCTCGAGCAGCTCGACGAGGTCTGCCGGCGCCTGCAGACCGCCTGACGGTTAGGCGGCGTGACCACGCCTCAGACCGGCGGCGACCGCCCCGATCAGCGTCAGAGCCTGGCCGACGACTTCGTCGGCCAGAGATCCGCGCAGCCGTCCCTCGGCAATCGACGTATCGAGAAGGGCGATCGCACGCTCGATCCGGGCCAGCGGCCACAGCGTAATCTGGCGTTCAACGCCTTGCTGGCGCTGGAAGAAGATCGGCGGCCGGGCCTTGCCGATGATGGTCCGCACTGCGCTGCCGGACTCATAGTCGGCGCGGGCTCGATGCAGGAAGGTCAGCTGGCGAAGGATCGCGCCGGCGACGACGAAACCTGGCGTATTGGCGGCGAGCAAACGTCGGAAAGCGCGATCGAAATCGCCGACGTCGCCGAGCAGCAGCGAGTCGACGGCCTCGTCGACGTCGAAGGCGGAGGCGTCGCCGACCGCGGCGCGAATGTCGGCGATACCGATCCGGTCGCCGCCCATCGCATAGAGGCAGAGCTTCCTGACCTCGGCACGGCTTGCCAGACGATCCGAGCCGATCAGCGTGTGCAGCAGGGCGCGAGCGTCGGTATCGATCGATAGGCCGCCCGCGGCCAGCTCCTCATCGATCATCTTGTCGAGGTCGCGGACCGAATCGACATAGCAGGGAATTGCGCCGGCGCCGGCATGGGCCTCGCAAAGCCGGCGGAGCGGCGCGTCCTTACGGAGTTCGCCGGCGGTAACGGCGATCCAGGCATCGCTCGGCGGATTGTCGAGGACAGCCTCGATCGAGGCGATGATGCTGCGGTTGCCGGACATGCACAGCAGGATGGCGCGCTGGCCGCCGAAAAGCGGCACGGAATGGGCTTCGTCGGAGAGCTTGCCGGGATCGTCGGCGACCTCGTTCGATTCGAGCCGGACGAGCGCGAAGGGATCTCCCGAATCACCCAGCGCGGCTTTGACGAAAGTCGAGGAGCGTTCCGAGACCAACCCGTCGTCGGGACCGTAAAACAGCACGAGCCTGATCTTCGGATCAGGCCTGGCGAGGATTCGGTCGATGTCGGCGGGCCGGAGCTGCACCATCAGCGGTCACGCGGCCATCGCCGCCGGTCAGAAACCGGCAGCGGTGGCGGCTGCAAGCCGGATGCGGATCTCGTCGGCCGCGGCGGCGGCGGCGCGATTCTCGGCATCGAGCTTCGCACGGATATTGGCGTAGTTCTGGTTCGACCGGTCATAGGAGGCCGTGCCCCGCGCCGTCTCGCGGACCAGGATATCCTCCGAGCCGATGCGGGTCAGCGCATAGGAGGCGGTGACGGTCACCGAATAGACCGGCGCCGAGCCGGTCCGCGAAATGCCCAGCGCGGTCTGCGACGAGGCGACGCGGAGTTTCAGGCGGTATTGCGGGTCGCTGACCTCGCCGGCGCCGCCGGTCATGTAAAAGACCAGCTTGTTGCGGACTTCCTGGGCGACCCGGCTGTCGACCGAATCGATCTGGACGGCACGGAGCGCCTGGCCGACCGAGCCGCCGTCAGGACGGGAGCCGTAAACCGGCTGGACTGTACAGCCCGACAGGTAGAAAGCGGCCAAAAGGGCCAGCCCGGCGGCTGGTCCGAAGCTGCGCGGCCCCCGGCGACCGCGGTCATAAGACGACATTGACGATCCTCTTAGGCACGACCACGATCTTTTTCGGCACCTGGCCGTCGAGCGCCCGACGAACCGCGTCCAGCGCCAGTGTAGCCGCCTCGACCTCTGCTTGGGAAGCACCGATCGCAACGGTCAGTTCACCGCGCTTCTTACCATTAATCTGGACCGGCAGCGTCATCGTCTCTTCAACAAGAAGGGCCTGGTCGACCACCGGCCACTGCCGCGACGAAACGAGGTCGTTATGGCCGAGCGCCGCCCAGCATTCCTCGGCGAGATGCGGCATCATCGGCGCCATCATCTGGATGAGCAGATCGAGCGATTCGCGCAGCGCCGGGTGGCCGCCGAGGCGGTCGGCACTGGCGCCGAGCGCATTGACCAGTTCATAGATCTTGGCGATGGCGACGTTGAAGCGCAGGCCCTCGATGCTCTCCTCGACCGATTTCAGCGCCCGATGTGCCGGCTTGCGCAACGCCAGGGCGGTCTCGTCCGGGGCATTGTCGCCGCCGTTGTTCGTGCGTCCATCGTCGGGATCGGCCGCCTCCGCGACCAGGCGCCAGACGCGCTGGACGAAGCGATGGGCGCCGGCGACGCCGCCCTCGGTCCAGATGACATCGCGCTCCGGCGGCGAATCCGACAGCATGAACCAGCGCGCCGTATCGGCGCCGTAGGCATCCATGATGTCGCTCGGGTCGACCGTGTTGCGGCGCGACTTCGACATCTTCTCGATGGCGCCGATCTCGACGGGCAAGCCGGTCGCGAGGTCGGTGGCGCGGCGCACGCCATTCTGCTCGACGATCGAGATCTCGGCCGGGCTCACCCAGGTGCCGTCCTCACGGCGATAGGTCTCGTGGACGACCATGCCCTGCGTGAAGAGGCCGGCGAAGGGTTCGTCGACGCCGAGATGGCCGGTCGCCTTCATGGCGCGGGCGAAGAAGCGCGAATAGAGGAGATGCAGGATCGCGTGCTCGATGCCGCCGATATACTGGTTCACCGGCAGCCAGGAATCGGCGGCGGCGCGGTCGGTCGGCGTCGCCGCGTCCGGCGCCGTGAAGCGCGCGAAATACCAGGACGAATCGACGAAGGTGTCCATCGTGTCGGTTTCGCGAAGCGCCGGCCGGCCGCATTTCGGGCAGGCGACATGCTTCCAGGTCGGGTGGCGGTCGAGCGGGTTGCCGGGCTTGTCGAACTCGACATCCTCGGGCAGCCGCACCGGCAGATCGGCGTCCGGAACCGGCACGACGCCGTCGGTCTCGCAATGGATGACCGGGATCGGGCAGCCCCAGTAGCGCTGGCGCGAGATGCCCCAGTCACGCAGGCGATAGTTCACCTGGCGGGCGCCCTGGACACCGGCGCCGAGCAGCGTGTTCTCGAGCCGGCTCGCGACCTCTTCCATCGCGTCCGGAATATCCATGCCGTTGAGGAAGTCGGAATTGATATGGGTGCCGTCGCCATCATAGGCCTCGCCGGCGATGGCGAAGGTGGCGGCGTCGGCATCCGGCGGCAACACGACGGGGATCACCGGCAGGGCGTATTTGCGGGCGAAGTCGAGGTCGCGCTGGTCATGCGCCGGGCAGCCGAAGATGGCGCCGGTGCCGTAATCCATCAGCACGAAATTCGCGACATAGACCGGCAGCCGCGTCTTCGGCCGGAAGGGATGCACGGCCTTGATGCCGGTGTCGTAGCCCTTCTTCTCGGCGGTCTCGATCGCGGCGAGCGAGGTGCCGGTGCGGCGGGCCTCGGCGATGAACTCGACGAGCGCGGCATCCTTCTTCGTCAGCCGCGCGGCGAGCGGATGATCGGGCGAGATCGCCAGGAAGCTCGCGCCGAACAGCGTGTCGTGACGCGTCGTGAAAATCTCCAGCGATTCAGGCTCGGCCGAGCCGTCGCCGACCAGGGCGAAGTGGACCCGCATGCCTTCCGACTTGCCGATCCAGTTCCGCTGCATGGTGCGGACCTTCTCCGGCCAGCGGTCGAGCCGGTCGAGCGCGGTCAGGAGATCCTCGGAGAAAGCCGTGATCCTGAAGAACCACTGGGTCAGCTCGCGCTGCTCGACGAGCGCGCCCGAGCGCCAGCCCCGGCCGTCGATGACCTGCTCGTTGGCGAGCACGGTGTGGTCGACCGGGTCCCAGTTGACCTTCGACTGTTTGCGATAGGCCAAGTCGGCCTGCAGCATGTCGAGGAACAGCTTCTGCTGCTGGGCATAGTAGGCGACGTCGCAAGTGGCGAATTCGCGCTTCCAGTCGAGCGACAGGCCCATCAGCTTGAGCTGGCTGCGCATCACCTTGATGTTGTCGTAGGTCCAGGCCTTGGGGTCGACGCGGTTCTGCATCGCCGCGTTCTCGGCGGGCAGGCCGAAAGCATCCCAGCCCATCGGATGGAGGACGTTGTTGCCCCGAGCGCGCATGTAGCGGGCGACGACGTCGCCCATGGTGTAGTTGCGGACATGGCCCATATGGATGCGCCCCGACGGGTAGGGGAACATCTCGAGCACGTAATATTTCGGCCGCGGATCGTCATTCGCGGTCTCGAAGATGCGGTCGTCGGCCCAGCGCGATTGCCAGCGGTCTTCCGCCTCGCGCGCATTATAGCGTTCCGTCGCCATGTCCGATCTTACCGTCGTCTTTTCCTTGAAGCGCGGCCGCGCCGATGGCGGCGACCATCTACAGAAACCGTATGGCCGGTCAATAGGCTAGGCGGTGGTCGCGTCAGCGCAGCAGTCGTGAAGCCGGACGATGCGGAAGGGTTGGTGACGTGGATATTGACCGTGGCGTCCTTCGCGGCGCATCTCCGTGGCGAAAGGTTCGGATTTCCCCGAAGGTCAAGGTCATGGGTTCGCTGGAGCGGCTTGCCGAAATCAGAGTGCGGATAGCGGCGGCGGAGCGTGAGGCCGGCCGGCCGGCCGGGGCGGTGACGCTGGTCATCGTCTCGAAGACCTTCGATGCCGCGGCGATCGTGCCGCTCCTCGAGGCCGGCGAGCGCGTCTTCGGTGAGAACCGGGTCGCCGAGGCCAAGGAGAAATGGCCGGAGCTGAAGGCGCGCTATCCGGGCGTCGCGCTTCACCTGATCGGCGGATTGCAGAGCAACAAGGTCCATGAAGCGCTGACGCTCTTCGACGTCATCCATTCGCTCGACCGCGAATCGCTCGCCAGGGAATTGAGCAAGGAAGCCGCCAGGGGCCTCGCGCTCCCCCGCCTCCGCCTGCAGGTGAATACCGGCGAAGAGCCGCAAAAGGGCGGGATCGTGCCGCTGGAGGTCGATGCTTTCCTCAAGGATTGCCGCGAGCGGCATGGGCTTTCGGTCGAAGGCCTGATGTGCATTCCGCCGGCCGACGAGGCGCCGGCGCCACATTTCGCGCTGCTGCGCAAGATCGCCTTGCGGAACGGCCTCTCGGCTCTCTCGATGGGCATGAGCGCCGACTACGAGACGGCGATCGCCTATGGCGCCACGGAGATCCGTGTCGGCTCGGCCATCTTTGGCGAAAGGGATCACGCCTAACGAATGTCGAGAAAGGTCCCCGGTCCGACGGCGGCGAGAAGGCGGCGCATGGTCGGCAGGCTGACGGCGACGCAGCCGGCGGTCGGTGTCAGGGCAGGTTTGGCGAGATGCAGGAAGATGGCGCTGCCGGCACCGCGGACCGGGCGTTTCAGATTGTAGTCGAGGATGACGAGCAGGTCGTAGACGTGGTCGTCGCGCCACAGCTCTTCATGGCTGGCGGCGAAAGGCAGTCTCACCTTCTGGTTGTAATGGGGGTCGCCCGGATCGTCGCACCAGCCGGCGTCCGGACGGATGGGCATCACCGGCAGCCTCGTCGTCGGCCGGCGCAGGCGGTCGGGCCGGTAGAGGACGGCGACCAGCCGGTATTGCCCGAGCGGCGTCTTGCCGTCGCCCTCGCGCTTGCGGCCGCCAATGCCGGCGCGGCCAAGCGCGCATTCGGCCTTGAGGCCGCCGGCGATCAGCAGGCCCCGGGTTGGGTCGGCCGAGGCGGTCGAGACCGTGATGCGACGAAGAGAGGCGTTGCCGTCCAAGGGCCCGCTACCCAAATTTGCCATGACAGCACCCTCTGCTTGCGCGGCCGGGCGGTTGGGGTCTACACCTGAACGGCCTAATTCCAAAGGGATTCCCGGGGATTAGGCGCGATTCGCTTGAAAGGAACGCTGAACCCGCCATGCCGACGCGCACTATCCTCGTGGTCGACGATGACGATGTCCTGCGCGACAGCCTGGTCGAGCAGCTTTCGCTTTATGAGGAATTCGACATCGCGCAGGAAGCGACCGCCGGCAAGGGCGTGCAGAGCGCGCGTCAGGGCCGGGTCGACCTCCTGATCATGGATGTCGGGTTGCCCGACATGGACGGCCGCGAAGCCGTGAAGATGCTGCGCAAGGGCGGCTTCAAGGCGCCGGTCATCATGCTGACCGGGCAGGATTCGGAATCCGACACGATCCTCGGCCTCGAAGCCGGCGCCAACGACTATGTCACCAAGCCGTTCCGTTTCGCCGTGCTGCTGGCGCGCATCCGGGCGCAACTCCGCCAGCACGAGCAGAGCGAGGACGCGGTCTTCACCATCGGCCATTATTCCTTCCGGCCGAGCGGCAAGATGCTGGTCGACGAGCGCGGCCAGAAGATCCGGCTCACCGAGAAGGAAACCGCGATCCTCAAATTCCTCCACCGGGCCGGCGAGAAGGTCATCACCCGCGACGTCCTCCTGCATGAGGTCTGGGGCTATAATTCCGGCGTGACGACGCATACGCTCGAAACCCATATCTACCGGCTGCGGCAGAAGATCGAGAAGGATCCGTCCCGCGCGGAACTGCTCGTCACCGATGTCGGCGGCTACAAGCTGGTCCCGTGATGGCAAAGGCGATCCGGACCCGGCAATGAGCCTCGACACCGATATCGCGCTCCTGTCGAAAGTGCCGCTGTTCAGCGAACTCAACGCCGAGCAGGTGCGGCTCCTCGCCTTCAGTGCGGTGCATCGCGAGCTCAGGGTCGACGAAGTCCTCTTCCGCGAAGGCGAGGCGGCGCCCTCGGGCTACATCGTGGCGAGCGGCGAGATCGTCATGTCGCATGGCGAAGGCCGGCGCAAGAAGGTGCTGGCTACCTGCGAACCGGGCAGCCTGATCGGCGAGGTGGCGCTCTTCATCGCGACAAGGCGGCCGGCGACTGCGACTGCGAACCGGCTCACCGACGTGATGGAGATCAACCGGACCCTGATCATCCGGATGCTCAACGAATATCCCCATGTCGCGCTCCGCATCCGGGCGGCGCTTGCCGAGCGGCTGACGGCGACAGTGGCCGAGCTCGGCAAGGTCCAGACGGCGCTGCAGAAGATCGACCGGCCGCTGCAGCGGCGCTAAGGCTTTCCGAAATTCATTATACCGTTCGGTTGACAATTTTTGTTGCGTCGATATATTCAACCATATGGTTGAATATAGATACACGGATCTTGACGATGTCTTCCATGCCCTCGCCGACCCAACACGGCGGGCGATGATCGCCGGCCTGTCGAAATCCGAGTTGACGGTGAGCCAACTCGCCGCGCCTTTTGCGATAACCCTCGCCGCGGCTTCGAAGCATATCAAGGTGCTGGAGCACGCCGGACTGGTGGTGCGCACCATCGAGGGCCGCACGCATACGTGCAGGCTCGATGCCGGGCCGATCCATGCCGGCATGGAATGGATGCGCCACTACGAGAAATTCTGGAACGAGCGCCTCGACATTCTCGAGGGATTGCTCCTTGCCGAGGACACCAAGCGCAGCCGGACCAAGAAGAAAGGGAAACGGAAATGAACCAGCTTGGCGACGTCGTCGCGCACGACGGAGTATGCATCGAAAGGCTCCTGCCCGGACCGATCGATCGGGTGTGGAGCTATCTCGTTGATTCTCAGAAGCGGCGGACATGGATGGCCGCCGGCGAGATAGAGCTCCGACCCGGCGGACGCGCCGAGTTCATCATGGAGTGCGACAGCTTCGCCGAGAAGGGCGACCTCGCACCGCCGAAATATGCCGATGCAAATGGCAGCCGAAATCTCAGCGAAGTCATTGAATGCGAGCCGCCGCGTCTCCTCACCTATCATTGGATTCACGCGGTTGATCTGCGCTCCGAGGTCCGCTTCGAGCTAACTACCCGCAACGACAAGGTCCTCCTCACCCTCACGCACAGGAGGCTGCCGACGCGCGACGCACTGCTCAGCGTCAGCGCGGGCTGGCACAATCATCTCGACATTCTGGCCGCTCGACTTTCGGGAGAAGAGCCGAGGAGCTTTTGGAAAAACATGATGGAGCTGGAGCGGCTCTATGAGCCGCGCATTCCGCAGTGGTGAGCGCCTCTGCGACATCGAATTGAACCGATCGGGAGACGCGTCATGCTGCTGAGAGACAAGGTCGCCATCGTCTATGGCGGTGGCGGCGCCATCGGCGGCGCGAGTGCCCGCGCCTTTGCCCGTGAGGGCGCCAAAGTCTTCCTTGCCGGACGGACGCGGGCGCGAGTGGAAAAGGTGGCGGCCGATATATGGGAGGCGGGTGGCAGTGTCGAGATCGACGTGCTCGATGCTCAGGACGAAACGGCCGTTAACGATCATGCCGACCGCGTCGCCGAAAAGGCCGGACGGATCGATATCGCGCTCAACGCGGTCAGCGTCATGCATGTTCAGGGGAGGCCACTCGCGGAGCTCTCCTTCGAGGAATATTCGCATCCGATCTCGGCCTATACGCGGACGAATTTCATCACAGCCAAGGCGGTTGCGCGGCATATGGCAAAGCGCGGCAGCGGCGTGATCCTGACGCTCTCGACGCCCGGCTCGCTGGTCCGGCGTCCGGGTTTCCTCGCCTATGGCGTCACCTGCGGGGCGATCGAGACTTTCTCCCGTCTCCTCGCCGTCGAGCTCGGGTCGAGTGGTGTCCGCGTCATCTGCATGCGGCCCGACGCGATTCCGGACGCGCTCTCCGTTTCATACTCGCGCGAATTGTTCGACGACATGACCCGACGCCTGGGCACGACGACCGGGGAATGGCTTGTTGCCCATGCGAAGGAGGATACGCTTCTCGGCCGCCTGCCACGGCTCGAGCAGGTCGCCGACTACGCCGCCTTTATCGCCTCGGACCGCGCCGGCGCGGTGACCGCCACGCTCGCCAATCTCACCTGCGGGTCGGTTCTCGACTAGCCGGTGGCCGAAATCGTCGCCAGCACGGGCACGTGATCGGACGGCCGTGTCCAGCCGCGGGCGGCGCGCAGGATATCGATCTCAGTCAGGCGCGACGCCAGATGCGGCGTCACCCAGATATGGTCGAGCCGGCGGCCGCGGTCCGAGGCTTCCCAGTCGGCGGCGCGATAGCTCCACCAGGTGTAGACCTTGCGGTCGAGCGGGATGAAGCTGCGGATCGCATCGACCCAGCCGCCGCTTTCGCGCACCGCCTCGAGGCCGGTGGTCTCGACCGGCGTGTGGCTGACGACATTCAGAAGCTGCTTGTGCGACCAGACGTCGTTCTCGTAGGGCGCGATATTGAGGTCGCCGACGAGCACCGCCTTGCGGTCGGTCTCGCTGCCGGTGAGCCAGCCCCTCATCTCGTCGATGAAGGCGAGCTTATGGGCGAACTTCTCGTTGATCGCCGGGTCGGGCTCGTCGCCGCCGGCCGGCACGTAGAAATTATGGATGGTGATCTCGCTGCCGTCGCCATCGCGGACCAGCGCCGCGGCATGGCGGGCATCGCCCTTGCCGCAGAAGCCGCGCAGCGACGTGTCGACGAAAGGCAGGCGCGAGATGATCGCGACGCCGTGATAGCCCTTCTGGCCGTTAATCAGGATGTGCCGGTAGCCGCGCTCGACGAAGGGGCCGCGCGGGAACTGGTCGGGCGGGCGTTTGATCTCCTGCAGGCAGAGAACGTCCGGCCGGTAGCGGTCGAGGAAATCGGTGACGATGCCCATGCGAATGCGGATCGAGTTGATGTTCCAGGTGGCGATGGTCAGCGTCATTGAATGCGGCAGCCTCCGGTCGGCCGCCGAATCCTAGAGCAATGTCGGGACAAGTGGGAACCGGATTTGTGTCGGGCTTCTGCGACATGGGGCATCGCCGCGTGGCGCAAAAGAAAACGCCCAGCCCCGGGGGAGGCTGGGCGTTTCGCGCTTTTGGCGCAGTACGGGCCGAAGCCGGCACCGGCGAATTGCCCTCGGCGAGACGGGGGGCGCTACCGATAAGGACAACTCGCTCTGTTCAAAAAGATGGTACGCCGGATGGCGGTTTCAAGCCCGGCCCGGGGGTCGGATTCCGGCATTTCCGGCAAGGTCACGAATTTGTGTGAATCGCGCCTTAGAGCATGATCCGTTTCAATTGAATCGGATCAGGCTCTGGAGTCCTAGACTTGCGCAATGTCGGACGGAAAACCGGTTTCCACCCCGGATCGGGGTCCGGGGCATGCTTTTCCTGACATTGCTCTAGCGCCGCATCCGGAAAATCTTGAAGAGCTTCGCGTCGGGCTTCTTGCCGGTCGCAATGTTGAAGATCGCGACCGAGGTATCGAGCCCCTGCCCGTCGGTGACGACCCATTGGCGGAGTTCGTAGCTTCTGCGATCGAAGATCAGCGTCAGCTTGCCGTCGACCAGCGCCGATTTCTCGACGATCACCAGCGAGATGAGATCGTCTTCCTCGCGGACCTCGTCGACAATCCCGGAGGTAAGGTCGATCGTGTTGGCGAGGAGATAGCGGAGCGGCGTCTTCGACAGGGGATACATATCCTGCGTCTTCGCCCTCCTGTCCTCGATGGCGACGGTGTCGCCGTCGGAGATCACGTCGAGCATCACCGGCGGCTTGTAGCGGAAGCGGATCTTGCCGGGCTTCTGGAGGACGAAGACGCCCTCGGATTGCTCGCCGCGCGGACCGACCTGGACGAATTCGCCCTCCATCGTCCGGAAGCTGTTGAAATAATCGTTGATGCCGACCAGCGCCGTGGCCCGGTCGACCGGGCCGGTCCTGGCCGAGGCCTTCTGCGGCGCCGGCATGGCGACATCGCCGCCGCCGGCAAAGCCGGGCGCGGCTGCCGAGGCGGTGACGAAGGGGTTCGGGCGGGGCAGCGGAACCGGGTCGCCGAACTGGGCTGCGGACGGCAGTCCGCCGGCGACGAGCAGAGCAACGCCCGCGATGGCGACGGCCGCGTTCCTTGTCAGAATTGCCGTCATGCGTGTCGGGCGCAAATCAGTCTCTCCGTCAGAGAGCGGCGGGTTACCGATCTTGTAAGGCATTTTGGCGGCGTCGGGTGGGCAAAGGCCGAAGGCCGTGCCCGCGCTACCGGAAGCGGCTTTCGCCAGGATCGTCCTCGACCAGGATCTCGCGCTTGCCGGCGTGGTTGGCCGGGCCGACGAGGCCTTCCTTCTCCATGCGCTCGATGATCGAGGCGGCGCGGTTGTAGCCGATCGACAGGCGACGCTGGACGTAGCTGGTCGAGGCCTTCTTGTCGCGCAGCACGATGGCGACGGCGCGGTCGTAGAGATCGTTCGATTCCTCGCCGCCGTCGGCCAGCGGGTTCATGCCGCCATCCTCGTCGTCGCCGTCGCCTTCCTCGGAGGTGATCGCCTCGAGGTAATCGGGCACGCCCTGCGACTTGAGATGGGCGACGACGTCCTCGACCTCCTCGTCGGCGACGAAGGGGCCGTGGACGCGGGTGATGCGGCCGCCGCCCATCATGTAGAGCATGTCGCCCTGGCCGAGGAGCTGCTCGGCGCCCTGCTCGCCGAGGATGGTGCGGCTGTCGATCTTAGACGTCACTTGGAAGGAAACACGGGTCGGGAAGTTGGCCTTGATGGTGCCGGTGATGACGTCGACCGACGGACGCTGCGTCGCCATGACGACATGGATGCCGGCGGCGCGGGCCATCTGGGCAAGGCGCTGGACCGTGCCTTCGATGTCCTTGCCGGCGACCATCATGAGGTCGGCCATCTCGTCGATGATGACGACGATGTAGGGCATCGGCTCGAAGGACAGCTCCTCCTGCTCATAGACGGCCTGGCCGGTATGCGGGTCGAAGCCGGTCTGGATGGTGCGGGTCAGCGTCTCCTTCTTGGAGGCTGCGAGCGCGATGCGGGCATTGTAGCCGTCGATGTTGCGGACGCCGAGCTTCGACATCTTGCGATAGCGGTCTTCCATCTCGCGCACGGTCCATTTCAGCGCCACGACCGCCTGCTTGGGATCGGTGACGACCGGTGTCAGGAGATGCGGGATGCCGTCATAGACCGAGAGTTCAAGCATCTTCGGATCGATCATGATCAGGCGGCAATGCTCAGGCGTGTGCCGGTAGAGCAGCGACAGGATCATGGTGTTGATCGACACCGACTTGCCCGAGCCGGTGGTGCCGGCGACGAGCAGATGCGGCATGCGGGCGAGGTCGGCGATCACCGGCTCGCCGCCGATCGTCTTGCCGAGGCAGAGCGCCAGGCGCTGCTTGGCATTCTCGAAATCCTGCGAGGCGAGCAACTCGCGCAGCAGCACCGTCTCGCGCTTGGCGTTGGGCAGCTCGATGCCGATGGCGTTCTTGCCGGGGATGACGGCGACGCGGCAGGAGATGGCGCTCATCGAGCGGGCGATGTCGTCGGCAAGGCCGATGACCCGCGCCGACTTGATGCCGGGCGCGGGCTCGAGCTCGTAAAGCGTCACGACCGGGCCCGGCCGGACATTGATGATCTCGCCGCGGACGCCGAAATCGTCAAGGACGCCTTCGAGCAGGCGGGCATTCTGCTCAAGGGCGGCGAGGTTGATCGAGGTCTTCTTGTCGGTGGTCTTGGGCTCGGCGAGGAGGGCGAGCGGCGGCAGCTCGAAGGCTTCCTTGCGCAGGAAGGATTTCTGGGCCTCGCGCTGCAGGCGCTTGCCGGGCTTCGGCTTCGGCGCCGGCGGCGTGACACGGCTGGTCTCGGGCTCCATCTCGGGGAGTTCGTCGTCCTCGTCGATCTCCTCGTCGATCGGGCCTTCATTCCAGTCCGGCGCGGGGGCGGCGCGGCCGAACATCGGCTCGACGCGGCCGTCGCTGCCGAGCGGCAGCAGATCGTCGTCGTCGCCCTTCAAGGCACGGGCGAGCGCCCGGCGGGCGGCGAGGTCGGGGCGGCTTGCGCCGAAGCGTCCGGCGAGGCGGCGCATGCTACCGCCGAGCCGCAGCCCGAGATGGCCGGCGGCGCCCAGAAAAAGGGCAAGCCGGCCGGGGCCGTCCTCGGACTCGTCGTCGTCGATACCGGAATCCTCGTCGTCTTCCTCTTCCTCGCGGCGCTGGGCGCGGGCGACGGGCGCCTGCTTCAGCGAGACGCGCGGCTCGGCCGTCCGCCGGAAGGCGAGGCCGCAGGCGTGCAAGGCGAGGCAGAAGGCGGCGAGGCTGAAGATCAGGCCGTACAGCACGGCCATGAAGCCGGAGGGCTCGCTGCCGACATAGGCAGGCAGCTGCAACATCAGGTCGCCGGTGACGCCGCCGAGCCCGGTCGGCAACGCCCAGCTTTCGGTTACCGGCAGGGCGGCCAGCGCCGTCGAGGCGGTGAGCGTCGCGCCGATCCAGGTGAGGAGGGCGATCTTGTTGAAGCGGGTCGGCGTCGCGAAGACCAGCCGCCACGCCCAGACGACCGGCGGCAGCAGCGCGACGGTCGCGGCAAGGCCGAAGAACTGCATGAAGATGTCGGCGACCAGCGCACCCGGCAGGCCGAGGAAATTGCGCGCCGGCAGGCCGGTCGCATGGCTGAGGCTCGGATCGTCGGCCGCCCAGGTGGCGAGGCTCGCCGCGATCGCCGCGGCCAGCGCCAGAAGGGCGAGGCCGGTGAGCGCCCCGACATTGCGCTTGACGAGGCGGCGGAGCGTTCCGTCGCTGGCGAGCGGTAGAGAGACCGATCTGGTCGAACGCATGGGCCGTCCCTGCTGGTTCCGTGGTGCAATCCGGGGGCGCGGGCCGACTCTGCCCCGACCGCGGATTTCACCTTTCGATGGACCCTAATGCCGCTTGGTAAAGCCGCCATTAACCAACGGCGCCCGCCACAGGAATTGTGACAAGAAAAAAGCCCGGCTTTGCGGCCGGGCTTCTCAGTCTCGGGAGAAAGAGCGGCCCCGGAGGGCCGCCCGAGATGACTAGAGGTGATAGGCCGCCTCGCCATGCGAGGTGAGATCGAGGCCTTCGCGTTCCACTTCCGGCGAGGGCCGGAGACCGACGATCAGGTCGACGATCTTGTAGAGGATCAGGCTGCCGACCGCGCACCAGCCGATGGTGACGGCGACGGCGAGGACCTGGGTCCAAACTTGGGAGGCCATGTCCTTGCCCTCGGCGTAACCGATGCCGCCCAGCGTGTCGCTGGCCAGAACGCCGGTCAGGATGGCGCCGAGAATACCGCCGATACCGTGGATGCCGAAGACGTCGAGGCTGTCGTCATAGCCGAAGGTCGACTTCACCGTGCTGCAGAAGAAGTAGCAGACGAAGCTGGCGATGGCGCCGAGGGCGATGGCGCCGATCGGTCCGATGTAGCCGCAGGCCGGGGTGACGGCGACGAGGCCGGCAACCAGGCCCGAGGCGGCGCCGAGCATCGACGCCTTGCCGCGAGCGATGGACTCGATGAAGCACCAGGCAACGATCGCACCGGCCGTCGCCGTGAAGGTGTTGATCATCGCCAGCGTGGTGCCGCCATTGGCTTCGAGGTTGGAGCCGGCGTTGAAGCCGAACCAGCCGACCCAGAGCATCGCGGCGCCGACCATGGTGAGCACCATCGAGTTCGGAGCCATCATGTCCTTGCCGATGCCGATACGGGGCCCGATCAGCAAGCAGCCGACGAGACCCGCGACGCCGGCATTGATATGGACGACCGTGCCGCCGGCGAAATCGAGCGCACCCCAGCCGAAGAGCAGGCCGTTGGCGTCCCAGACCATGTGGGCGATCGGGAAGTAGACGAAGGTGACCCAGAGGATGACGAAGAAGACCACCGCCGAGAATTTCACGCGTTCGGCGAAGGCGCCGACGATGAGCGCCGGGGTGATCGCCGCGAAGGTCATCTGGAAGCAGATGAACACATATTCCGGAATGACTTCGTCGGAGAAGGTCGCCGCAACCGAATCAGGCGTGACGCCGGCGAGGAAGACTTTGGCGAGGCCGCCCCAATAAGGGCTGGTCGAACCGCCGAAAGCGAAAGAGTAGCCGTAAACGACCCAGATGATGATCACCACGGCGACGATCATCAGGACCTGCATGAGAACCGACAGCATGTTCTTGGTACGCACCAGGCCGCCGTAGAAAAGCGCGAGGCCGGGCACGGTCATGAACAGCACAAGGATCGTCGAGATCATCATCCAGGCGGTATTGCCCGGATTCGGAATGGCTGCCGGCGCAACCGCTTCTACGGCCGCCTCGGCGGCGGGTGCCGCCTCCTGGGCAAATGCCGGCAAGGCAGCGAGCGCGATCAGCGGCGCCGCTGCGAGGAGGGTCTTCACATACTTCATCTCTTTCCCCTTGATTCTGCGGAACACGTGGCCCGGTCAGAGACCCGTCCACGTTCTCATTCGTTGCACAGCAAATGGGCGCTTAGAACCATCGCTTCCGAAAGCGTAGCAATCAGCGTGCCACAGCTTACGGCTTCCTAAAAAGGGAGCGGTCGCACGCTCCAGGAATAGGCCCAAGGGGAGGGTGATCGCCGCCTATTAAAGTTTCGTGATTAAATAATAGGCGGCGATATACGGACGATTGCGGCCGAACTGGGAATCGGGCCGCGTCAGCGCATAAAATCGGCTTCCGGATTGGCGCCGATATGGTGGATCGAGCGGTCGGCGCCGCGGCGTTCGTCCTCGGCCGAGAGGCGGAGGCCGATAAGGGCGCCGATCACGGAGTAGACGACGAGGCCGGCAGCAAAGGCGTAGGCGGCGCCGAGGAGCGAGCCGATGAGCTGCACCGGCAGGCTGACGCCGCCGAGGCCGCCCAGCGATTCGAGGCCGAAGATGCCGGCCGCGATGCCGCCCCACAGGCCGCAGAGCCCGTGCAGCGGCCAGACGCCGAGGACGTCGTCGATCTTCAGCCGGAACTGGCAGATCTCGAAGCCCTTGACGAAGATGATGCCGGCGGCCGCCCCGACGACGAAGCTGCCCATCGGATGCATGACGTCGGAGCCGGCGCAGACCGCGACGAGGCCGGCCAGCGCGCCGTTATGGACGAAGCCGGGATCGTTCTTGCCGACGACCGTCGCCGCGAGGATGCCGCCGACCATGGCCATCAGCGAGTTGATCGCGACCAGCCCCGAGGCGGAGGCGAGCGCCTGCGCCGACATCACGTTGAAGCCGAACCAGCCGATGCAGAGGAGCCAGGAGCCGAGCGCCAGCCACGGAATGCTGGAGGGCGGAAAGGCGGCCTTGACGCCCTCCGGCCCGTAGCGGCCGAGCCTCGGTCCAAGGCGCAGCACGGCGGCAAGCGCGATCCAGCCGCCGACGGCATGGACGACGATCGATCCGGCGAAATCGTGGAACCGGGCCCCGAAAGCCGTCTCGAACCAGCCCTGGAGGCCGTAGGCGCCACCCCAGATGGTCCCTTCGAAGAGCGGATAGACGATCGCCACGATCAATCCCGTGGCGAGGCACTGGGGCAGGAACTTCATGCGCTCGGCGATGCCGCCGGAGATGATCGCCGGGACGGCGGCGGCGAAGGTGACGAGGAAGAAGAACTTGACCAGCGTCAGGCCCTGCGGACCGTAGCCTTCGCCATTGACCAGCTCGTCGGCGCTGCGGAAGAAGTCGAGCCCGTAGGCCAGCGTGTAGCCGATGAGGAAATAGGCAGTCGTCGAAATCGCGAAATCGACGAGGATTTTGACCAGCGCGTTGACCTGGTTCTTGTGGCGGACGGTGCCGACCTCGAGGAAGGCGAAGCCGCCATGCATCGCGAAGACGAGAATTGCGCCCATCAGAACGAAAAAGAGATCGCCGCCGGCGGATTGCGCGGTCATTGAGATGCCTCCCGGGAATCGCGCTTGCGCGCTTGTTGTGCCGGGCGCTCAATTCAATACGCATGCCAAATGGGCATCAGCCCAAACGCAATGCAAATCCTGCGTTTTAGGCAGGACTGCTCTCTCTCAGAGAAAAAACGGCATAAAAATGGGCAGCTGCCAGAGGCAGCGTGCCCATTTTCAATTCATCCCGACACTCACCGGCTCCGGGCGGCGGAAGGCGTGCCCGGAGAAAAAGCTGCGGTCAGAGCGCGTCCGTGTCGGTCTCGCCGGTACGGATGCGGATGGCATGCTCCAGCGCGAAGACGAAAATCTTGCCGTCGCCGATCTGGCCGGTTTTGGCAGAGGAGGAGATAGCCTCGACGACCTTGTCGACCTGGTCGGAGGAGACCGCGACTTCGACTTTCAGTTTCGGCAGAAAGCTCACAGCATATTCGGTGCCGCGGTAGATCTCCGTGTGACCTTTCTGGCGTCCGTATCCCTTGACCTCAGTGACAGTCAGGCCTTGCACGCCCACGGCTATGAGGGCATCGCGCACCTCGTCCAGTTTGAACGGCTTGATAATGGCCATTACGATTTTCATGGCTGGTTCCCGTTACCTTCCGCCGCCCGCCTTTTTACGAACGCGCGGTGACCGCGTGAATTCGGTGAATGCCCGACATTGTCGAGCTTTGACCGACCCTACTGAATCAAGGTCTGTGCCAACTCGGCCACACCCAGCCAAACCCTTGGCTTTTCGAACCGAATCGGTCGCGAAACGACGAGCCGGCCCGTGCTGAAGCCGGGAATGAACAAAAACTAGGCAGCGCTGCGTCTCAACGTCTGCGTTGCCGGATCAGTCCTTCCTGCGCCACCGAGGCGACGAGGATACCGTCGCGGCTGAACAGGCTGCCGCGCGCCAGGCCGCGGCCGCCGGAGGCCGACGGGCTGTCCTCGCTGTAGAGCAGCCATTCGTCGGCGCGGAAGGGCCGGTGAAACCAGAGCGCGTGGTCGAGGCTCGCAACCTGCAGGTCGCGATCGAAGATATTGCGGCCATGCGCATAGAGCGAGGTGTCGAGGAGCGTCATATCCGAGGCATAGGCGAGCACGCTGCGATGGATCGCCGGGTCGTCGGGCAGGCGGCCGATGGCGCGCAGCCAGACATGCTGGACCGGCGGCAGCTTGTCGCGGCTGACATAGTGGCTGGCGTCGACCGGCCGCAGCTCGAGCGACCGCTCGCGCTCGAAATAGCGGCGGACCGGCTCCGGCGCGCTTTTGATGAACAGTTCCTTGAGGTCGCTTTCGCTGGGCAGCGATTCCGGCGGCGGCACGTCGGGCATGGCGATCTGGTGGTCGAAGCCGTCCTCCCCGGTCTGGAAGGAGCCAGCCAGCGTGAAGATCGCCTCGCCGTGCTGGATGGCCGTCACCCGCCGCGTCGAGAAGCTGCCGCCGTCGCGCATCCGCTCGACCTGGTAGATGATCGGGACGGCCGGGTCGCCGGGCCGCATGAAATAGCCATGTAGCGAATGGGCGGCGCGGCCTTCGACGGTCCGCTGCGCCGCGACCAGCGCCTGGCCGATCACCTGGCCGCCGAAGAAGCGCTGCCAGCCGACCTGCGGGCTCCTGCCACGGAAGAGATTGTGTTCGAGCGGCTCGAGGTCGAGTATGGACAGAAGGGTCTCGATGGCATTGGCCACGGGCTCATACGCCTGCCGGTCGCGATGGGCCTTTCGACCAGTCCGCCGTGCGGCTGTCAAGAAAAGCCGGAACCGGCGGGCAAGAAGAGGACGACCGGATTGAGCGAAGCGGCCGATATTCTGATCGCCGGCGGCGGCCAGGTCGGCCTGGCGCTGGCGCTGGCGCTCCGTCAGGCGGCGCCCGATCTTGCCGTCACCGTGGCCGAGGGGCCGGCGCGGGCCGGGCAGGATGCCGGGCGCGCCTTTGCGGTCGCCGCCGCCGGGCGGCGCATGCTCGAACGCCTGGGCGTCTGGGAGGTGGTGGCGCGCGACGCGCAGGCGATCGACGACATGATCATCACCGACAGCCGGACGCGCGACGTGGTCCGGCCGGTGTTCCTCTCCTTCCTCGGCGATCGCGACGAGGCTGCGCCTTTCGCGCATATGGTCGCCGGCGCGACCATGAACGAGGCGCTGCGCGCCGCAGCGCTCGCCGCCGGCGCGCGGCTCCTCTCGCCGGCCGCCGTCACCGATTTCAGGACCGGCACCGCGTCGGTCGCCGTCGATCTCGACGACGGCACGACGATCGAGGCCGGGCTCCTGGTTGCCGCCGATGGCGGCCGCTCGAAGCTGCGCGCCTTTGCCGGCATCGGCACGGTCGACTGGACGTACCGGCAGTCCGGCATCGTCGCGACCGTCGCGCATGAGAGGCCGCATCACGGCCGCGCCGAGGAGCATTTCCTGCCCGCCGGCCCCTTCGCCTTCCTGCCGCTTGCCGGCAATCGCGGCTCGCTGGTGTGGACGGAGGCGAGCGAGGATGCGGCGCGCATCGTCGCCGATCCGCTGCTCTTCCAGCTCGAGCTCGAGCGGCGCCTGGGCCACCGGCTGAGGCCGCTCGAGGTGGTCGGCAAGCCCCGCGCCTTTCCGCTTGGCCTGTCGCTGGCGCGCCACTATGTCAGGCCGCGTTTCGCGCTGGCCGGCGACGCCGCGCATACGATCCATCCGATCGCCGGCCAGGGCCTCAATCTCGGCTTCCGTGACGTCGCGGCGCTCGCCGAGACGATCATCGATGCGCATCGCCTCGGACTCGACCCCGGCTCGGAAACGGTACTGCGGCGCTACGAGCGCTGGCGCCGCTTCGACACATTCGAGATGGGCGTCGTCACCGACAGCCTCAACCGGCTCTTCTCCAACGACAATCCGGTACTGCGGCTGGCCCGCGATGTCGGGCTGGGCCTTGTCGACCGGCTGCCGACGCTGAAGACGATGTTCATCGGCGAGGCGGCGGGCCAGGGCGGCGACCTGCCCCGGCTGCTGCGTGGCGAAGCGATCTGAGCCGGCCCTGCCGGCCTACTCGATCGGCCGGGCCTCGTCGGGGAGCATGATCGGGATGCCGTCGCGGATCGGATAGGCGAGCTTGGCGGCGCGGCTGACCAGCTCCTGGCGCTCGGCATCATATTCGAGCGTCGTCTTGGTCAGTGGGCAGACGAGGATTTCGAGAAGCTTCGGATCGATGCGACCGGAGGCGCGGATGGGCTCGCTCACTGGACGGCCTATTGCAGCGTGCCGCTGCGGCCCGCATCGCGGGCGAGCGACATTTCGGTGATCGCGACCAGCGTCTCGGCGCGGCTCCTGAGGTCGGGCGCTTCGAGCAGCGCCTGCTTCTCGGCGCAGCCGAAGGGCGCCATCATGGCGAGCGCGTTGATCAGCGTCTCGTTGGAGGCCGAATCGACGCTCTCCCAGTCGGTGTCGAGATTGTGTGCGTCGAGATAGGCGCGGAAGGTGCGCAGCACCGACGGCCGGTCGACGGAATCATCGCGGAGACAGCCGGCGAAATCGGTCTGGTAGGGCATGGCGGTGACGCGGCACTGGCGGAAGGGCGTCGCGGCGTCGATCTCCTCGAGGATCCGGAAACGCGCGATGCCGGTGAGCGTCACGACATAGCGATCGTCGCCGGTCTCGGCGAAGGAGGTGATGCGGCCGGCGCAGCCGATGGCGCAGAGGGCCGGGCCGCGCGGCTTCGCCGGCGCGTCATCATCCGTCTGGATCATGCCGATGATGCGCTTGCCGGCCATCGCCGCGTCGATCATCGCGAGATAGCGCGGCTCGAAGATGTTGAGCGGCAGCTCGGCGCGGGGCAGAAGCAGGGCGCCGGGCAGCGGGAAGACCGGGATGATCGCTGCCAGGTCTTCCGGGCACTGATACGCACAATTGCCGGCTTTCATTAACGCCTCACGAGAAGAGCATCGACGACAGTCGACGCCGGCCGGCCCGGGTTGCATCGTCCATCGGGCCCCAGGCCTCGAAGAACTGAAGAAGCTGCTTGCGGGCGCCTTCCTCGTTCCAACTACGGTCGCGGCGCATGATTTCAAGGAGGTGTTCGGTCGCCGCGTCGCGATCGCCCTTGCCGTTGAGGAGCAAAGCGAGGTCGAAGCGGGCCTGGTGATCGGCCGGATTCTCGGCGATCCGGGCCTCGAGCGGGCCTGCGTCGCCGAGCGACTCGGTCTGGGCGGCGAGGTCGAGCTGGGCGCGGACGGCCGCCACTTTCGGGTCGGATGCGGCCGTCTCGGGCAGCATGGCGAGCGCCACGCGGGCCCGCTCGATCTCGTTGGCGGCGAGCAGGCAGCGGGCGAGGCCGACGATCGCCGGGACCGATCCCGGCTCGGCTTCGAGCACCGCGGCAAAAAGCTCGGAGGCGCCCGGCGTGTCGCCGCCGTCGAGCAGGGCTTCGGCCTCGGCGAGGATTTGGTCGACCTCGGAGGGGCCGGCCGGGCCGGCGAGACGGTCGATGAAGGCCTTGATCTGGCCTTCCGGCAGGTTGCCGACGAAGCCGTCGACCGGCTGTCCGTTGACGAAGGCATAGACCGCCGGGATCGACTGGATGCCGAGCTGGCCGGCGATTTCGGGATACTTCTCGATGTCCATCTTGACGAGGCGGACGGCGCCCTTGGCGGCACGCACGACCTTCTCGATGATCGGGCTCAACTGCCGGCAGGGGCCGCACCAGGGCGCCCAGAAATCGACCAGCACGGGCACCTGCTTGGAGGGCTCGACGACGTCGCGGACGAAGGTCTGCGTGGTCGTGTCCGCGATGAGGCCGTCGCCGGCTCCAGCTGCCGGGGCGGGAGTGAGAGTACCGAATGTCTGATCGCTCATGGCCTATCCATAACTGAATTCGGCAGGGCGTTCACCGCCCGCCTTTCCGGGAAAGAGATGGGGTCGCGGCCACCGGGCTACAATCTAGTCGCGGCGGCAGTTTCGTCGAGGGCAAGGATTTGCGGCTCATGCCCGGTCGCCCGGATAAAGGCCAGCAAATCCCGCGGTGCAAGGCTCGTCGTGGCGGTATTGGTCAGCGGATGGCAGTTGACGGCAGAGGCTTCCAGCAGCCCTGCTTCGAGGATCGCCGTCACCCGCCCGTCGCGGTCGTTGATGAGGCCGAAAGCCGTCACCGAGCCGGGCAGGACGCCCAGCGTCTCCAGAAGGAGCTCGGCCCGGCCGAAGGAGAGGCGGCTCGCCGCCCCGATCCGGCGGTGCAGGTGCTTCAGGTCGATATCCGCCTCTTCCGGCGCGATCACCAGGAAAAGCGCGTCTTTCTTGTCCTTCAGGAAGAGGTTCTTGGTATGCGCCCCGGCGATCTCGCCACGCAACGCCTGCGATTCCTCGACGGTATGCAGCGGCGGATGCGTCACCGTCCGCGTCTCGATGCCGAGATCGCGGAGATAGGCCGCCAAATCCTCCGGTGTCGCCGCCATGTCGTTCTCCCTGCCGCGATCACTAGCCGGGCGGGCCGGCCCGCTCAAGCGGAAGCTTTGCGAGAAAGCCTGTCGCAACAGCTTGCAATAGCGGTCGCGGGAGCGATATAAGCCGCCGGTAGGCGTCATCGTCGGCACGTGAGCGGGTGTAGCTCAGGGGTAGAGCACAACCTTGCCAAGGTTGGGGTCGAGGGTTCGAATCCCTTCGCCCGCTCCAATTTTACCCATTTAATCAATAGGTTGTCGCGCGCTAGCGCGCCAGCCTGCGAAGTCGCCGGTCGCCGGTCATCACCCGGTCATCACGCGAAGTGATATCGGCTCGCGATGTAGCCAACCCGACGCGGGAGGTTGTCGCTATGCTCGACCGTGGCCAACTCAACACTATCTTGCGAGGGGAAAATAAGGACCTCGCGACAGTCGGCATTTTGCGATTTTTCCGATTTAGCCCTTACGGGGCATGCTCACGCAGAATCCCCAAATGGCCATTCAAAGAATCTGCCCTTCTCGCCAGGGCGGAGAATCTGCTTCCGTCGCTTTTTGAGATGTTTTCAATCCGTCTCGAAGATGAGGAACTCGCAGCACATCTGATACTGAATACCTGCTTGGAATATATTTTTGACGCCTTCCTTCTCAAGAACCCAAGGGTCTCAGCGGGCACGCGCCGAAAAATTCACAAACATCTGAAAGACATTAGAGCGGCTTCACACTTCTTTCTCACTTGCTCGGAAGGTCTTCTGGCGCGGCAGGCGGAATGGGCACTTAGCCCTGCCAGAACCCCGGCCACGACCGATGACCAATTGGGCCTTCTCGATCTGTTGGAAGCGTTGAGTCAGTCGTCTTTCGCAAGCAACTACGCCCTGTCTTTCGCGTCCTGCGTTGCCGTGTTGATGGACATCGAGGCAAGGGCACAAAAACTTGCGGATCGTAAAATATCTCCGAAGCTTAGGTTCGCTGACCGTTGCATCGCATTGTTCCAAAGCTTCGGTCCGGCGACGATCTCGACAAGTCCAAATTCTCGTTTCCTTGATTTTGTAGCGCTGGTATTCGAGTTGGCGACCGGTCAAGTCGGCAGTGCACTGGAGGGCTCGGCAAAGAGGGCGTGGAAGGCGGTGAGGGAAGATGGCGGCCTCCATCACGTCCTAATGCCGCAGCGTGATGCGGAAGAAATTCACCTCGGGGACCTGCCGAAAGACCCACTTGCCGCCGAACACGTTCGCAAGCTTAAGAAAGCCGTTAGCAGAGCCGATCTCAGATTTTCCGAAGGTGTTATTCTTCGCGCTGCGCTTATGAATGCGCTTGAACGGATCGAGATTAGAGACGAGGCGGACGAGAATCTGCGGAAAGATTTGAGGAAGCTACTTGTAAAAGACCCGGCACTCTAAATCCCAGGGTGTTGGCCACAGAATCACAGTGACTTTCTGCATGACGGATTGTGCCGGCTGGGGCTGCCAGTCATTGCAGGAAGCATCATCATGATAATTTCGACTTCGCGCCGTATGCTGCGCACCCGCGAGGCGGCGGCCTACACCGGATTGGCAAAGTCAACATTGGAAAAGCTCCGCGTTCACGGCGGAGGTTGCCCATTCATCCGACTGGGTCGCGTCGTTGTATACAACCCCCAAAGCCAGGGATATGAAAGAGGCCTGGTGTCTGGCCGCCAGCAATGCCGAGGCGAGGGCGCGCGAGATCTTGAACCTTTACGCCAAGCGCTGGACAATCGAGCCAGGCTTTCGCGACGCCAAGGATCTTCGCTTCGGCATGGGCCTCGGACCTCAGCCGCGCAATCTCCATCTGGTCTGCATTCACCGGCTTGCCCTTGGCCTCCTTCAGGCCGCCGATCGCATCCGCCTTCACCCAATTGTCAATCGACTGCGCCGAAACGCCCAGCCCTCGCGCAACCGAGGACAGCGATTGACCGCCCCGCACCAGACGAACAGCCTCCTGCTTGAACTCCAGCGTGTAGCGCGCCCGCACCATTCCCGTCATATCCGTTCCTCCAAAACTGATGATACACATTCAGCCTTGGGAGACGTTCTTCGGGGGCAAGGTCATGCTTCCGTGTGATCGTTCTCCATGCCCAGCGCACTCATTGTGAAGCCGGCCATCGGCTGAGCTGTCGCAAGCGTCTCCGTGAATGGAATTGCCATCTAGCATTTGAGACCTTCGACGAGCCCCGGATCGGAGATCTTCAGGTGGTGCGGGCCGAGCTCGGTTAGGCTGTTGCAGCCGGTGAGCGCCATCACACGACGGATCTCTTCGTTATAGATCTCCAACGCCCGCGTCGCTCCCTGGAAGCCGCCGGCGGCGACGCCATAAAGCGTCGAACGACCGATCATCACCGCATCGGCGCCGAGCGCGATTGCTTTAACGACGTCGCTGCCGCGACGGAAACCGCTGTCGACAAAAACGGTGGCGCGTCCGCCAATTGCGTCGACGATGCGCGGCAAGACCTCAATCGGTGAAATTATTCCGTCGAGATTGCGTCCGCCATGATTGGAAACGCCGATGCCATCGGCGCCGTGCTCGATCGCTTTCACCGCGTCCTCCGGATCGAGTATGCCTTTGACGATGAGCTTGTGCGGCCAGATCTTCCGGAGCGCATCGAGGTCGTCGAAATTCAGTGAGTCGGTCCGCAGGCTCGTGCGGCCCATGGGCCCGGCGGTTAGCTTGGCCTTCGCCTCGGCCGGATAGTTCTCATAGACCGGCATGCCGCGGGTCATCATGTAGCGCAGCATCACGCCGGCGAGCCAGCGTGGATGCCGCGCAATATCGACGATCGATCGGCGCGAATAGGTGAACGGCACCGTGAAGCCATTGTGGAGATTATATTCGCGGTTGCCCGGCGAGGCTCCGTCGACTGTAACCACGAGAGCCTTGTAGCCGGCCGCCTTGGCTCGCTCGACGAGTTCATGCGACAGGCGCCGATCCGGCCAGAGGTAGAGCTGGAACCAGAGCTCGCCGCCTACCTCGGCCGCGACGCGCTCCATCGAGGTCATAGAACCGGTAGCGAGGGTGAATGGAATGCCGGCGTTCTTGGCGGCACGGGCGAGCTCGAGTTCACCTTCGTACCACATCAGCCCGGCGGTGCCGGTAGGCGCGATTACGATCGGCATCTTGTGATCGACGCCGAAAATATTTCGGGCCGCACTGCGCTTTGAAACATCGACCATGGTTCTCGGCTTGAAGCGTATGCCCTCGAAGACCGCGCGGTTGTTTCGCAGGGAGACCTCGTCCTCGGTGCCGCGGTCGACGAATTCGAACAGCCCTTTGGGCACACGCTTCATCGCCAGCTTGCGGAGGTCGAAGATGTTGTATGCCCGGAGATCCGTGCCCATAGCCGGGATGCTTTCTCTTTTTGACAACGTCTTTTGCCTTTTACCCGACGGCGTTCGATTGCGATACGATCGACGTGACCGGGCATACGCACTAGCGTATATCTTAGCTTTATACGTAAACGCGCATATTAAGGATTGATACGCAAACCCGTATATTGATATTTTATACGCATTCACGTATATGGATCGTGGAGGTAACCATGACCGATCAGATCGCCCGTAACGAAAAACAGCTTGGCGCTATCCTGCGCCGCGCCCGCAAACATGCCGGCCTGACACAGGGCACACTCGGCGACCATATCCATCTGCGCCAGGGCACCGTCTCCCGCCTTGAGGCCGGTGAACCCGCCGTCCAGTTGCGCACGCTGATGGCCGCGCTCTCCGCGCTCGACCTCGAACTCGTCGTCCGCCCCCGCAGCAAGGCGAGTGCCGCTGACATCGAGGATATGTTCTGATGACGCGCCGCCGGGCGCACGCGCCCCTCAATGTCTTCCTGAACAGTCGCCTTGTCGGAACTCTGCGCCGCGAATCCACCGGCGCGATCGATTTCCAGTACGCCAAAGACTGGCTCGCCTGGGAGAACACCTTCGCCGTTTCGCTCTCCCTGCCTTTGCGCGAGGACCGCTATATTGGCGCGCCCGTCATCAACGTCTTCGACAATTTGCTGCCGGACAGCGATGCCATCCGCAAGCGTGTCGCCGAGCGCGTCGGCGCGGGCGGCACGGATGCCTACAGCCTGCTGACCGCCCTCGGCCATGACTGCGTCGGCGCGCTGCAATTCCTCCCTGACGGCGCCGACCCCGGCAAGGCCGGTGCCACCGACGGCAAACCCGTCACAGGCGCCGACATCGCCGCCCTCATCAGCAACCTCGCCGCCGCCCCCCTTGGCATGGGGGAGGACGAGGATTTCCGCATCTCGATTGCCGGCGCGCAGGAAAAAACAGCCCTGCTGCGCAAGGACGGAAAATGGTTCAAACCCGCCGGGGCCACCGCCACAACACACATTCTCAAGCCGCAGATCGGCCAGCTACCGAACGGCATCGATCTCTCAAACAGCGTTGAGAACGAATATCTCTGCCTCAAGCTGCTCGCTGCCATGGGCGTGCCGGCCGCCCATACCGAGATTGCCGATTTCGGGGACCGCCGCACCCTCATCGTCGAACGCTTCGACCGTCGCTGGACGAATGATGGCCGCCTGCTGCGCCTGCCGCAGGAAGATATCTGCCAGGCCCTCTCTGTCCCTCCGACTCGCAAATACCAATCCGACGGCGGCCCCGGCATGCGCGACATCATCCAGCTCTTGAAGGGCAGCGATACGCCGGAGCAGGACATCGCCACCTTCATGCGCGCCTGCATCCTGTTCTGGATGCTGGGCGCTACCGACGGCCACGCGAAGAATTTTAGCATCACGCTCGGCCCCGGCGGAGGCTTCCGCCTGACCCCGCTCTATGACGTGCTGACCGCGCAGCCGAGCCTCGATGCCGGGCAAATCCAGCAGAAGAAATTCAAGCTCGCCATGTCCGTCGGCAAGAACCGTCACTGCCCGGTCGACACCATCATGCCGCGCCACTTCCTGCAGACTGCCGAACTTGCAGGCGTCGGCACTCCGCTGATGCGCACGATCTTCGAAGACCTCGCTGCAAACGCCGAAAAACAAACCAACGCCGTCATCGCGAATCTGCCCAAGGACTTTCCGGATCAGCTCGTCACGTCAGTCCGGGCCGCCGTGAAAAGCCGCGTGCGCCTGCTGGCGGATACATCGGCAGAGACGACCGATGCTTTGGACTGAATTCAGTTCAAACCGAGGGCCTTGGGGCAAACGTCACGGCCGTTATGTCGTCGCGTCTACTAGCTTCTTCGTTGCCCCGCGGAATTTTCTACGATCGTCGGCTGCCGACGCCTCAGAGGAGCGGCTTGAACGTATCAAAATGTATCTCGATCAAGCGCTCATCGCCATCCGCGGCGACGTGACCGTAGGGCAACCGCGACAGCAAGTTTGTCCGTGGGGGTTTCAGCGCCAACGCATGTCGTTTAAAGTTCCCCTATTCCCAAACTCGCGCGCTGCGAGATGACCAAGTACGCCGCTCTTCGATCCTACTTCGATGCACTCGATCACGCTGAGTTCGTTCTGACCTTTCGGCAGATCGAAGAGGTGATTGGTGCGGATGTCCCCGCGAAGGCGAAGAAGCCGCAGTGGTGGTGTCCGAGAACACCTCCCACCGCGCATGACCAAAGGTGGGCGTGGCATCCTTCCGGATATTCGGCAATTTTGCTAGCCGGTCGCAAAGTACGTTTCGTGCGGAGCAGCTCTGTCGATGCGACGGTGCCGTCGACGCCGGGTCCGACCTGGGAAAACCCGTTGTCTAATACCAGCCCGCACTGATCAGAACCGATGTGCCCAGTCACGCATTCCGATGGACATGATCTTCCAAGGTCGATCGATAAGGTTGTTCCAGGCGTCACAGCACAGGGCAACGATCTCGTCGTAGGTTTTGAACACACGGTTCGACA
>CAMCWB010000049.1 GCA_945882315.1 Bauldia litoralis | reverse complement strand
GGACAGATCGTCATGCGCAAAATCGACGGTTGGCAGACCCTCGCAACCAAGCCCGTCGATCAGCCGGTTGACCTGGCCGCCTGAACCGATACCTTCACCACGCCGGAGCCACGTCACGCGAATTCCAACACGACCAGCGACGGCACCCTGGATTCCTCCTCGGGCTTGACCCGAGGATTGCAGCGGAATGAGCGGAGTTTGGGGAGCGGTCCGTGACTAACTCAAAACCGCTCACGCGCTAGATCCTTCGCTTCGACGACCTCCATGGCCGCAGACGCGACGGCAGCGCCAGGTGGATTATCGCTTGCCCGGCGAATTTATTTTGTCCACCCTCCCGATAGAGCGGGCGAAGGAAAAATGGCATGGGGGAAACTCAAGCCGCCGCAAACGCCAAAGAGATCGCCGTCATCGGCGCCGGCGCCGCCGGGCTGATCTCCGCGAAGACGATGGTCCAGGCGGGCTTCGCCGTGACCGTTTTCGAGCGCGGCACGCATATCGGCGGCATGTGGGACATCGACAACGACAACGGTCTCGGTGTCGCCTACCGGAACCTGCACATAAACACCGACACCTACCTGACCCAGTTGAAGGACTATCCCTTCCCCAAAGGGGTCAAGGACTACGCCCATCACAGCGAAATGCTCGCATACCTTCGCGGCTATGCGAAGAATTTCGGCGTCGACAAGCTGATCCGTTTCGGCAGCACGGTAACGAAACTGACGCCGCTGCCCGAGGGCGGCTGGGACGTCGAGATCAACAATTCGGAGACCAGGCGCTTCCGGGCCGTCATCGTTGCGACCGGCCATCTGCACCAGCCCCGCTGGCCGAAGCTGCCCGGCGACTTCACCGGCACCTATGTCCACGCCGCGAGTTACCGTGACCCGAAACCCTTCATCGATGAACGCGTCTGCGTCATCGGTTTCGGCAATTCGGCTCTCGATATCGCGACCGACCTCGCCCATGTCGGCGCGCGCGTCGTCGTCTCGGCAAGGACGGGCGCTTTCGTCTGGCCGAAATATGCCTTCGGCTATCCGCTGACGCGGATGGCCGGCCGGGTCCACGACCTGAAATTCCTGCCGCTCCGCGCCAAGACCTGGTTGTCACGCACGCTGAACCGCATCGTCGTTCGCATGGTGTGGGGCCGCATGTCGGATTACGGCATCAAGATGCCCGACAAGAAGGGGCATCCGATCTCCAACCAATTCTTCCTGAGCCACATCAAATATGGCCGCGTCGTCCTGAAGGGCGGCATCAAACAGATCGAGGGCAGGACGATCCGTTTCGACGACGGTTCCTCGGAGGAGTTCGACGCGGTCATTGCCGCCACCGGCTATACCGTCGAATTCCCCTTCCTCGATCGCGCGCTGCTCGGCAACAACGATACCTTGCTGCCGCTCTACAAGCGCGTCGTTCTGCCGGACCTGCCCGGCCTTTATTTCGTCGGCTACTTCAATCTCGATTGGGCGTCCAATCCGGTCTACGAGCAGCAGGCCCTATGGGCGCGCAATATCGAGCTCGCCATTTGCGACCTGCCCTCCTCAAAGGAAATGCGGGACGAGGTTCAGTCTCGCCGCCGCATGATCGAGACGCAGTTCCACAACGCCCCCCGCATGAATCTCGAAGTCGAATTCGGGCCCTACACACGAGAACTGAAGCAGGCGCAGCGCTTCCGGCGCGATCCCGGCAAATCGCGCGCCGCATAAGAAGACTGAAGGGAAGGACGCATGAGTTGGTCCATCACGCCTCTCAATCTCGGCTGGCTGCGGCATCGCCCGAAGGAGGCGATCACCTTTCAGCACGGCAAGGGCGAGTTCGTCGACCTCGCCTGCTTTGCCTGGCTTCTCCGCGACGGCGAACGGACGATCCTGGTCGATCTCGGGCCTGAGAGCACCGAACATGCGGCGCGGGTTCACAAGGTCGCCTTGGAGAAAACCGCCGAGCACGATCTGGTCGAGCTTCTCGCGGCGCATGGCGTCGACGCGACTACGCTGACCGACGTCATCCTGACCCATCTCCACTGGGACCATATCGGCGGGCTGCCGCTGCTTCCGAACGCGACCTTCCTCGTCCAGGACATCGAGCTTCGCTACGGCGTCTACCCGCCGGCTTTCGATCACCGCGTCTATGAGTTCACGACCGGCGCGCCATTCCTTCCTTTCATCCGGCGCATGACGATCGTCTCCGGCCGCCACGAGATCGCGCCGGGCCTGACGGCGATCCTGACGCCCGGACACAGCCCCGGACACCAATCGCTTCTCGTCGAGGGCAAGGAGGTGACCTATCTGCTCGCCGGCGACTACATCGACCTCGACGAAAACTGGGACAAGCGCATCCCGTCGGGACCGACGCCGGACGTCGAGGCCTGGCACCGGACCTATGACGAGCTTGCGCAACTGGACGTCGTCAGGCTCCCCGGCCATGACGGTCGCGTGCTCGAGCGGGAGGTTTACGATTGACCGACCTGCCCTTCCCTAAATGGCCCGCAAGCTCTCTCCGCTCCTTTCTCTTCAGCCCCGGTATCGATGCTTACAAACTCGCCAAGGCGGCGGCGAGCGACGCCGATGCGGTGATCTTCGACCTCGAGGATGCCGTAGCGGACAGCCGGAAGGCGGAGGCCCGCGCGCTCGTCGCGCAAGAGACCAGGCGATGCGGCGGCGATCGGGCGGTCTATGTCCGGGTCAACGCGGTGCCGACCGGACTGATCGCCGACGACCTCGCCGCCATCTGCATGCCGGAACTTGCCGGCATCTGCGTCCCGAAGGCCGAGACCGTCGACGAAATCCGTTTCATCGACAATGAACTCGCAAGGCTCGAAGCAGCGCAGGGCATGGCGCGGAATGTGGTGCCTCTCCTGCTCAGCCTCGAAACGGCGCGGGGCGCCTGGCTCGCTTACGAGCTGGCGCTCGCCTGCAAGCGCGTCATCGGTCTTTCCGCCGGAACCGCGGAAGGCGGCGATCTGCACGCCGAAATGGGTGGCACCTGGTCCGACGATATCGGCACGGTGCCCTTCGTGCGCAACCGCGTCGCGCTCGCCGCGCGGGCCGCGGGCCTGCCCTGCATCGTCGACGGCGCCTGCACGCGTCTCGACGACGCGACGGTGACGCGCTCGTCGGAAGCCGCCCGCGCCGCCGGCTATACCGGCAAGATGGCGATCCATCCGAAGCATATCGCCCTCGTCCATCAGGCCTTCGCCCCGACGGAGGAGGAGGTCAGCCACGCCGAGGCCGTCATCAAGGCCTTCGCGATTGCCGAGGCCGAGGGCAAGGCGGCAATCAACGTCGGCGGCAGGATGATCGACTATGCGATGGTCGTGAATGCACGGCGCGTCCTCATGGAAGCCGAAACAAGAAGACTGGGAGACAAGCCAAATGGCTGAGGACAGGCTGCCGCTTGCCGGCCTTACCGTCATCGACTGCGGACAGGTGATCGCCGGGCCGACGCTGGCGATGCTGCTCGGCGATTTCGGCGCCGACGTCATCAAGGTCGAGAATCCCGGCACCGGCGATCAGGTGCGCAATTTCGGCAAGGCCAAGGACGGCGTCTCGCTCTTTTCCAAGCTGATCTCGCGCAACAAGCGATCGATCACGCTGAACCTCCGCGACGAGCGCGGGCAGGACCTCCTCTGCCGCCTGATCGAAAAAACCAAAGCTGACGTCCTGATCGAGAGTTTTCGGCCCGGCACCTTCGACCAGTGGAACCTGAGCTACAACCGGCTGAGTAAGCTTTCGCCCGGCCTCGTGCTGGCGCGCGTCTCGGGATTTGGCCAGGAGGGGCCCTACCGCAACCGGCCGGGCTTCGGCACGCTCGCCGAGGCGATGAGCGGCTTCGCCGACATCACCGGCCAGGCCGACGGGCCACCGACCCTGCCGCCCTTTGCGCTCGCCGATAATTTCGCGGCGCTCTACGGCGCCCTCGGCGTGCTCGCTGCACTCCGTGGCCGTGACGCGCGCGGTGGCCGCGGCCAGATCGTTGATGTCAGCCTGCTCGAATCCCTCACGGCCGTTCTCGGCGTCTATTTCGTCGAATATGACCAGCTCGGCATCGTGCCGAAGCGTCACGGCAACCGGACCGCCTCGGCGCCGCGCAACACCTACAAGACGAGCGATGGGCGCTGGGTCGCGATTGCCGCCTCGACCCAGTCGATCGCCGAACGGCTTTTCGCCGTGATGGGTCGCCCGGATATCCTCAAGGACCCGCGTTTCGTCACCAATCGCGACCGCGTGAAGAATGTCGAGGCGATCGACGAGATCGTCGGCGAATGGGTCGGCCGCCATGCCCGCGACGCGTTGGTCGAGATCCTCGTGCGGGCGGAGGTCGCCGTCGGTCCCGTCATGGATGTCGCCGATCTCGCCATCGACCCGCAGCTCCGCCATCGCAAGACTCTCGTCAAGGTCGCCGACGATGAACTGGACGAGATCCTGATGCCGGATGTCCAGCCGAAGCTCTCGGAAACACCCGGCCGGATTCGCCGCGCCGGCCCGCCGCTCGGACGCGACACCGCCGATATCCTCGCCACGACCCTTGGTCTCGACGCGAGAGAGATCGAGGCGCTGCGGGCGGAAAAGGTCATTTAGGAAACCACACAGTGACCTCATCCGATCTGCCGAAGGGCGGCGATGTCCGCCCGCAAGCGTCGACGCCTCTCGCGACGGCCGCCCCCAATCCAGGCCTCGGCCTCGGCCTCCTCGCGATCGGCTACGTCATCATGTCGATCACCGACGGTGTGGCGAAGCTTCTCACCTCGTCGATCGCGCCGGGCGAGATCGCCTGGGCGCGCTATGTCTTTGCATCCGCCCTCGCGCTTCCGGTCGCCGTCGCGATCAACGGCTGGCGCAGCCTCCTGCCGAAACGCATCGTCGCCAACATCTTTCGCGGCGTGCTGATCGGCTCCGGCTCGGCGATGACCTTCATAGCCCTGCAGAAGATTCCGCTCGCCGATGCGGCCGCGATCTTCTTCATCCAGCCTTTCATGCTGACCATCCTGTCGGTGATCTTCGAGCATGAGAAAGTCGGCTGGCGGCGCTGGTCGGCCATCGCCACCGGCTTCGCCGGCGCGATGCTCGTGATCCAGCCGACTTTCGCCGAGTTCGGCCCTCACGCGCTGCTGCAGGCGGTATCGGCCACCTGCTTCGCCGGCTTCATGCTTCTCAACCGGCGTCTGCGCGACACCGCCCCGCCGCTGAGCCTGCAGGTCTTTTCGAGCCTGGCTGGCTCGGTCGTCCTGACCCTCATGCTGGTCACCGGCACCGCTCTCGAGATGCCTGCCTTCACTTTCACCATGCCGACACCGCAGCAATGGGCGATCCTCGCCGTCTTCGGCGGCGCCGCTGCGGTCGGACACTCGCTGATGGTCATCGCCTTCCGCTATGCGACGCCGGCAGTGGTCGCACCAACGGCCTACGTCCAGATCCTGTCTGCGACGATCTTCGGCTATTTCGTCTTCGGCGACTTCCCGAATCTGATGAAGTGGGTCGGCATCGCCATCGTCGTCGCCTGCGGCATCTACGTCTTCCGCCGCGAAACACGCGCGAAGGCCGGCGGCTAGTTGCCGCTCAATCGACCGTCGGTTCGTTCTTGATCAGCTTCAACACCTCGGTCCGAAGCCGCACGAACTCCGGAAGCGCCTTGGTGGTGATCTGGTCCCTCGGCTTAGGAAGATCGACAGCGAGGATCTGGCGGATGGCGGTCGGCCGCTGCGTCAGGACGATGACGCGGTCGGCCTCATAGACGGATTCGTCGATGTCATGTGTGACGAAAACAACCGTGAGGCCAGTGTCGCGCTGCACCTTGAGGACGAGATCCTCCAGATCGGCGCGCGATTGGGCGTCGAGTGAGGCGAAGGGCTCGTCCATCAGCAGGACGGCCGGTTCATAGGCGAGCGCGCGGGCAATCGCGACGCGCTGCTGCATGCCGCCGGACAATTGCCAAGGATACTTGTCGTCGAAGCCGGGAAGGCCGACCTGCGCCAGCGCCGCCTTGCGCCGCGCAAGCTGCTCGCTCTTGGGCACTTTCCGGGCGGCCAAGGGAAAGGTCACGTTGTCACCGACCGTCAGCCAGGGCAGCAGCGACCTCGTATATTCCTGGAAGACGAGCGCGAGATCCTTCGGTGGACCGTCGACACGCTTCCCGGCGACATAGGCATCGCCCCGGGTTGGGCGGAGGAGCCCGGCGATCGACTTCAGCAGCGTCGTCTTTCCGCAGCCCGACGGCCCAACGATGCACACGAATTCACCAGGGGCGATCGAGAACGACAACTCACGGATCGCCACGACCGCGTCGGAACCAGAACCGTAGGTAACCCCGAGATTGCGGACTTCGAGGACCGGCGCGTTGGCGACGTCGCCGCCCGCCGGTGCAATGGGATCCCTGCGTTCACTCATGCTGCGCTCGCCGCCCGGGTCGCGCCCCGCCAGCCGCGATGCCAGCCGAGAAGCCGGTGCTCGACGACGACGAAGGCGGTGTTCGCCAGATATCCGAGCAATCCGATCATGATGAGTCCCGCCCACATATCAGGCAGCCTGAAGGAGGTCTGCGCGTCGACGATGAAGAAGCCGAGTCCGCTGCCCGAGGCGACCATGTTGGCGATGACCGTCGCCGCGAGCCCGAAGGCGATCGCGACCCTGCATCCGGCCAGGATCTGTGGGGCGGCGGCAGGGATGATCACCCGCCACAGCCGGTCGGAGAATGACAGGCCGTAAGAGCGGGCGACCTCCAGATAGACCGGGTCGACGCCGCGGACGCCGGCCGTCGTGCTCACCAATATGGGAAAGAAGACGGCCAGGCTGATGAGAAAGGTCTCCATGACGAAGCCGGTACCGAACAGGATGAGCCCGAGCGGGACGAGCGCTGCCGTCGGTATCGCCCTGACGAACTCGGTCATGGGCGCCACATCACGGTTGAAGCGCGGGAAGAGTCCCATGAGCGTGCCGACAACGACGCCGGCCGCCAGGCCGAGGGTCAAGCCCGACAGGAAGTGGCCGACGCTGGGCAGGAGATCGGTGAAGAACCGCGCGAAGAACCAGATGTCGACAAAAGCCGTGAGGGTCCTGCGCAAGGGCGGGAAGTAGGGCGACGTGCTGCGCTCGCTCAACACCCACCAGATCGAGAAAAAGACGATCGGGACGACGAGGCCGATTGCGATTCCGCGAAGCCGCGTCATGTCACGGTCCGCCTGCGGGATGCATGCCAGAACAGCAATCTGGATTCGATCGCAACCAAAGTGAGCGTCACGCCGAGGCCGACGATCCCGGTCAGCACGATCCGCGCATAGACGAGTTCGGGGACGCCGGAGAAGGAGGCGTTCACGATCAGGAAGCCGATGCCCGTGCCGCCGGCGATCAGCGACGCTGCAACCGAAAGCAGCAGCCCGACGACGGCGCCCAGCCGGAGACCAGTCGCGATATAGGGGAACGCGCTCGGCAGCACGATCCTGATGAAGAGCTGGAACGGACCCAGCCCATAGGCCCGGCCCGCATCCATGGTCGTCGGGTCGACGTCGCGCACGCCGTACATCGTCTGGATCATGATGGGCCAGACGGCTCCGAGGAACGTCATGGCCGCGGCGAGTTGGTAGCCCCTGGTTCCCAGGAGAAGGATCAGCAAGGGAAGTGCGGCGATGCTGGGGATCGTCCGGACGAATTCGAGCGATGGCTGGAAGAGCCGGTAGGCGAGCTGGCTGCTTCCCAGGAGCAGTCCCGCCGGGATGCCGACGAGGATGGATCCCGCCAGGCCGACCGCCCATGACGTCAGCGTCGCGCCGAGCGCTTCCCAGACGCGACTCTGCTGGATGTCGCCGATGAAGGCGGCGCCGATCACCGTCGCCGGCGGCAGGTCCTTGGCGGGCAGGACGCCGGTCCTCGTCAGCAGTTCCCAGGCTCCGATGACACAGAGCACCACGAGCGCCGGTTCGCCGACACGCTGCCACCACGTCAGCCCCGCCTTCGAACGGGGGGCAACACCGGAAGGCAGTGGCTTCTGTGCCACCTGCGCGCTGCCGTGAACCGGGACGTCCGCACCCATTACGGAGACCAGAAAGCCTCCTCCACGGTCACGAGTCTCTTGAGGAAGCCAAGGTCGTACATGCCCTGGATGGTCGCCTGGAAGCTGTCCTGGCGCAGATCGCTTCCGAAGCCCGGCATCGTCATCTTCTCCAGCGTCTCTTTCGGGATTTCGCTGAAGGACATCACGGCCCTGATCACCGCTTCCTTGTCGCTCGCCGCCAGTTCGGCGCCCTTGTTATAGGCCGTCAGGAAGCGCTTGACGATTTCGGGATTCTGCTCGGCCCAGTCGGCCCGAACGATCACATAATTGTTGCAGGGGCGTTCGCCGAACGGCTTGAACGGCTCGGCAATGACGGGGGTGAAGTCGGTTCCCGCCCCGACGATGCCAGGCTCGTTGACCTGTGCGGCATCCACGACGCCGTTCCGGAGCGACGCCGGCAAGTCGGGCGGCGAGATCAGCGTGAATGTCACCGTCGACGGGTCCACGCCGGCTTCCTTCATCTGGGAAATGATGCCGGCCTGGAAATTGTTGTTGAGGCCGCCGAGACCGATATGCTTGCCCTTGAGGTCGGCGATCGTCTTGATCGGCCCGTTCGACAGCACCATCAGTTTCTGTTCGCCGGCCGAGTGGTAGGTGTTGGCCACGATCTTGATCGGCAGTCCTTCGATGATCGCCTGCGCGGCGGTGCCGACGCTCACGGTTCCGAACTGATACGTGCCTGCCATGACGTCAGCGACGATGTTTGCGAATTGCACCGCGTCGGCGATCTCGAGCTCGATCCCGGCCTCCTTGAAGTATCCCGCCTCATTGCCGACCCATGCGGCCGCGGTCCCGGCAATCGGAACGGTGCCGAACACGACGTGATCGTCGGCATTTGCGTCGGAGTTCGGAAACGCAGCGAGCAGGGCAAAGGCGACGCCCAATGCAAAAGCCCGCCCTTTCATCAACGCCAACCACAACTTGTTCATGTGATTTCCCCTTTTCGCGGTGTTGATGGTCCAGACTGTCTCGTCCGGGCCTGGGACTCAACTCTTTTACAAGCAACGCAGTGTCGAGCGGCCGGAGGTCGCGGAGCGACCCGTCAAGATCACGTCTTGGCCGCGCTGTTGAGGGCGGCATAGACCTCGGCATTTGCGACAAGAGCCGCGAGTTCGACGACCTTGTCGACCGCCGCGGCGGAAAGCGCGGCGGCGATAAGATGGGAGCCGTTTTTCGCGTCCATATAATGTGCGCCGGCGGTCACGCCGTCTATCGATGCTAAAGACTTCAGCGTTCGATCGATCGCGGCGTCACGACCGACCACGGACGGCAAGATTTCGGCAAACAGCAAATGCGGCGCCGGCACGCGCCTGGAGCCGTCGCCGCCAAAGCCTGATTGCCATTCATAGGCCGCGTTCCGCAGGCCGCGCGTGTGCGGCCGAACCTCGGTCGGCCAGCGTCCGATATCCCGCGCCTTCATGAAGTGCGGACCGGACGGGATATCGGGCGTCGCGATCTCGTAAAGCGCGAGATAGAAGGTGGCTGCCGGCTTCACCCGCCGATAGCGAGAGATGCTGATCATGCCCGGGACCCCCTTGAGGATCTCGGGGACATGCTCCGTGTCGTAGACCTCGTTGATAAGGCCGTCGCGCTCAGGGCCGATGGTCATCGCGGCGGCGAAGGCATATTTCCCGAGCATCTCTTACCTCTTTGCAACGAACCGATGGATGAAGTCTTCGCGGTCAGTAGACCGCAGGCCCCCCTTCGGTGACCGGAACGGCCGGTCCGCGACCGTAAATGTCGGGATGAAGTTTCGGAGCGCCGTAGATTTCCGGGTTCATCAAAGTTGTGGGGCGTTCGCCCTTGATCAGCGCAACGATTCCGTCGGCCACCGTGCCGAGCAGGAAGCCCCGCGTCTGCCATGTGGCTCCGCCATTGTGCGGCGTGAGAATGACGTTGGGCATGTCGCAAAGCTCTTGCGGCACGTCGCTCTCCCAGCGCTCCGGCGGCTCGGTCTCATAGACGTCCAACGCGGCGCCGGCGATCTTGCCGGTCTTCAGCGCATCGATCAGGTCGCGCTCGACGACGATCCGGCCGCGGGCGGTGTTGATGAAGAAGGCCGACGGCTTCATGAGAGCGAAGTGTCGTGCCTTGATCAACTCGATCGTGTCGTTTGTCAGCGCGCAGGCGACAACCAGGAAGTCGGCCTCCCGGAAGACATCGTCCATCGTGTCGACCCAGGTGACGCCAAGCTCTTTTTCGCGTGCCTCCGGCAGCCGCGACCGCTTGTTGTACAAGGTCCGCAAGCCGAGCGCCTGAAACACCGGCGCCATATGCTCGCCCATGGCGCCGAGACCGACCATGCCGACGGTCTTGCCCGGGCAGCCGACGCCCATCAGCGCCATCGTCTGGTTCTGCTTGAACTTGCCGGCATGCGTGTAGCGGTCGGCTTCGAGGACGCGATAGGCGAGATTGAGAAGCATCGCGACCGTGAGATCGGCCGTGTTCCGGCTCGGTCCTCCGGTCGGCTCCAACTCCTTGTCGACGCTGACGACGGGAATCTTCCGTTCGAGCGCGACGTCGTAGTCCACCATGCCGGTCTTGCCGCCCAGAATCCCGACGCCCTTGAGGTTCGGGTTGATCCTCAGCACCTCCGCCGGAATGAAGTTTTCGTGCAATGCCAGCAAATAATCGTGACGGCTTGCCGCGCCGAGCATCTCGTCGATGCTGATCATGCGATCGAGATGCGGATAGACCGTGACATCCGCAACCGTCAGCAGCTTGTCGACCGCGACCTGCGGAATGGGTTGGAACACAAACACACGCGGCTTCGGCATAACGTTACCTACCTAAGTCTTTTGATCGATGGCGTCTTTGGATCGGCGTTCTGTGGAGTGGGCTAGAACGCGGGGTGCGAAAGGGACTGCTGGGTCAGACGTCCGGCCATCTCTTCCGATCGGTCGTCTGTCCACTCATGTTGATGAAGGCGATGCGCGTCGGCGCGTCGGACCGGTTTTCCCATGCGTGGTTCGTGCCACGCTGGACGATGATGTCGCCCGGACGCAGAAGCGTCTCGCCGCTTTCGAATACCGCGGTGAGCTCGCCGATGAGAACAAGGCCGTAGTCGACCGTGTCGGTCCGGTGCATCTCGCGGCGATGGCCGGGCGGCAGGTCGACAATTCGAATCTCGGTCGCATTTGGCCCGAGGCCGGCCACGCCTTCCGGAGATGGCACGGAGGTCGAAACGGTCGACCACACGTCGGTGAGGATGCGCGTGGCCTCGCCGGCCCCAGCCGTCTTTGTCGGCGGATTATCGTCGAGGACGATCACCGACCGGCCGCTCGCGTCGAGCCCGGTCACGACCCGGCGAATTTTTGGTGTCACAGAGTCGGACATACCATCAGCGCGGGGGAACTGCTTGCGTCGATCGTCATGCTCTCCCCGGTCCTGCGCTACTACGGCCAAGCTTGAAGCCGATTGATGATAGCCGATGATGGTCCGGGGTCAATTGTGATCACAATATCAAATATGCGCCATGGCACGACGCAAAATGATGCAGCGACGGCTTTCGTCAGGCGTCGGGCTGGACGACCCGCCCCTCGCGTGCCGATTTTTGGATGGCGTCGGTGATCTGGACGCAGCGCATGCCGTCGACACCCGACGGATCGGGATCGCGGCCATCGAGGATCGCCGTGCTGAAGGCCGCAATCAGGCGGTCATAGCAATCATAGGTCTGGTACTTCCCCGAGCGCTCGCCGGCCGCGGTGACGACGCGCATCTCGCCTTCCTTCCAGTTGCGGGTGATGCCGCGCCCGTCGATGCGTCCTTTGGTGCCGTGAATGACGATGTCGTTGAGCGGCATCGCCGTGAGCTGGTTGCCGTTGGCATAGGCAAGCGCCCCCGAAGCGAAGCGCATGAGCACCATCGGCATGATCTCCAGCTTCGCCTCGCGTCCGACATCGAACATCGCCGACACCTCGGTCACCTCGCTGGCGATCACGAAGCGGAGCAGATCGTAGAGATGCACGGCGATATTGTTCACCGAGCCGAGGCCCGCCAGCTCCGGATCGGCGCGCCATCCGCCCAATGGCGCGTAGCCGGGGCCTGCGTCGACCTGCGCCGCGACGATGTCGCCGATCTCGCCGCTCTCGATGACCTGCTTCGCCTCCTGGAAGCAGCCGTGATGGCGCGTCTGGAAATTCATCCCGATCCGGACGCCCGCGGCATTGCACGCGTCGATCACCCGTTTGGCTTCCGCGCCATTGGGCGCGAGCGGCTTGTCCGCGAGGATATGCTTGCCGGCTTTCGCGGCGGCGATGATCTGCTCCGGATGGAAGGCGTTCGGCGACGTCACCGCGATGACGTCGACGTCGTCATCGGCGAGCATGGCATCGAAATCCGCGCCCGATCTCGGAGCCCCATGCTTGTCCCCGAAAGCCTTGCCGCGACTGGCATCCCGGCTGACGACGTGGACGAGCCGGCTATTCGGGTCGGCGGCGATGCCCGGCGCCACCAGCGTGTCTGCTGCGCGACCGAGACCGATAATTCCCCAACCGAGTGTCACTTCGCATTCCCTCCGTCAGGACGGCTTTGATTCGAAGAAGCGGAACGTCTGCACGGACTCCTTGGCGGTCACGCGCTCATAGGCTACCCGGGCAAGGCCGATATCTAGCGCTCCCAAACCGATCGGCATGACGAGGATGTATTCGTCGTCGCTCTCGCGGCCGGACTTCAGACCGGCGACGGTCTCGCCGATCTCGGCATGGACGTCCGCCCGCGTCAGCTGGCCGGATTCAGCGAAGGGACGGATGCCGCCGAGATGCGTGCATTGTTCCCAGGAGTCGCAAACCAGCTTATCCGCATTGAGCATCGCTTCGTCGTCATATTCCTGCCCCTGGCTGCCGATGGAGATCGCCGTCACGTTGCGCTCCATCCAGGCGCGCTTGACGACCGGCGTGGTCGAGGTCGTTGCGGTGATGACGATATCGGCGCCGGCGACGGAGTCCTCGCCGCTGCTGCAGACGACGAGATCGATGCCATGCTCGCGCTTGCAAATCTCCTTGAACGCCAAAGAGGCTTCCGGATTGATATCGAAAACACGGACTTCGGCGATTTCGGCGACGGCCTTCATCGCGGCGAGCGAAAAGCGCGCCGTGGTTCCGGCGCCGACAAAGCCGACGCGGTGCGGCACGGACCGCGCATAACGCTGGACGGCGATCGCGGTCACCGCGCCGGTACGAAAATTGGTGACCTGGACGCCGTCCATGATCGCCAGCGGATAGCCGGTCAGGGAATCCTGCACGAGGATCGTCGCGATCAGATAGGGCAGCCCATGCGCCTCCCGGTTGTCCGCAAAGCCGCCGACCCATTTGAAGCCGGATGCCTTCAGCGACTCGATATAGGCCGGCATCGCGGTGTTCCAGGCCTTGAGCCCGTATCCCGCCAGGTTCATCGTCACCTTTGCCGGCATCTCGACGCGCCCGAGAGCGAGGCCACGCAGGACCTCCTCCGTCACTGAATGCGCGGTCGCCAGGTCGACATATTTCTTGATCTGATCGGCCGAGATCAGGCTCGTGGGGCCCAAGGCGCTGGTCATCGCAAAACCTGAAGTTCGGGGTGAGAATTTGGGCAGGTGGGATTACAATGTGTGATCACTAACATCCTTCTCCCTGCGACCATGATCAAGGTGCCATCCTGCACGCGAGTGTCGCAGGCTATCTGCTCTGCTTGAGAGATATCCTTATAGACTTCGCGCCAAACGGTGACCTACTCTTTGTGTGAGCGCGGTTACGGAAAGTCGCAAGAACGAGGAGAGTGAATCGTGGACATCGTCGAGTCCGACAGCATCGGTGCCTTCTGCAAGCATGATCCTATCCGATTGACCGGCGCCAGCGATGGGCCGCTCGCCGGCCTGACATTCGCCGCCAAGGACATCTTCGACATCGCCGGGCGCGTTCCCTGCTGCGGAAACCCCGATTGGCTCACCACGCATGAGACGCCGACCAAGACGGCGCCAGCGGTGCAACTGCTCCTCGACGCCGGCGCCACGCTGGTCGGGACGACCATCACGACCGAGCTGGTCATGGGCCTGACGGGCGAGAACGAACATTACGGAACACCGATCAACGTCAACGCGCCGGGACGGGTCCCAGGCGGCTCCTCGGCGGGATCCGCCGCGGCGGTTGCGGCAGGCCTCGTCGATTTTGCGCTCGGATCGGATACGGGCGGCTCCGTCCGCACGCCGGCGAGCTTCTGCGGGATTTTCGGCTTCCGGCCGACGCATGGCCGTCTCTCGCTGGACGGCGTCATGCCCTTCGCGACCAGCCTCGACGCCGTCGGCTGGCTTGCGCGGGAGGGCGCCCTGCTCGAGCGGGTCGGGCGTGTGCTGCTTCAGACGCCGAAGAATCACGTCACGCCGAAGCCGACCAAGCTCTTGGTCGCTACCGATGCTTTCGCGGTAGTCGATCCGGAGATACGCGATGCCCTCATGCCGGTCGTCGAGCAACTCGGCGCGCACATCGGCGGCACCGAGACCGTCGCGATGGCGGACGGCGAGGATCTCGAGAATTGGTCGAAGACGATCGCCGTATTCCGCGAAAGAGAAGGCTGGGACACGCATCGCGACTGGATCGAGCGCTTCAATCCAAGGCTCCAGGAGCAGAACGCCATGCGCATGAAGCTCGGCCAGAACGTCACCGATGACGATGTCGCAAGGGCAACGGTCAAACGAGCCGCGATCCGCAAGCGGTTGGAAACGCTCCTCGCCGGAGGCGCGGTGCTTGCCGTGCCGGCAGGCCCCGGCGTGGCGCCGCCGGTTCGCACCGGCAACGAGGCGACCTGGAGCCTCGTGGCAAAGAACGGCCGCATCAATTCGATTTCACCGCTGGTCGGCCTTCCGCAAATCAGCCTGCCGCTCGCCAAGGTCGATGGGCTGCCGATGGGCGTCGGTCTGATGGCCTGGGTCGGCAATGACGAACTGCTCCTGGAGATCGCGCGCGGGCTGACGCGGGTCACCGATTGACGGAGGCGAGTTGTTACCCTCTCCCATCGGGAGAGGGCCGGCACGCTTAGGAGCGTGGCGACTTAGCGGGCCGGGGTGAGGGGTTAAAGCACGAGTCGCTTCGCTCCTCGTGGCGGAGCCTTCGGCAAATCCCGACCGCCCCGACCCCTCACCCTTTTCGCCTAAGCTCTCTTCGTTCGCCAAGGCTCAAAGCCCTCTCCCCATGGAGACCTTTGCGCAACGCGAGGTCTTGCGTGGATTTGGGTAGTTGATGGTGCGGGCGATGATTTGCAGGTGGGCGGGCTTGCGGTGGAAGCCGGCTCAGGCGGCGAGGACGATTGCCCGTCGAAGATTGTAGGCGATGACGAGAAGTCTGAGCTGGGTGAAGTTAGCGGCAAGCGAGAAGTAGCGGACCCTGGTGTAGCCGTAACATCGCTTGAAGGCGCCGAAGACGCGTTCGACGGCGGCACGGATCGGAGCAATCAGAAGATTGCGGCGCTTCTGCCAATGCGGCAGGTCCGGCTGGTTCTTGTGCGAGCGGTGCATGATGCGGTCCTTGATGCCGCGAGCCTTCAGCCGGGCTCGTCGTGCCTTGTGTTCATAGGCCTTGTCACCATAGACCGCCGCCTCGTCGCCGATGATGAGGTCGTCGGCGACTTCGCTTTCATTGGTCTTGGCAGGCGTCAGGATCGCCCGGCGGATAAGACCGGAGCCCTGATCGACTGCCACATGGGCCTTGTAGCCGTAGTGAGGCTTGCCGCTCTTGCGCGTCCAGTCGGCATCCGGATCGGCCGGGTTCTTGGCGCCGGCGCCCTCCTTGTAGGACGGCTTGCCGGCCTGCGCCTCGACGATGGTGGCATCCATCAGAGTGCCGTGCTTCAGCACCAGACCGCGCCGGTCGAGCTGGGTCGCAACTTCACCGAACAGGGCCGCGTCGAGATTGTTGTCGCGCAGAGAGGTCCGGAAGCGGCTGATGGTCGAATGATCCGGCGTTCCGTCATCGAGCCCGAGACCGACAAAGCGCCGGAACCACAACGCGTCAGACAGCGCCTCCTCGAGCCGGGGATCGGACAGACCATACCATTGCTGCAGAAGCAGTGCCTTGACCATGACCAGTGGTGGGTAGGCCTTGCGCCCTTCCGGCGCCGCATGCAGCACCGACACCAGCCGCTCTATCGACAACCAGTCGATCACCGACGAGATCCGGTCGAGCCGCTCATTGCGGCCAAGGCCCTCATTCAGAAACACATCTCCAAAGCCAAGTTGCCCGCTCGAACGATGCATCCCAAATCCTCCGACAATCTCATCAGAGAATCACAGAGCGACAGTTATGCAAAGGTCTCCATGGGGAGAGGGCTTCGAGCCTTGATGAGCGTAGCGAATTTAGGCGAGAAGGGTGAGGGGTTGAGGCCTATCAATCAAGGATCGCGGCCGGGGCATAAGACGAACGCCGCAGCCCCTCACCCCACCGTCCTAAGGTTCACTCCGTTCACCAAGGACGGCGGCCCTCTCCCTATGGGAGAGGGTAACAGGGCCACCTTGCCATTCGTCTCATCAAGAGAACCTCGCCAACAGATGCTGGCGCAAAGTTGATGGGGCCGCAAAAGAAACGCCGCGAGATCCCGTACTGGCTTCTCGCGGCGGTCTTCCTCGCGCTCCTGTTCGGCTGGCTGATCGTCGCCGACGGCGACTACGCGCTCATCTTCAATGCGCTGCGGCAGGGCGTCTTCACGACGCTCTGGGTAAGCCTCGTCGCCTTCGTGCTCGCGGTCGTGCTGGGCCTTCTGGTGGCGCTTGCCCGCGTCTCGCGCAGCCGCTGGCTGCGCGAGATCGCCACCTTCTATATCGAGATCGTCCGCGGCATCCCGATCCTCGTCCTGCTCTTTTACGTCGCCTTCGTCGGCGCCCCGCAATTCGTCCTCCTGTGGAACTGGCTGCTGGCAGCGCCGATCGAAGCCGGCTGGTTCCCGGCGATGGGCGTCCGCGATTTCGACATGACCTGGCGGGCGATCACGGCGCTGACCATCGGCTATTCCGCCTTCATCGCCGAGGTTTTCCGCGCTGGCATCGAGGCGATCGCCAAGGGCCAGGTCGAGGCGGCCGCCTCGCTAGGGCTCTCGCGCCTGCAAATCTATCGCTTCATCATCCTGCCGCAGGCGCTGCGGCTGGTCCTGCCGCCGCTCGCCAATGACTTCGTCTCCATGATCAAGGATTCGGCGCTGGTCTCGGCGCTGGGCGTCCAGGACATCACCCAGCTCGGCAAGGTCTATTCGACCTCGACCTTCCTCTTCTTCGAGACCTACAACGTCGTTGCCTTCCTCTATCTCGTGATGACGGTCGGCCTGTCGCTGCTCGTGCGCGCCTTCGAGAGGTGGCTGAAGCGGCGAGGGCATTGAAGGGCGGGTCCTCCCCCGTTTACGGGGGAGGGGGACCACGCGAAGCGTGGTGGAGGGGGCGAGAGCTCGCTCGGAATATGTGGCCGCCCCCTCCGTCGACGCCACGCGTCGCCACCTCCCCCGTTTCATGGGGGAGGACCCGGGTCCTCATCCCACGATCACGATATGCACGCGTCTTGGACCATGCGCGCCGAGCAGCAGGGTCTGCTCGATGTCGGCCGAGCGCGACGGGCCGGTGATCAGGTTGACGGTGCGCGGCATCTCGCCCTTGCCGTAGCGGGCGCGGATGACGCCCCAGGCGCTCTCGTAATCGCCGGCGATCTCGGCGGCCCGCACCGCAACGATATGCGTATCGGGCAGGAAGTTCAGCGTCGAGGGATTGTCCGGGCCGGATGTGAGCACCAGCGTGCCGGTCTCCGCGACGCCGGCAACCGCGTGGCTGAGCGTCACCATGTCAGACCCGTCCGACGGCCCAAAGGCGATCGCGAGCTGCGGCACGCGATACCAGGGCAGGCCGCGGAGCCGCGGATCGTTGCCCATGCGGATCGCGGCCGGCAGGTTGGTATCGCGGAGGAACGTGGCGACGGCCTCGGGCAGGGCGTCATCGGTCGCGACGCGCGAGACGCTGGCCGAGACCTTCTCTGCCATCGCCGAGAAAAGCGCGATCCGCTCCTCGGTCGGCAACTGGCCACGCGCCGGGATGACGCCGCGCGGAGCGTTGTCGAGGCGTGAAATGACGATCGCCCGCCGGCCGGCATCGCCGGCGGTTGCCCCCAGCGATGTCCGGATGCGGGAAAGGATGGCGTCGCGGGCGCTCATGCGGCGCGCTTCCGTTCGGCCAGGAGCTCGTGGAAGGTCTTGCCCTGCGGCGCTGGAAGGTCGCGATGCCGCGTCCAGCCGCCGGCGAAGGGAACGCGCCGGAACCTGCCTTTCAGCTTGCCGAACTTGTAGAGCGTGCCGATCGCGAGCTTCGTGGCCAGCCGGTAAAGCCGGGGATGCCGCGCGACGAAGGCCCAGACGCCGAGGCCCCAGCGGACGGTTTTGGGCGACAGATGCCGCTCGAACTCGCGCTCGCGCCAATGCCGCATCATCTTGGGCAGCGGGATATGCATCGGGCAGACGCTTTCGCAGCGCCCGCAGAAGGTCGACGCATTGGGCAGGTGCCCGGCCTTGTCGATGCCGGCCAGCGACGGCGTCAGCACGGCGCCCATCGGCCCGGCATAGACCGAGCCGTAGGAATGGCCACCGACCTCCTGGTAGACCGGGCAATGGTTCATGCAGGCGCCGCAGCGGATGCAGCGGAGCATGTCCTGGAAGTCCGAGCCGAGCATCGACGAGCGGCCATTGTCGAGGATGACGACGTGGTATTCCTCCGGCCCGTCGGGATCGCCCGGCCGCCGCGGCCCGGTCGAGAAGGTCGTATAGACCGAGAGGTCTTGGCCCGTGCCCGAGCGCGCCAGCACGCGCAGGATCTGGCTGACGTCTTCCAGTGTCGGCGTGATCTTCTCGATCGTCGCCAGCACGATATGGACCTTGGGCAGGAGCTGCGAGAGGTCGCCATTTCCCTCATTGGTGACGATCACCGAGGTGCCGGTCTCGGCGATCAGGAAATTCGCGCCGGTGATGCCGACATCCGAGGCAAGGAAGCGCTCGCGGAGGATCGCGCGCGCCTCGGCGAGCAGCGTCGTCGGCTCGGAGAGGTCGCGATCCGCCGGCAGATGCGTGTGGACGCGGCGGAAATCCGCCTCGACCTGTTCCTTGGTGAGATGCACCGCCGGCGCGATCAGATGGCTTGGCGGCTCGCCGCGAAGCTGGATGATATATTCGCCGAGATCGGTCTCGATCGGCTGGATGCCGTTCGCCTCGAGGTGATCGTTGAGCTCGATTTCCTCCGAGACCATGGACTTGCCCTTGGTCACGGTACGGGCGCCGGTCCGCTGGCAGATGCCGAGGATCAGGTCGCGGGCGTCCGCCGCCGTCTCGGCATAATGGACCTCGCCGCCGGCGCCGCGAACCTTGGTCTCATAGGCTTCGAGATAGAGGTCGAGATGCGCCAGCGTGTGGTTCTTGATGTCGCGCGCGCTGTCGCGAAGCCGGTCGAATTCCGGCAGGCCTTCGACCGCGATGCGGCGGCGCTCGATGAAGCCGGTACGGACATAGCCCATCGCCTTCTGCAGGTTGGGATCCTGCATTGCACGCCTGGAATTCTGCTTGAATTGCGGGGAGGTGATTTCCATCGTCAGCCGACCTCGCCGATGGCCGGGCTGTCGGTCATGCCGGCCAGTACCTCGGCTACATGCCGCGACTTCACCATGCTCTTCTGCCGCTTCAGCTTGCCCGCCATGTTCATCAGGCAACCGAGGTCGCCGGCGAGCAGCGTCCCGGCGCCGGTGGCAACGATCTCGGTGGTTTTGCGCTCGACGATGGCGTTCGAGATATCGGGATACTTGACGCAAAAGGTGCCGCCGAAGCCGCAGCAGAGATCGGCGTCCTTGAGCTCGGTCAGCGTCAGCTTGTCGACCGAGCGGAGGAGGGTGCGCGGCTGCTCGCGAATGCCGAGCTCGCGCAGGCCCGAGCAGGAATCGTGATAGGTCACCGTCCCGGCGAAGGATGCCGGCACGCTCGTCACGCCGCGGATGTCGCTGAGGAAGCTGACCAGCTCGAAGACCTTGGCGGAGAATTTTTTCGCGCGCTCTGCCCAGGCAGGATCGTCCGCGAACAATTCAGGATAGTGGAGCTTCAGCATGCCGGCGCAGGAGCCGGACGGCGCCACGACATAGTCGAAGCCCTCGAAGGCGGCGATGGCCTTGCGCGCAAGGGCGCGCGTGTCGCGGCGGTCGCCGGAATTATAGGCCGGCTGGCCGCAGCAGGTCTGGAGATCGGGGATATCGACCGTGCAGCCGGCTTCCTCCAGGAGCTTGATCGAGGCGAATCCGACGCTTGGCCGGAAAAGATCGACGAGGCAGGTCACGAACAGCCCGACCCGCGGTTTTTCCTCTTTATCGTTGGTCATGGGGCTCCGTCCTGCCGGGCGAAGCCGGCGCGAGTCAGTCGATAGCAAGTTGGCCTTGGTTGTTTCAACTACCGGAGCTTAATATTGGCGCAGAGCCTGTTTCGAGCCGGAGCTGGAATCACGCGTGTCCTCTATCAAGATGCCACCTGTAAGGGCGGAAATCCTTGCTCGCCGTGACGAAATCGTGGCCGGCCTGGCCGCGATTGTCGGCGAAGAGCATGTCATTGTCACGGAGGACGAGCGCCGGGCCTATGAGGCGGATGCGCTGAGCGCCTACCGGGCGGTGCCGTTGGCGGTGGTCCTGCCCGGCACGACCGAGGAGGTTGCAGCCGTCGTCCGCTATCTTTCCGAGGGCGGCGTAAAGATCATCGCCCGCGGGGCGGGCACCTCGCTGTCGGGCGGCGCCCTGCCGTCGCCGGATGCCGTGGTCGTCGGCCTGGCGCGCATGAACCGGATCCTGTCGGTCGATTACGAGAACCGCATCGCCCGCGTCGAGGCGGGCGTCACCAACATCAACATCACCAACACCGTCGCGCATCGTGGCTTCTTCTACGCGCCCGATCCGTCGAGCCAGCTCGCCTGCACGATCGCCGGCAACATCGCGATGAATTCCGGCGGCGCCCATTGCCTGAAATACGGCGTCACCACCAACAACGTCCTCGGCATCCGCATGGTGACGATCGACGGCACCATCGTCGATATCGGCGGCGATCATCTCGATGCCGCGAGCTACGATCTCCTCGGCCTCATCGTCGGCTCCGAGGGGCAGTTCGGCATCGTCACCGAGGCGACCGTGCGCATCCTGCGCGCCGCCGAGGGGGCAAGGCCGATGCTGATGGGCTTCGACAGCGCCGAGGCCGCCGGCGCTTGCGTCGCCGCGATCATCGCGAGCGGCATCATCCCGGTTGCCATCGAATATATGGACAGGCCGGCGATCAAGGTCTGCGAAGCCTTCGCTCATGCCGGCTACCCGCTCGACGTCGAGGCGCTGCTGATCATCGAGGTCGAAGGCTCGGAGGCCGAGATCGAGGACCTGATCGGCCGCATCACCAGCATCGCCTCCGGTTTCGCGCCCTCGACCACGCGCGTCTCCAAATCCGAGGCCGAAAGCGCCGCCATCTGGAAGGGCCGCAAATCGGCCTTCGGCGCGATGGGCCGCATCTCGGACTATATGTGCATGGACGGCGTCATCCCGACCTCGCGCCTGCCGGACGTGCTGAAGCGCGTCGGCGAGATCTGCGCCAGCTACGGCCTTGCGGTCGCCAATATCTTCCATGCCGGCGACGGCAATCTCCACCCGCTGATCCTCTTCAACGCCAATGATCCGAAGGAGCTTGCCAAGGCCGAGGAAGCCGGGGCCGACGTGCTGAAGCTCTGCGTCGAGGTCGGCGGCTGCCTGACCGGCGAGCACGGTGTCGGCATAGAGAAGCGCGACCTGATGGGCTTCCAGTTCTCGGCCGTCGATCTCGGCCTCCAGATGCGGATCAAGAGCGTCTTCGATCCGCAATGGCTGCTCAACCCCGCCAAGGTCTTCCCGCTCGACGGCCGTCCGCCGCTCGCCGACGCGGCCTGACTATCGCCGGTGGAACCATTCCAATATTGAAGAACGACAAGCCGGCGCTGAACGGGCGAGCCAAGACGGGATAGCATGAAGAGGAATCGGCCTTCACCCTCACTCCGCTCATTCCCGGCAAGCGGGAATCCAGGGTTTCCTGGCAAGACCCGAGTTTGCGGCCCCTGGATCCCCGTTTTCACGGGGACGAGCGAAGGATGGTTTAGCGGCAATGATCCAGCCTCAACGCATCACGTTCTAGAATGAACGTCACGCTGCTGCCTAAAGACGAAAACGAGATTGCTGCCGCGGTCGCCAATGCCGCGGCGCAGCGTCTGCCACTTGCCATCATGGGCGGCGGCACGCGGGCCGGGCTCGGCCGGCCGGTCGCGGCCAAGGCGACGCTTTCGACCAGGGCGCTGACCGGGATCACCCTCTATGAGCCGGCCGAGCTGGTGCTCTCCGCCCGCGCCGGCACGCCGCTTGAGGAAATAGAGACGCTGCTCGCCGCGAAATCGCAGCGCCTTGCCTTCGAGCCGATGGATCACCGACCGCTTCTCGGCGAGGGCGGCGAGCCGACCATCGGCGGCGTCGTTGCCGCCAATGTTTCAGGGCCCCGCCGCATCCAGGCGGGCGCGGCGCGCGACAGTCTGATCGGAATCCGTGCCGTGACGGGCGAGGGCGAGATCGTCAAATCCGGCGGCCGCGTCATGAAGAACGTCACCGGCTACGACCTCGTGAAATTCCTTGCCGGCTCCTACGGGACGCTGGCCGTGTTGACCGAGGTAAGCTTCAAGCTCATACCGTCTCCCGAGACCGAGACGACGCTGGTGCTGACCGGGCTTGACGATGTCGCGGCGGTGGCGGCGCTCTCGGCGGCGCTGGGCTCGCCATTCTCGGTGACCGGCGCTGCGCATCGCCCGGCCTTCGGCCGCGAGCCGGCCCGCAGCTTCATCCGGCTCGACGGCTTTGCTACTTCGGTTGCCGACCGCGCCAAACGCCTTGCGACCGACCTCACAGACTACGGCAAGGCAGAGCAGCTCGCCGGTCGTGCCTCTGTGAGCCTTTGGCAGACGATCCGCGACGTCGCCCTTCTCGGCACCGCGCCGAAAGTGCCGATCTGGCGCATCTCGACCAGGCCTTCGCTGGCGCCGGCGCTGGTCGAGACGGTGCGCCGCGCCTTCGAGGCGCGCGTGCTTTATGATTGGGGCGGCGGCCTCGTCTGGATCGCCGGCGGCGAGGGCAGGGATGCCGGCGCCGCGATCATCCGCGGCGCGCTCGGGGGCAATGGCCACGCGACGCTGATCCGGGCTTCCGAAGAGGTGCGCAGCGCCGTCGAAATCTTCCAGCCGCTGGCGCCGCCGCTTCTGGAGCTGACGCGGAAACTGAAAAGAATCTTCGATCCGGCGGGCATTCTCAATCCCGGCCGGGTCTATGCGGGGCTCTGAGCATGCAGACTAATTTCAGCCTCGCCCAGCTTGCCGATCCGGAGATCAAGGTCGCCGAGAAGATCCTGCGCTCGTGCGTCCATTGCGGCTTCTGCACCGCCACCTGCCCGACCTATGTCCTGCTCGGCGACGAGCTCGATAGTCCACGCGGCAGGATCTACCTGATCAAGGACATGCTGGAGAAGGACAAGCCGGCGAATGAGGAGGTAACGCTCCACATCGACCGCTGTCTGTCCTGCCTCGCCTGCATGACCACCTGCCCCTCGGGCGTCGACTACATGCATCTCGTCGACCATGCCCGCGCTCATATCGAGGCGACCTACAAGCGGCCGCTCGCCGACCGCCTGATGCGGTCGCTCGTCGCCAATATCCTGCCCTACCCGAAACGCTTCCGCGCCGCGATCGCGGCGGCGTTCTTCGCCCGGCCTTTCGCTTTTGTCTTCGAGCGCATTCCCGGCCTTCGCCGCCTTGCGCCGATGCTGAAGCTGGCGCCCTATCGGCTGGTGCCGCGCTCGCCGACCGAGAGGGGCAGCAATTTCGCGCCGCGCGGCGACAGGCGGGGCAGGGTGGCACTGCTGCGCGGCTGCGCCCAGTCGGTGCTCGATCCCGGCATCAACGACGCGGCGATCCGGCTGCTCACGCGGAGTGGCATCGAGGTCGTCATGCCGCCCGCCGCCGGCTGCTGCGGGGCGCTTACGCATCACATGGGCCGCAACGACGAATCGCATGCGCAGGCCAAGCAGATCATCGACGCCTGGATCGCCGAGATCGACGGCGAGGGGCTCGACGCGATCCTGGTGACGACGTCGGGCTGCGGCACGACGGTCAAGGATTACGGCTTCATGCTGCGCCTCGACCCCGACTATGCCGACAAGGCGGCCCGGGTCTCGGCCGTCGCGAAAGACATTTCCGAATATCTCGAAACCCTCGATCTCGGCACCCCGGCCGCGCCGAGCGGCCTGTCGGTCGCCTATCATTCGGCCTGCTCGCTGCAGCACGGCCAGCAGGTCAGGCCGGCGCCGAAGACGCTGCTTGCCCGCGCCGGCTTCCGTGTCAGCGAGCCGGCCGAAGGCCATCTCTGCTGTGGCTCGGCCGGCACCTACAACATCCTCCAGCCGGACATCTCCGTCCGCCTCCGCGACCGCAAGGCCGCCAACATCGAGGCGACCGGCGCCGCCATCGTCGCCGCCGGCAATATCGGCTGCATCACCCAGATCGCCGGCGCGACGCAGCTGCCGGTCGTGCATACGGTCGAGCTGCTCGACTGGGCCTATGGTGGCCCGAAGCCGGAGAAGATTCCGGCGTAGGGCGGATTGAGATGAAGAGGACTCAGTCTGAACCACACACCGCTCATTCCCGCGGAAGCGGGAATCCAGGGTTTTTGGGCATGGCCTGAGTTTGTCGCCCCTGGGTCCCCGCGCGCAGCGGGGACGAGCGGATTGGTTTGGCTACAATGATCCCAACCCGATCACCGTTCGCTTGCTAGCTCCGCCGCCAGCGCCGCGATCTTCAGCACCGTGTTCCAGTTGCGACCGGTGCCGCGCGTACCGAGTGCCTTCTCGATCAACGCCATGGTCTGCTTCGAGCGGCCGATGCCGTCGGGATAGACGAGGTAGAGCACGCGGCCTTCCGCCGCGACCGTCTCGCGCCCCTTGATCGCGTCCCGGAGTTTTTTCACGTCGGCGGCCTTTGCCTTCTCCCTTAGCGTCATCATGACGAGATGGGCGGGATCGACTTTCGCGGCCTCCGGAAAGGGATTGGCCGCGACCAGCGCATCCCACTCCTTGGCGGTGCGCACGAAGATCTCCGTCTTCAGCGACAGCCGCGCCGCGATTTCTTTCTCGATGAGACTTTCGAGCGCTGGGCCCTTCTCCTTGCCGCCGTCGAAGACGAGATTGCCGCTCTGGAGCAGGGTTTTTGCCTCGAAGCCAAGCGTCGCCATCAACGCCCTGAGGTCGGCCATGGCGATCGACGAATCCTTGCCGAGATTGACGGCGCGGAGGATGGCGATCTGAACGGTCATGGCGTGATTTTAGTCCGTAGGGCGGACTAGCGAAGCGTAATCCGCCGACCAAGCGGCGGGTTACGCCCTTCGGGCTAACCCGCCCTACGGCCCTTTGACAGGGTTCCGGCCGATGCTACTCTTTCCAGGTCTCAGCGGGGTGCCCAAAGGGCTGAGAGGCGAGAGCCAACCCGTCGAACCTGATCCGGATCATGCCGGCGGAGGGATTTGAGGTGATGCACGGCTCGCGTGCCCCGACATCGTCCGCCGGCTGACCCCAAAAGAGGAAGCCGGGAAGATGCCCAGCCTGACGATTGCCGATTTTGCCCGCGCGCATGCCGATCTCCGCGCAAAAAGCCCGCTCGTCCATAACATCACGAATTACGTCGTGATGACGATCTCCGCCAATGTACTGCTCGCCGTCGGCGCCTCGCCGGCGATGGTCCATGCGGTCGAGGAAGCCGAGGATTTCGCCGCGATCTCCAGTTCGCTGGTGGTCAATATCGGCACGCTGTCGCCGCGCTGGGTCGAGGCGATGAAGCTCGCCGCCGGCAAGATGGTGGCGATGGGCAAGCCCTGGGTGCTCGACCCGGTCGGCTGCGGCGCGACGCCTTACCGGACCGGCGTCGCCGTCGATCTCGCCGGCATGAAGCCCACCATCATCCGCGGCAATGCCAGCGAGATCATGAGCCTCGCCGGTGCGTCCGGGGCCGGCAAGGGCGTCGATTCGACGGCAAGCTCCGATGCCGCCCTTACCGCCGCCGCCTCGCTCGCCGAGCGGACCGGGGCGGTCGTCGCGGTTACCGGGGCGACCGACTATGCGACCGACGGCAGGATCCTGATCGCCATCGAAGGCGGCGATCCGCTGATGCCGCTCTCGACCGGGCTCGGCTGCGCGCTGAGCGCCACCACCGCCGCCTTTGCCGCAATCCGTCCGCCGCTCGAAGCCGCCGCCGCCGCGCTCGCCGTCTATGGCGCGGCCGGCGCCGAGGCCGCAACCCGCTGCCGCGGTCCCGGCCATCTTCCTGCCGAGCTTTGCGACGCACTTTATCGCATGGACGAGACGACGCTTGTCAGGAGAGCCAGGGTCACGGTGACGTAATGACCGGGAATTTCGACCTCTCCGTCTATCTGGTCACCGACCGCGTCCTCTCCGGGGTGCGCGGTGTCATCGACGTAGTCGAGATGGCGATTGCCGGCGGCGCCACGATGATCCAGTACCGTGACCCGGAGGCGAAGACGCGGACGCTCGTCGAGGAGGCGCGCGCCATCCTCGCCGTGACGCGGCCGGCCGGAGTGCCCTTCATCGTCAATGACCGTATCGACGTCGCGCTTGCCGTCGGTGCCGACGGCGTCCATGTCGGCCAGTCGGACATGCGCGTCGCGGATGTCCGCAGGCTGATCGGTCCGAAGCCGATCCTTGGCCTGTCGATCACCTCGGAAGCTGATCTCGATGCCTCCGATTTCGGCGGAGTCGATTATCTCGGCGTCGGCCCGGTCTTCGCCACCTCGACCAAGCCGGACGCCGCCCCGCCGATCAATGTCGGCGGCCTCGAGGCGATCGTGGCGCGGACAAAAATCCCGATCGTGGCGATCGGCGGCCTCCACGCCGGCAACGCGGCCGACGCGATCACCGCCGGAGCCGCCGGCGTCGCCATCGTCTCGGCCATCTGCGCCGCGCCGGACCCGCTGGCGGCGACGAGGGAGCTGGTCGGGATCGTCAGCGGAGCGCGGAAAGGGAAGGCGCCATGACATCGAAGCAGATCAGCATCGTCCGGAACGAATCTGACTACGAGGCCGCGCTGACTGAGATCGAACGATATTTTGAAAAAGAGCCCGAGAAGGGGACACCGGAGGCCGAACGCTTTGACGTATTGGCGGAAGCTATCGGCGCATATGAGCTAGAGCATTGGAAAATCGAGCGGTGATAAGCCCATCCATTTCCGTTCGTCCCCGCGAAAGCGGGGATCCAGGGTCGCAGACAGAGGCCTTGCTCGTGGCCCCTGGGTTCCCGCTTTCGCGGGAATGAACGGAGTTTGGGGAGAGGCCGCGAGCCCGAAAAAGGCTACCGCTTCAGCTTGTACCCCGTCCGGAACATCCAGGCGACGATCGCCAAGCATATCACCAGGAAGAGGAAGGTTGCGGCGATGCTGAGCTCGACGCTGACATCGGCGATGCCGTAGAAGCTCCAGCGAAAGCCGCTGACCAGATAGACGACCGGGTTGAACAGCGTGATCGTCTGCCAGAGCGGCGGCAGCATGTTGATCGAATAGAAGGTCCCGCCGAGGAAGGTCAGTGGCGTGATGATGAGGAGCGGCACGAGTTGCAGCTTCTCGAAGCCGTCGGCCCAGATGCCGATGATGAAGCCGAGCAGGCTGAAGCTCAGCGAGGTCAGGACGAGGAAGACCAGCATCCAGACGGGATGCCGGATTTCGATCGGCACAAAGATCTCAGCGGTGGCGAGGATGATGAGGCCGAGGACTACCGATTTCGTCGCTGCCGCGCCGACGAAGCCCAGCACCGCCTCGAAGGGCGATACCGGCGCCGACAGCAGCTCGAAGATCGTGCCGGTGAATTTCGGGAAATAGATGCCGAAAGAGGCGTTGGCGACGCTCTGCGTAATCAGCGTCAGCATGATCAGGCCGGGCACGATGAAGGAGCCGTAGGCGATCCCGTCGACCTCGCTGATGCGCGAGCCGATCGCCGATCCGAAGACGACGAAATAGAGCGAGGTCGAGATCACCGGCGAGACGATGCTCTGCACCAGCGTGCGCGCGGTGCGCGCCATCTCGAATGTGTAGATCGCACGGACGGCCCGGAGGTTCATGTGTCGTCCCTCACCAGCCCGACGAAGATATCCTCGAGCGAGCTTTGCTTGGTGCTGAGGTCGCTGAAGCGGATGCCGGCCTGGCTGAGTTCGCCAAGCAGTGTCGTGATGCCGGTCCGCTCGGCCTGCGTGTCGTAGGTGTAGGTGAGCTCCATGCCGTCGGCGGACAGAGACAGGTCACGCCCTGCCAGAGCCGCCGGCACCGCATCGAGGCCTTTCTGGAGCTGCAGGGTGAGCTGCTTGCGGCCGAGCTTTCGCATCAGCTCGGCCTTCTCCTCGACCAGGATGATCTCGCACTTGTTGATGACGCCGATCCGGTCGGCCATCATCTGGGCCTCCTCGATGTAGTGCGTCGTCAGGATGATGGTGACGCCCGAGGCGCGCAGCCCGCGGACGATCTCCCACATGTCCTTGCGCAGCTCGACATCGACGCCGGCGGTCGGCTCGTCGAGGAACAGGACGCGCGGCTCGTGCGACAGCGCCTTGGCGATCAGCACGCGCCGCTTCATGCCGCCCGAAAGCGCCATGATCTTTTCGTCCTTTTTGTCCCAGAGGGACAGATCCTTGAGGATCTTTTCGACCAGCGCCGTATCGGATTTCTTGCCGAACAGGCCGCGGCTCAGCTTGACCGTGGCGATGACCGATTCGAAGGCGTCGGTGTGCAGTTCCTGCGGCACGAGGCCGATCATCGCCCGTGTCACGCGATAGTCGCGGATGATGTCGTGGCCAGCGACCGTCACGGTGCCGCCCGACGCATTGACGATGCCGCAGATGATGTTGATCAGCGTCGTCTTGCCGGCACCGTTCGGGCCGAGCAGGGCGAAGATCTCGCCCGGACGGATTTCCAGGTCGACCGATTTCAAGGCGTTGAAGCCGGAGGCATAGACCTTCGACAGGCCCGACACGGCGATGATGGGCTGCATGGCTTGTTCCGTTGCGCGGCAGGTCGACTCGCGCGGGGCCGGGAACCTAGCGCCATGCGCCGCCGGGTTCAATGAGCGGCGTCCCTGCATATAGGAACGCGTCCCGCTGGGCGCATCTGCGTTGCGCGCCAATCGAATGGAAATCTGGAGGAAATCCGGCCTTTCCGCGGTTGTCCGACGATCCTTACGCGCGACATACCCTCTCCCACAGGAGACCTTTGCATAACTGTCGCTCTGTGATTCTCTGATGAGATTGTCGGAGGATTTGGGATGCATCGTTCGAGCGGGCAACTTGGCTTTGGAGATGTGTTTCTGAATGAGGGCCTTGGCCGCAATGAGCGGCTGGACCGGATATCGTC
>CAMCWB010000048.1 GCA_945882315.1 Bauldia litoralis | reverse complement strand
CGAGCGCACCTACCAGAAGGGCATCCGAATCAAGAAAGCCGAGATGAAGCTTCTCGACATCGTGGGCGACGCGTTCCATCCCGACTGGAACTATGCGATCAAGCCCCGTATCCCCAAAGAACCGTAGCGGTTATCGCTGCGAGTGTCCTAAGCCGGCGGTGGCGAAATTGGAAGGAATGGAAGGACTTCGCCGATGTGTTGCGCCAAGCACACGCTTTATCCACGAAGACTCACAAGGGCCGGATTTGGGCTGGCCACGCGCAAAGTGAATGCTATGCTTTCAAACGGATTCGGCGCTTGCGCCGTAAGATGCGGCAGCGGACTGGGGCGTGACGCCATGGGGGCCAAAGGCATTCCCGAAATAGATTTCGGACTAGCTCCTGGTGAGGAGACGCCGGTCGATCTCATTGAGGTCGCCGGAGTGATCAAGTGGTTCGACGCGTCCAAGGGTTACGGCTTCATTATCCCTGACAACGGGACGGCCGACATACTCCTGCACGTCACTTGCCTCCGCCGCGACGGTTTCCAGACCGCCTATGAGGGCGCCCGCATAGTCTGCGAGGTCCTCGACCGGCCGAAGGGGATGCAAGCCTTCCGCGTTCTCAGCATGGACGAATCGACGGCAGTTCACCCGCCGCAGATGGCGCCGGTGAGGACGCACAATTCGGTCGCCCCGACCAGCGGACTCGAACGCGCCGTGGTGAAGTGGTTCAACCGGGTGCGCGGTTATGGCTTCGTCACCCGCGGCGACGGCACCGAGGATATCTTCGTCCACATGGAGACGCTGCGCCGCTTCGGCATCACCGAGCTTCGGCCGGGACAGACGATCCTGGTGCGCTTCGGCGATGGCCCCAAGGGCCTGATGGCGGCGGAAATCCACCCGGACGGCCCCGGCGGCGCACCGTCCTCGCATTAAACCCGATGTGCAAGACATAGGGTGCGGCAAAGGCGCAGTGGCGCCATTCTCACGCGTGTCATTGAAAAGCCGGCCGTGGGCCCGGCCTTCGGCCTTTGCCGATTCTGGGGAACGCCGCCGCTAGCGGTCCTTGTTCGTCCGGACGAGGTGGATAATCACCGACAGGGCGCCGGAGGCGAGCAGGAAGCTCGCGAAGCCGGCCGTGATCGACCGCGTCCCATAGGCCGGGATGAATGAGAAGGTCGTTACCAGGATGCCGAGGATATTGCCGAAGGACGAGATGGCGAAAAGGCCGCCGGCGATCTTGCCGGCGTCGCTGGGCTCGCGGAGAATCAGACGGACCGAGAGCGGCGAATACATGCCGAGGACGAGCAGCGGCGGGAAGCAGATCACGAAGCCTGACACGAACAGCGCCGTGATCTCGCCGTCGATCGTGTCGATCAGGCCTTCGAGCGGCCCGGCGGTCATCCAGTAGACCGCGAACAGATAGAGCGCCGAGAGGAATTTGATCGTCGCCGCATAGGCGAAGTTCGGAAAGCGGTCGGCAAGCATGCCGCCGAGGAAATATCCCGCCATAAGCCCGCCGACGACGATCGAGATGATCGTCGCCCAGGTGTAGATGCCGCTGCCGAACAGCGGCGTCAGGATACGGCTTGCCACCATCTCGAAGCCGAGCGTGACGAAGCCGAGGGTCGCGACGTCGATGACCACCAGCGTCGCGGCGCCGATGCCGACGGCAAGCCGGCGATGGAGGGGCAGGGTGGGGATGTCTATGGCGGCGGCTTTGTCGGTCACGTCTGCTTCTCGTTATGCCGTTCGATCGCCTTCAGATACTCGACGGGGGCGAAATCGTCGGTCATCGGTTTGGTCGCCTGGTCCCATTTCGGCTCGTAGCGCCGCGCCAGGATGCCGGCGAGATCGTAGCGGAAGTTATATTGCGATTGGCGCTCCGTCGCGACGCGCCTCAGATCGGCCTCGTCGCGCTTCGGCCCGTTATAGCCGACGATGACGATGTTGCCGCGGCTCTCGAAGAAATCGAGGTTCTGGAAGGCGGCGCCGATCGTCGCCACGGCGCTGTCGAACAACATCGTCGAGGGCTCGACATTCTGCACCACCACGCCGCCCGGCTTCAAATGGTCGGAGACCATCTTGTAGAATTCGGTGGTCAGGAGATGAAAGGGGACGAACGGGCCGCGATAGGCGTCGACCAGGATGAAGTCGAATTTCTTGTCGGCGCGCGACAGCCAGACGCGGCCGTCCTCGATGACGAGGTCGAAATTCGGCCCGGGTTCCACCTTGAAATAGGTCTGGGCGACGCGGGCGACCTCTGGGTCGAGCTCCACCGCTGTGAATTTCAGCTCGGGCACGGATTTGTGCAGGTACCAGGCCGTCCGCCCGCCGCCGAGCCCGATGATCACCGCGTCTTCGAGCGTCGGCGCATAAGCGAGGCCGGCCGTCATCGACTGCGTGTAATAGACCGGCAGGTCGAGCTCGTCGTTCGGGTTGACCACCGATTCGACGTAGCGCAGGCGGGCCGCCCCGAACGAGAGGAGCAGCGTCCCGTCATTCTGCTTGTAGACATAGATGTCGTTGTAGAGGGACTCGACCTTGGTGATCAGGCCGGGCTCCAGTTCCGCCACCGCGACCGGCTCGGGGGCCGGTTCCGGCACGGCCAGCCAGGCGAAAGCCGCCCCCGCCACGCCCAGTATGGCGATCGCCGCCCAGAAGGCCGGGCGCGAGGCGATGCTGCGGGGTTTCGGAGGGGCTGGCTTCGAGACAGGCTGGGTCTTCTTGGCGCGTTTGCTCATCGACGATCCGGTTGGTGGCCAGTCGGACGCCACCGGAACAGTCCGACGCGGTCCATAAGGGGTCGCCCAGGCTGACTATGCCGGCGATCAGCGGGCAGTATAGACGGCGATCATACCTTGACAATCACCGGATCGGTCGACTCTTTCAGCCAATGGCAGCGCACCTCGATATCTATGTCGAAAACCTGCGGAGCTTTGCCGCCGTTCGAGATTACACGCTCAAACTGTTGTTGCCGGGGCTGACAAATGCCGGTCTCAGCTACCGCGTGCTCAACCGCTTCGATCCGAACGATGTCGGCCGCAGCGCTCTCTTCCATATCGATTTGACCAGGTGCCGGATCAGTTCGCCGGCGTTCATGCGTCCTATGAAAAAACTATCAACGGCCGGGCCTCGACCATTCGACGGACGCTCTATTCTACGGCCGGGCTCAAACAGGGCGCTGCCCATGACGGGCCGGTCATCGTCAAGACGATTCTCAACAGCGGCGGCCACCCGGAACTCCGCTACAGGAAGAACCGCGATCTCGGGAGCCGGATGGCCCGTGGGGTCCGCAAACTTCTGATACCCCACTACAAACGGGGCCTATGCCCGCCTTACGAACTTTATGGGTCAATTCGCGACGTTCCAGAAGAGAGCTGGCAGGACGAGCGGTTGGTGGTCGAAAAGTTCCTTCCCGGCAGTTTCGATCTGCCCGTCATCAAATACCGATACTGTTTCCTGTTCGAGACCGAACTCAACCTGAGGACCGCCTATGACGATCTCTTGTGCAGTTCAGCCAGGGTCGGGGACAACGAAATCGTGAAAGCGGTTCCCGAGGCAGTGATGGAAGTCAGGTCCCGGCTCAACATCGACTTTAGTGCGATCGACTATTTCATCGTCGATGGCGAGGTCACGATCATCGACGCCAACAAGACCGTCACGACAGCGCGAGCCTGGATGACACGGTACGAGTTCGTGCGCGACTACATCGATCGCCTTACACGGACCCTTATAGATTTTGCCGAACGGTGACCCCGTGGGCCCGCGGTCGACGAAGCAGCGCTACGAAGCCCCTGAGCAGGAGATCAGCATTGTCGGACGCGGAGATTCATTGCACTTCGCCGGAGGAACTCGCCGAACTCTATCCGCGGCTCCTGAGCGAGCGGCGTTTTGCCGAATGGGCAGGACTTTTCGCCGAGGGCGCCACGATCGCGCGGGTCGAGACGGGTGTGCCGACGGCTATCCAGAGCGTTGTTGCGGCATTACCCGAGCAGATCGAGTATGGCGAAGAAAACCGCCGTTTCGTCGAGACCTGGAAGGATGTCTCGATCGTCAGGACGGGGAGCCTGGCGGTTGTCACCGCACGATACGTGCTCGATGTCGATCACGAGACGAGGCGCGGAGTGGATATCCTGACACTGGTCGGCGATAGGCGAGGCTGGCGGATCGCCAGCCTCGCCTATGAGCAACATGAGCTCGTTGCCAAATAATCGGGCAAGGACCTCGCGGCGGGAGCGCCAACGACGGCTTGAGCCCCGATCGCCGGCGATGATCGTGCCGACGCAAGGGATCCTGATCAAGGCTTTCGGCCAGTTGCGCTTGAAGGGCAGTGGCCGAACGTGTAATCGGAAGCTTGAAATTCTGCCGTCCGCCGGTGTCCGGGGCGTAGCGCAGTCTGGTAGCGCACCTGGTTTGGGACCAGGGGGCCGCAGGTTCAAATCCTGCCGCCCCGACCACCGGTCGGCCAGGTAGAACGCATTCGCAGGGGTTAGAAAATGCTCGCTCGTATCTTCAAGCCGGCCCGTACCGCGATGCAGTCCGGAAGCGCCAAGACCGAGCAATGGATGCTGGTCTATGAGCCGGAGGCGGCGCTCACCGTGGAGCCGTTGATGGGCTACACGTCGTCAGGGGATATGCGCCGCCAGATCAAGCTTTCCTTCCCCAACAAGGAGGAGGCGGTGGCCTATGCCGAGCGGAACGGCATCCCCTACGAGGTTTTCGAGGCGCAGGAGCCGACGCCCAACCTCCAGACCTATTCCGACAATTTCCGCTATGGCCGGCCGCAGCCCTGGACGCACTGAACGCCGCCCGGGCTGACATTGCCGCCGGCAGGCGGAAGACGCAGTCTCCGCCGACAAGACAAAGCAAGGAGTGAACGCCCGTGCGCATCCGTACCGTGACGCCCTATTGGATCAGCCTGCCGCTCCTGAAGCCGTTCAAGATGTCGAACATCACGGTCAAGACGACCGAGAACCTTCTCGTTCGCGTCGAGGACACGGACGGCAATGTCGGCTGGGGCGAGGCCGCTTCGGCGCCGACCATGACCGGCGATTTTCCGGAAGGCATGGTCGCCGCGGCGCAATGGATGAAGCCTTCGGTCGAAGGCATGGAGGTCGAGGATCTCGCCGGCTTCGCAAAGCGCATCGATGCGCTGATCTACGGCAATGAAGGCTCGAAGTCGGCCATCGACATGGCCGTTCACGATCTCGCCGGAAAACGCGCCGGCGTGCCGGTCGCCGAACTCCTCGGCGGCGTCGTCCGTCGCGACATCCCGGTTCTCTTCATGCTCGCCGAAGCCGACCGCGTGAAGGACCTCGCCATGGCCCGCAAGAAGGCCGACGAGGGCTTCATCTGCTACAAGGTCAAGATCGGCACGACCAGCGTTGAGTCCGATCTCGACCGTTGCGCGGCGGTGCGCGACCTCCTCGGCAAGTCGGTTCGGATCTCGGCCGACGCCAACCAGGGCTACAATCGCGAGCAGGCGCTGCAATTCGCCGCCGGCGCTGCCGCTGCCGGGCTCGATTTCATCGAACAGCCGATCGACGGCCACGATGTCGAGGGCATGGCGCTGGTCGCCGCGGCGACCTCGGTGCCGCTCGGCGCCGACGAGGGCATCCACTCGCATGGCGACATCGAGCGCCACCACGCCCTGAAGGCGGCCAAGGGCGCCAGCCTGAAGACGATCAAGCTCGGTGGCATGTCGCCGGTCATGGTTGCCGGCAAGCGGATGCAGGCGCTCGGCATGTCCGTCAACCTCGCCGGCAAGATCGCCGATTCGAGCGTCGCCAGCGCCGGCATCGTCCAACTCGCCGCCGCGCTGCCCCAGATCGACTGGGATACCAGCGTCACCTGCCAGTATCTCTCGGACGATATCGCCAAGCTCCCGGTGACCGTCGAGCGCGGCCATGTCCGCCTGTCGGATCGTCCCGGTCTCGGCCTCGATATCGACGAGGCGAAGCTGTCGAGCACCTCGGTCAAGCTCGCCGCCTGAGCAGGAAGGCCGCGGATTTCGCTTCGCCGCCTGCGTCAAAACGGTTAGAAACCGACCTTGATGGCCCCATAGCTCAGCTGGATAGAGCAGCCGCCTTCTAAGCGGCAGGTCGGAGGTTCGAGCCCTCCTGGGGTCGCCAGAGCTGCGTGGTCATAAGGGTGCTTTCTCGAATGATCAGCCCCTCCCACTCCCTTCGACGATTGGCGCGAACTCTACAACGAACATCGTGAGGCCACCGGCGGGCAGGATCGCCGTCATTCCGGATTGCGTTGTGGCGCAATGATCTGCGCTTTCTCACGCTTCCTCCGGAGTTCAACGGAGTTCAACGTCAGGAATCGGCATCAGCAGCGCAGGCCCATGGCCGCGGGCGCGAACCCGGAAACGACGCCATGATGGATCCACGCATCCTGCATTGGCACAGCGTTTCCAAACCCGGGCGCTCATGGCTGCCGGCCCGTAAATACTAGCCCGCCAAGTATTGACGATTCAGGGCGGGGTCGAAACTACGGCCATTCCCGCCGCGACTTTTGGCGCGGTGCAGCAACATCACTCCCGTGGCGAAAATTCCGGCAGAATGCTAATCCGGCGGCGATCGATGCCCTGCCGGGTTTGCCAGCTTGGGATTGCCCGGGAAAAACAAGAGGAAAGAACGATGGTTGAAGTGAAACCGACGCTCAAAGTGCTGAGTGAGGCCGATTTTCCCGGCAAGCGCGGCGTTACCGACGGGCAGACCTATCAGCGGCTGGTCGGCTGGCCGGGCGTCGTCGATACCGACCGTGTCCGTATCGGCCGCGCCACCTACAAGCCCGGCACCTACGAGCAGCTTCACTGGCACCCGATCGAGGCCTGCTATTACGTCATCGCCGGCCATGCGACCGTCCGAAATTTCCATGGCGAGGAATTCGAGGTCAGCGCCGGCTCGATGATCTACGCCCCGGCCGGCATTGCCGGCGCCCATGAGTGGGAAGTGAAGGAGTATCTCGAACTCCTCGACATCCGCGCCTCGAACGAGACCAACCGCAAGATCCAGTACACCGTCGACAAGGAGACCAAGCGCTCCTACATCGATCTCGAGGATCTCGAATATCGCGACGCGATCAGCTTCAAGTCGCATTACTGAGCGGTTGCGGAAGGAATTTCGAAAGGGCGGGCGCTCCGGTGTCCGCCCTTAGTCGTTTATGGCGATGATCTTCACCTGGCTGGGTTCTCCGACGCCGGAAAACCAGATCTCGCCGTCGCCGACCATGACGCCCTGCCAATTGGCGAAAAGCGTGGCGTAGGTCTGCTTCGCGACGGCGTCCTTCACCTTGGCGGTGACGACCTTGTCATAGTCGGCGGCAAAGTGGGCAGCATCCCTGATTTTGACTGCCTTGCCGCCGATGCGTGCCTGGAACGGATAGTCGACCATTCCGGCCAGGGTGGCCTTGTCATTGGCGGCGACGGCCTTCTGCAGCTTCGCGAAGAAGTCCGCATAGGGCTTATGCTCGCCGAACAACTGGTCGAGCGACGTGTCGGTGTCGGCGCTGCTTTGCGCGAAGGCCGGAGACGACATAGAGACAAGGCCGACGACGGCAGCAATCAGCATCTTTTTCATGGCAGTCTCCCGTCCGGCTCAGCTCGCCTTCTCGCTGAAGAAGGTGCGGATGACGATGGCGAGATCGTCATGCGCCGCGCCGTAGAAATGCGCCATCGGGCCGTAGACCCGGTCGAGCTCGACCCGCCGGTTCTCCAGCGTCTCGGCAAAACGGTCGAACAATGCCGGCTCGTCGATGAGGAGCGGGCCGATCGCCGCGCGGTCGATCTCCAGCGCCGTCACCGGCGTCTCCGCCTTGACCGTCGCGCTCCGCCGGGCTCCGGTCAGCAGCGACATCTCGCCAACGATCTCGCCCTTGCCGAGCGTCGCGACGGCTCGTTCCTTGCCGGCTTCGCGGATGGTGACCGTGACCTCGCCCGCCGTGATGACGAACATCGACTCGCTCCGGTCATCCTCGCGGATGAGCGGCGCGCCGACGGCGAGGGTGACGATCTTCGATGCCGCCGCCAGGGCGCGAAGCTGATCGGCCGAAAGGGTCTCGGCAAAGAACGGCACCGTCTTGAGGAAGTCCTGCGCGTTCATGGCCGTTCTCCATTCATAAGCTTGGGGAGGGGGCGATGTAACGGCTCCCGGTAGCCCCGTCTGTGAAACTGGTCACAGGCAAGACCACAGCCGCTTTGCGGCCAAGACGTGTCGGAGAAGATGACGTTTCGCGACAGGCTTGCGGCAAAACAGTCAACTCACACCGGCGGCGTGACGTTCGTCAATGTCCTCGCCTCTGCCAGCGACAGGCGCAGGATGGCGGCGCCGTCGAAATAGGCGAGCGCCAATGTCCGCCGCTGCGAGGTCAACTTCGCCGGCAGCGGATCGTAGCGGTGGCCACCACCGCCGACATGCGGCGTCAGCGTGCCGATATCGGTGGTCTGGCCGATCTCGACGCGCAGGAGGTGGAGCTTGGTGCCGTCGCCGGTCTCGCCGACAAAGGGCACGCCGGCCAGCCGCAGGAAGCTCGTCGGATCGGCGGCATCCGGAAAGGAAGCGATGAAGGCCTCCTCGACGAGGTCGACATCGGCTTCCTCCGGTCCGCTTGCCACCTTCTGGCCGGGCGGCAGATGCGGGGTCTGCCATTGCGAGGCGGACGTGCGCGAGTTGTGGCCGGCATTGGCGCCGCCGTGATGATGGTGGGGATGATCGTGATCGTGCCCGAGATGCATGGCGTCTCTCCTCAGAAACTGACCGGCTTGTCGATGATCGACTTGTGCTTGCCGAGCTTGCCATGGGCGACCATCGAGCCCAGCGCCTCGACGACGACGCGCACGCCCATCAGGGAGGTAATGTCGGAGGTGTCGTAAGGCGGCGAGACCTCGACGACTTCAAGTCCGCAGAGGCCCTCTGCCGCCACCAGGCCGAGGATCTTCAGCGCCTCGCGCGGCAGGAAACCGCCCGGCTCGGGCCAGCCGGTGCCCGGCACGAAGCCGCAATCGAGCGAGTCGACATCGAAGGAGATGTAGACCGCGTCGGTATCCTTCCAGGCGAGTTCGAGCGCGATCTCGGCCGTCTTCTCGAGGCCGAGCTTCTCGATGTCCTCGATGGTGAGCACATTGGTCTGGCGCTTCCGCGCCTCGGCGACGCCGTAACGCGGCACCTGCCAGCCGCCGATGCCGAGCTGGACGAGGTTGGTCGCCGAGACATTCGGCATGTTCGTCGCCCAATACCAGGGCGTCGTGTGCATGCGCTCGTCGAGGTCTTTCTCCTGGATGTCGATATGGCGGTCGAAATGGATGATGCCGATCCGCTTCGACGTGCAGTCGGCGATGCCGCGCACGCAGGGGAAGCCAATCGAATGGTCACCGCCGAGCATCACCGGCAACGCGCCAGAGGAGAAGATGTGCGACACGCCGCGCGTGATCTGGTCGAAGCTCTTTTCGAGATTGGCCGGGATGGTGAAGACGTCGCCGGCGTCGCAGAGGGTCATCTGCTCGCGAAGGTCGACGCCGAGCTCGTAATTGTAGGGCGTGTAGAGCGCTGAGATGCGGCGCATGCCCTGCGGTCCGAAACGCGTGCCGGGCCGGTAGGTGGTGCCGGAATCGAAGGGGATGCCGACCACCGCCGCATCATATTTGGCGACGTCGCGGACATTCTCGACATAGGGCGCCTTGAGGAAGGTGTTGATGCCGGCGAAATGCGGCAGCTCGCCGCGCGCGAAGGTCGGGATCGAGCGGTCGGTCAGCGACTCCGAGCCGGGCAGGCCCATGTCGAGCGCCCATTGCTGCTCGCGCCGCCAGCCGTCTTCGGGCAGCCGGCCTTCCGCTTCGATGGCCTTCCAGCCATGCGTCTCGCGCGCACTGAAATCCGGATGGTGGTGGCGCACCGGTTCGCGGATCGTCGGCGCGCCGGCAATCCTGCGTCTCTTCTCGGCACCTGAGCTGAACGTCATTTTCGTCTCCCGGCTTACGGTCTGTCTTGGCTGATTTCTGCGAGGCTATGGTCGAGCATATTGGCTGCCGAAATGGTAGCCCCGGCAAGTCCCTCGGCCACCACGCCGCGTCGGCGGAGCGGCAGGTCGTAGGTGATGGTCGCGCCGACGCTCGACGGATCGGCGACGTCATGGCGGATCTTGTCGAACACGATGAGCCGCGTGCCGAGCTTGAAGGCCTCGGCGATGTCATGCGTCACCATGAAGATGGTCATCCCGGTATTCGTCCAGAGGGCGAGGATCAGGTCGTGCATGTCGCGGCGGATGCCGGGGTCGAGTGCCCCGAAAGGCTCGTCGAGGAGAAGGACGCGCGGCTTCTTGAGGAGCGCCTGTGCGATGGCGAGTCGTTGCTGCATGCCGCCGGAGAGCTGCGAGGGATAACGGTCGCGGGCATGTGCCAGCCCTATGCTGTTCAGCATCTCCTCGACCTCCGCCTTCAGGGAGCGGCGCAGTTTGCCGAAGGTCAGCCCGAGCCCCTTCGCGCGCTCGATCTCGAGCGGCAGGATGAGATTTTCCGTGACCGTCAGATGCGGAAAGACCGAGTAGCGCTGGAAGACGACGCCGCGATCCGGCGTCGGCGAGGAGGGGAGATGCACGCCCGCGACGCGGATCGTGCCGTCGCTCGGCTGCTCCTGGCTGAGCAGCAGCCGCAGGAACGTCGACTTGCCGCAGCCCGACGCACCGACGATGGTGACGAAGGCGCCCTCCGCCACCTGCAGATTGACCTTCCGCAGGATCGGGGCGCCGTCATAGGTGACCGCGACATCGTTAACTTCGACGAAGCTCACAGGCTTTCTCCTTCGAGATGAGCCCAGCGAAAAAGCTTGCGCGACAGCAATTGCAGGCCGCGGTCGAGAGCATAGGCGAGAAGCGTGATCCAGGCGACATAAGGCAGGATCACGTCCATCGCCAGATAGCGGCGGACGAGGAAGATGCGGTAGCCAAGGCCGTCGGTCGAGGCGATTGCCTCCGCCGAGATGAGGAAGATCCACGCCGGCACGAGGCCGAGACGGATGGCGGTGATCAGCTTCGGCCAGATCTGCGGCAGCACCACGCGGCAGACGCATTGCACCGTCGAGGCGCCGAGCGTCGCGATCTTGACGAACTGCTCGCGCGGAATGTCCATCACGGCCTGTGCCAGCGAGCGGATCATCACCGGCGCGGTTCCGACCACGATCAGCGCCACTTTCGACGTTTCGCCAAGCCCGAAGACGATGAAGAGGATCGGCAGCACGGTGATCGGCGGGATCAGCGAGACGGCGGCGACGAAGGGCGCCAGCGTTGCGCGACCGCGCGGCAGGTAGCCGATGATGACGCCGACCAGGAGGGCTATCGCCGCGGAAATGAGGACGCCGGCGCCGAGTCGCGCCAGGCTCTGGAACGTATCGGTCCACAGCAGCAGGTCGCCGCTGCGCTGGTCGGGCACCGTCGCCATCCGCCAGAAGGTCGCGGCCATGTCGTCGAGCGGCGGCAGCAGCTTGTCCGCCGGGTTGTCGGCCCGGCGAATGTGGCTGCCGACGCTGTAGGCGGCGACGAGCGCGGCAAAGGGCAGGGCGCCCAACGCGACGCGGGAAGCGAGGCCGATCTTCTGGTTGGAATAGCTCATCGGATATGCGGCCCCGCCGGAGCGGCCGGCGGGACCGTATTCGCGATTGCGCGAGGGCTGATCAGAGCTTGCCCTCGGCCGCCATGGCCATGTAGCCCGGGTCGAAGCGGAGCTTTACATTAGCGGCATCGCCGAGCGTCTTGCCGTTCGGAAACTCCATCCCGACGAAATCCGGGCTGGTCGCGCCTTCGCCGAGGATGCCGTGATCGAACAGGAACTGGGCGACGAATTTCATCGTGTCGGCCAGCTTGTCTTCGCCGGTGAAGGCAACCGCCGCCGCCGGATCGTAGAACAGCTGCGTGGTCGCAAGCTGCGCATCGAAGCCGGCGAGATCGGTGCCGGAAGCGGTCGCCATCGTGGTCTTGGCGGCCTTGCCGGCATCGTCGTCCTTCGACATGACGCCCATCATCTCGTACCAGGCGCCGACCAGTGCCTTTCCAAAATTCGGGTTGTCCTTCAGCGTCTCTGTGTTGACCATCATGATGTCGATGATCTCGCCGGGGATGCTCGAGCAATCGAACACCTTGTTGGCGCCCTCCATGCCGTCGATCTCGGAGAGGAGCGGATTCCAGGTCACGACCGAGGTCACGTCGGCGGTGTTATAGGCGGCGACCATGTCGGCGTCCGACGTATTGACGACGGTGATGTCGGATTCCTTCAGGCTGAGCGTGTCGAGCGCCCGCGCCAAGAGGTAGTGCGAGACCGACAGTTCGACGAGGTTGACCTTCTGGCCCTTGATGTCGGCCAGTGCATCCTTGTCCTTGAGGATGATGCCGTCATTGCCGTTGGAGAAGTCGCCGATGATCAGCGCCGTGGTGTCGACGCCGCCCGCCGCGGGGATCGACAGCGCGTCCATGTTGGTCATCGAGCAGCCGTCGAATTCGCCGGCCGTGTATTGGTTGATCGATTCGACGTAGTCGTTGATCTGCACGATGTCGACGGTGATGCCGTATTTGTCGGCCCACTTTTTCATGATGCCGGAATCCTGCATCTGCCCCCAGGGCATCCAGCCGACATAGATCGACCAGCAGACCTTGAAATCGGTCTTCTCGGCAGCGCCGGCGCCGGTCGCTGCGAGACCCGCCGCGATGCCGATGGCGGCGGCCGTCATTTTCCAGAAAGAGGCTCGGTTCGATGTCATCTCTCGGTTCCTTCGTTGGCGCGGCCGAAGAGGCCAATATCGCGAAGATCTGCCGAGCACCGGGGAGGGGCTGCGCTCGTGCAAACCCGTGCAGCGACCTCCCGGGATTTTGCCCCGCCGTGTCCCGCGCCCTGCCGGACAGCGGGTGCGCCTCTCGGACCAGCCTCATGGGAACGAGCGGAACCCTAGACGCACTGCACGCTCGAACTCACGCAAGATCGGTGCCATGGGGCCTTGTCATCGCGGTGCCGGGGACGGCGGGTGCGCTGAACAATCGCGTGGCTTTCGCCTAAAGCTTGGGCAGGAAGGGCATCGCTCGACCCTCATCGCCCTTTTTTCGCAGTGGAATCCTGTTTATCGTCCGGCCGTTCAAGTGACTTCGTGGCGAAGAGGTGCCGCAGACCTATGACGGCATCCAACCTGGCATCAAAAGCAGCGAGGCTCGCGCAGAATCTCCCGGCGGAGATCGAGGCGTGGATCGCCGGAATCGTGGCGTCGCGCCGGCTCAGCGCCCTGACGATTCTCCTTGTCTCCCTTGTCGTATTCCTGCCCGGCTTCGTGTCGATCGGGCCGCTCGATCGCGACGAGCCCCGCTTCGCGGCAACCGCGCACCACATGGTCGAGACCGAAGATTATCTTGCTGCCGCGCCGTCAGTCGGGGCGGGACTGGCGCCGTCGGTCGCCGTCCTCTGGCTTCAGGCGACCGCAGTGAAGCTCTTTGGCAACGAGGCGTCGATCTGGGTCTACCGGGTGCCATCGCTGCTCGGTGCGCTCGCCGCGGCGCTGGCGACCTGGTGGATGGCGCTCGCCTTCGGTCGTCCGCGAGCCGCCTTCTTCGCCGCGCTCATCTTCGCCTTCACGCCGTTGCTCGTCGCCGAGGCGCATCTCGCCAAGGCCGAAGCGCTGCTGCTCGCGGCGATCATCCTTGCGCAGGGCGTTCTCGCCCGCCTTTGGCTGAGGAAGACCGGTACGGCGAACTACTGGCTTGCCGCGCTTTTCTGGACGGCCGTGCTGGTCGGTGTCCTGTCGAAGGCGCTGCCGGCGATCGCGGCCATCGGCCTGACGGTCCTGACGCTTTCGGCCTATTCGCGCTCCTTCGCCTGGCTGCGGGGCGTGGCGCCGCTGGGCGGTGCGATCGGGGCAGCGACTGTCCTTCTGCTTTGTGCCGGCCTGCTGCTGTTGGGCGGCGGCGATCCCGGCACCTTCCTCGAAGGCGCAGCCCTGCAGGAGGACTACAACGCGCCGCCGGGAACCTATGCCGTGCTGTTCTATCCGCTGTTCGGGCCGGCCGGCGTCTTTGTCGCCCTGGCGATGCCCGCCGTGCTCGAACGCGTCCGTCGCCCCGTCTTCGCCTTCGCGATCGCCTGCGTCGTGCCGTACTGGCTGCTGGCCGAACTGCTCCCAGATAAGCTGCCGCCTTACATCTTGCCGGCCTATCCGGCGCTGGCGCTTCTGGCGGGCACCGCCATCGATGAGACGCGCTTGCGCATCACCGGTTGGCTCAGCACCTATTTCGCCCTCAATCTCAGCATCTGGCCGGTTCTCGTCGCCTGTGGCGGGACGGCGCTCTTTTTCGTGGCGGAGGATCGGCTGCCCATCGGGGCAATCCCCTTCTTCATCGCCGCGATCGTCGTCGGGGTCTACTCCTTCCGCTGGCTCTATCGCGGCATTTTAGTCTCTGGCTCGGCGGCGCTCGCCCTGCTTTCGACGGCGCTGATCTATGTCGGACTGTTTGGTGTCCTCCTGCCGGGCATGGACGCGCTGCGGGTCGCCGAGCGCATCGTGGCGGCCGGCAGGGCTTCGGCGTCTTGCGAGAAGCCCCTGATGGTCGCGGTCGGCTATCCGGAGCCCAGCCTCCTGTTCGAGTCCGACAGCGGACTCAAAATCGTGACGCCAGCCGCTGCGGCGGATTTCCTTGGCGAAGGCGGCTGCCGTGTCGCCCTGGTCGAGGCAAGGCGGCAGGCGATCTTCAATCAAAGGGTGGCCGATATCGGTCTCGAAGTGGAGGTGAGGGGAGCCGTCCGCGGGTTCAATCTCGGCAATTGGAGAACCGTCAACATGCGCATTTTCACGGTACCCGGCACCTAGCATGACCGCCGGTTTCGATCCCAAACATCGTTTCGCGAACTTCGGCCTGGCGGCGCGCCGCTTCGGCGGGACGTGGCGGAGCGGTGTGCCTTTGGCGGCCTGGAGCCAATTCGCGAGATCGTGGCCGGTCTGGCTTGCCGGCTCGGCCCTGGCGCTTTTTGCGGCTTTCCTCCTCGATGGCGCCTCGGTCGCCTGGGCGCGGCAACTGCCCGGGCCTGTCAGGTATTTCTTCGATGTCCTCACCGATTACGGGAAATCGGCCTGGCTCCTCTATCCGACCGGCCTGTTCGCCGTCGTCCTGCTGCTTGCCGACTGGCGCAGCGTCGACCGGCGGATTGCCGCCGCTTGGACGGAACTTGGCATCCTCGCCGGCTTCGCTTTCATATCGATCGCCGGTTCCGGCATTCTGACCAACCTGGTCAAGCAGTTGATCGGGCGGGGCCGTCCCATCCTTTTCGACAGCGAGGGCCCGTTCGACCTCGACCCGTTTCAGTTCAACTATGCTTACGCATCCTTCCCGTCCGGCCATTCCACCACCGTCGGCGCGCTTGCCGTGGTTTTGGCCGTGATCATCCCCCGGCTGCGGCGAACGGCCTTCGCGGTCTGTGCCCTGATCGCCATCAGCCGCGTCGCGGTCGGAGCGCATTATCCGAGCGACATTGTGGCCGGTTTCATGGTCGGGGCCGCCTTCACCTGGTTCTATGCGCTCGCCCTTGCCGCGGCAGGAATCGGCTTTGCGGTTACCCCATCGGGCACTATAAAGGCGCGCGCTGTCGCGATCCGCGGAGTTTTCGGCCGGTCGCATGGTCTGTCGAGGGCATCGAGCGGCCTCTGGTCGGCTTTAGCCGGCAAACCGCGTAAGATGTCGGCCTGAAAAGGCGGCCGGTTCGACAGCGCCTTCGACGCGCCGTTCGGGAAGGATCGCGGCGCGGGCAAAGTAATCCCGGATGACGGAGACCGGACTTCATGATTGCTGAGTTGTTGGCGCGGCTGGTCGGATGGCTGCACGTCGTTTTCGTCGAGCAGTTCGATCTCTGGGTGCTCTTCGGCTTCATCGCGCAGGTCATGTTCATGGCCCGCTTCCTCGTGCAGTGGATTGCCAGCGAGCGGGCGCGCAGGAGCGTCGTGCCGTCCGCCTTCTGGTTCTTTTCCGTCGCCGGCGGGGCGCTGCTGCTCGTCTACGCCATCTACCGCGAGGATCCCGTCTTCATCCTCGGCCAGGGCGCCGGCCTGTTCATCTATCTCCGCAACATATCGCTGATCCGTCGCGAGCGGCGCGAGGCGGCGGAGCGCGCCGAGGCAGCTATGGGCGCGCCGCAGTAACGGCGGCGAAGCCCGCTTCGAGATCGGCGAGAAGGTCGGACGGATCCTCGAGGCCGATATGCAGGCGGACCAACGTGCCTTCCTCGGTCCACGGCACCGCTTCGCGGGTGTGGCCGGGATTGGCGAGGATGGCGAGGCTTTCGAAACCGCCCCATGACGCACCGATGCCGAAGAGCTTCAGCGTGTCGATGAACAGCGCGGCGTCCTTCTGGTCCCAGCCGCCGAACAACACGCCGAACAGGCCACTCGCTCCGCTCATGTCGCGCTTCCACAGCGCATGGCCCGGATCGCTTTCCAGCGCCGGGTGCAGGACGCGCGTGACTTCCGGCCTCGCGGCGAGCCAGTTCGCCACGGTGAGGCCGGACTTCATCTGCCGCTCGAGCCGGATCGCCATCGTGCGCAAGCCGCGCAGGCCGAGATAGATGTCGTCGGGGCCGACGCAGAGCCCCATCGTGCCATGCGTATCGATGAGCTTCGGCCAATAGGCCTCGTTCGCCGACACGGTGCCGAGCATGACGTCGGAATGGCCGCTGACATACTTCGTCGCCGCCATCAGCGTGATGTCGACGCCGGCGGCGAGCGCCTTGAAGAAGACCGGGGTCGCCCAGGTATTGTCGAAGATCGTCGCCGCGCCGCGCGCTCTGGCGGCGGCGGCGATCGCCGGCACGTCCTGCATCTCGAAGGTCAGCGACCCCGGCGCCTCCAGATAGACGGCCCGCGTCCGCTCCGTGAAGAGCGATCCGATGTCGGCGCCGATGTCGGGGGGGAAGAAGGTCGTCTCGATGCCGAGGCGCTTGAGGATATGCTTGGCGAAATTGCGCGCCGGGCCGTAGACGCAGTCGACCATCAGCAGGTGGTCGCCGGCCGAAAGGCATGACAGCAGCGCCGTCGAGACCGCCGAGAGCCCGGAGGGGCAGAGCACCGTGCCGGCCGAGCCTTCGATCTCGTTCATAGCGCCGGCGAGCGCGTCGCTCGTCGGCGTGCCGCGTCGGCCATAGGCGTAGCGCTCGCGCCGATGCATCATGTTGTCGACGCTGTCGAACAGCACCGTCGATGCATGGACGACGGGCGGATTGACGAACTGACCGGTAATCGATTTCTCGCGGCCGGCGCGAACCAGCGCGGTAGCCGTCTTCATGTCTTTTGGATTGGAGTCTGACATTTGCGTGAGCTCTGGGCAGGGCAGTGGTGAATATTCGCGCAAACGCAGCGCGTTATCGTTTTGGGGCGCCCTTGACCGTTGTCGAATAATGGCCTGTGATGCTGTGGTCAAATGTTGATCACGGGCCGAAATTGCTGATCGTGCCGCGACCTGCGCAGAAGACTTAAGCCGTCGTGTCGGCCGGCCCGTTCAAATCGAGCATGTTTTTCGACCGGACAACAAGATGGGCTAGACCTATGAAATTAGCGATGATGCCGGCAGTTGCCGGAGCTGCTCTGGTCCTGATGGCCGGCGTGGCGGGGGCTGCGACGCTCGATGACGTCAAGGCAAAGGGCTTCCTGCAATGCGGCGTCCACACCGGACTTGCCGGCTTTTCGCAGCCGGACAATGCCGGCGAGTGGAGCGGTATGGATGTCGATTATTGCCGCGCCGTCGCCACGGCGATCTTCAACGATCCGAAAGCGGTGAAATTCACCCCGCTGTCGCCGGCGGAGCGCTTCGAGGCGCTGAAAAACGGCGAAGTCGACATGCTGTCGCGGACCACGACCTGGACGATGGATCGCGACACGACCTACGGCCTCGTCTTCGCCGGCGTGAACTATTATGACGGCCAGGGCTTCCTGGTGCGCAAGTCGCTCGGCGTCACTTCGGCGCTCGAACTGACCGGCGCTTCGGTCTGTACCCAGACCGGCACCACCACCGAGCTCAATCTCGCCGACTACTTCAAGGCCAACAACATGACCTACAACCCGGTCGTGTTCGAGAAGCAGGCCGAAGTGACCGCCGCTTACGATTCCGGTCGCTGCGACGCCTATACCACCGACGCGTCGGGCCTTTATTCGACACGCCTGTCGCTGACCAATCCCGACGACCATGTCGTGCTCCCGGAGATCATCTCCAAGGAGCCGCTCGGGCCGCTCGTCCGCCAGGGCGACTTTCAGTGGTTCGGCCTCGTCAAGTGGGTCCACTACGCCCTGCTCAATGCCGAAGAGCTCGGCGTGACGCAGGCCAATGTCGACCAGATGAAGACGAGCGAGAATCCTGACATTCGCCGCCTCCTCGGTGCCGAAGGCGAATTCGGCTCCGGCATCGGTCTCAGCAACGACTGGGCGGCTAATATAGTGAAGTCGGTCGGCAATTACGGCGAGATCTTCGACCGCAATGTCGGCGCCGGCTCGCCGCTGCAGATTGCACGGGGCCTCAACGCCCTTTGGACCAAAGGCGGTATCCAATACGCACCGCCGATCCGCTAGGCCGAGGCGCCGGGCGAGCCATCGCGGCTTCGCCCGGCGTTCCATCGCGGCGCCCGCATCTGAGCGTCAGGGGGACGGCCCATGACGGTTAGTGATCCCGTGACGACGGTTAGAGAGCATGTCTCCCGTCGTCGCAGCATCGGCATCTACGATCCGAAGCTGCGCGGCTTCGCCTATCAGGCACTGACGCTGCTGGCGCTTGCCGGCTTTGTCCTGTGGATCGTCGACAACACGATCCGCAACCTGCGCCGCTCGAACATCCAGTCGGGTTTCGATTTCTGGGATGAACGCGCCGGCTTCGACATCTCCCAGACGCTCATTCCCTACAGCACGGAATCGACCTATGCCGACGCCTTCCTGGTCGGCCTGCTCAACACGCTGCTCGTTGCGGTCATCGGCATCGTGCTGGCCTCGCTGCTCGGCTTCCTGGTCGGCATCGCGCGCCTCTCCGGCAACTGGCTGGTCGCCAAGATGGCCACGGTCTATGTCGAGACGTTGCGCAATATCCCGCTGCTGCTCCAGCTTCTCTTTTGGTACAAGGCCGTGCTCGGCATTCTGCCGGGACCGCGGCAAAGCTTCCAGCTGCCGTTCAGCACCAGCCTCAGCAATCGCGGCCTCATGGTCCCGAAGCCGATCTTCGAGGCGGGTTTCCAGGCAACGCTCATTGCCGTCCTCGTTGCGCTCGCAGCCATCGTCGTTCTGTCGACCTGGGCGAAGCGTCGGCGGGAAAACACCGGCCAGCGTTTCCCGGTCTTTCTCACTGCGCTGGCGCTTCTGGTCGCCATTCCGACTCTCACCTTCATCGCTTCTGGCGCGCCAATCACGCTCAGCTATCCGGAACTGAAAGGCTTCAATTTCGTCGGCGGCCTGGATGTGAAGCCGGAATTGCTGGCGCTGCTGCTCGGCCTCGTCCTCTATACGGCGACCTATATCGGCGAGATCGTCCGGGCCGGCATTCTCGCCGTTGCCCATGGCCAGACCGAAGCATCGTATGCGCTCGGATTGCGGCCCGGCACGACGACCCGGCTGGTGGTCATCCCGCAGGCGATGCGCGTCATCATCCCGCCGCTCACCAGCCAGTATCTCAACCTCACCAAGAATTCTTCGCTGGCCGTCGCCGTCGGCTACCCCGATCTCGTCTCGATCTTCTCGGGCACCGTCCTCAACCAGACCGGCCGCGCCATCGAGATCGTCTCGACGACGATGCTCGTCTACCTGACCTTCAGCCTCGCCACCTCGACCTTCATGAACTGGTTCAACCGGCGTGTCGCCCTGTTGGAGCGTTAGCGCGTGACGACCGCCCACGACCTTGCCTATGTGCGGAAGGAGGAAGAGCCGATCTTGGCGCCGCCGCGCCATGAGGTGGGGGCCATCAAATGGATGCGCACCAATCTCTTCTCGTCGGCGACGAACACGGCATTGACCATCTTCGGCATCCTGTTCCTGCTCTGGACGGTGCCGCCGCTGATCAACTGGGCCTTCATCAGCGCGGTCTGGACCGGCGACAGCCGGGAGGATTGCATCGTGCCCGGCGCCGGCGCCTGCTGGGCCTTCGTCAAGGCGAAGTTCGGCCAGTTCATGTATGGCCGCTACACGCTCTCCGAGCGCTGGCGGGTCGACCTGACCGGCATCTTGCTCATCGCCGGCCTGATCCCGATGGCGATCCCGCGGGTTCCCTGGAAGCGCCAGAACGCCCTCTATCTGCTCGTCGTCTTCCCGATCCTTGCCGTCATCCTGCTCCTCGGCGGCTATTTCGGACTGCCTTATGTCGAGACCGCGCTCTGGGGCGGCCTGCTGGTGACGCTCGTCGTGGCGATCACCGGCATGGTCATCTCGATGCCGCTCGGCATCCTGCTAGCCCTCGGACGCCGCTCAAACCTGCCGGTGATCCGCTTCCTTTCGGTCGTTTTCATCGAATTCTGGCGGGGCGTCCCGCTCATCACGGTGCTCTTCATGGCGAGCGTGATGCTGCCGATCTTCCTGCCGCCGGGCGTCAATTTCGACAAGCTGCTCCGCGCCCTGATCGGCGTCGCGCTCTTCTCGTCCGCCTATATGGCGGAGGTCGTGCGCGGCGGCCTTCAGGCGATCGCGCGCGGCCAGTACGAGGCGGCGCAGGCGCTCGGCCTCAGCTATTGGCGGATGATGCGGCTGATCATCCTGCCGCAGGCGCTGAAGGTCGTCATTCCTGGGATCGTCAACAGCTTCATCAGCCTCTTCAAGGATACCAGCCTGGTGCTGATCGTTGGATTGTTCGATCTCCTCGGCATCATCCAGCTCAATTTTTCCGATACCACCTGGACCTCGCCGAACACGCCGGCCACCGGCTACGCCTTCGCCGCCTTTGTCTTCTGGCTCTTCTGTTTCCTGATGTCGCGCTACTCCATCTACACGGAGCGGCGGCTGAACACGGGCTATCGACGATAGATGGAAAAGGACTCCGCCATGTCAGAACCCGCAGTGCTCGAAGGCGGCAAGAGATCGCGACTGCACATCTCCACGACCGACGTCGCGATCGACATCATCAACATGAACAAGTGGTATGGCGATTTCCACGTCCTCAAGAACATCAACCTGAAGGTGATGCGCGGCGAGCGCATCGTCATCTGCGGCCCGTCCGGCTCCGGCAAGTCGACCATGATCCGCTGCATCAACCGGCTCGAGCAGCACCAGAGCGGCAACATCGTCGTCGACGGCATCGAACTCACCAACGACCTGAAGCGCATCGACGAGATCCGTCGCGAGGTCGGCATGGTCTTCCAGCACTTCAACCTGTTTCCGCATCTCACCATTCTCGAGAATTGCACGCTGGCGCCGATCTGGGTGCGCCGCATGTCGAAGCGGGACGCGGAGAAGGTCGCGATGGAATATCTGTCGCGCGTCCGCATTCCCGAGCAGGCCAACAAATATCCCGGCCAGCTCTCCGGCGGCCAGCAGCAGCGCGTCGCCATCGCCCGCGCGCTCTGCATGAATCCGCGCATCATGCTCTTTGACGAGCCGACCTCGGCGCTCGACCCGGAGATGATCAAGGAAGTGCTCGAGGTCATGGTCGACCTGGCGGAGGAGGGCATGACGATGCTCTGCGTCACCCACGAGATGGGCTTCGCCCGGCAGGTCGCCAACCGTGTGATCTTCATGGATGCCGGCCAGATCATCGAGCAGAACGAACCGGAGCAATTCTTCACCAACCCGCAGCATGAGCGGACGAAGCTATTCCTCAGCCAGATTCTGCACTAGAAGTAGCGCGGGGGCGGCGTTAGGGCGCCGCAAATGAACGATCTGCCACCGATAAAGGCCAGCGGCACCGAACCGCAGCCGCTTCTTGTGAATCCGCGCCTGACCGGGCGGAACCTCCTCCTCGGCATATTCGTGCTTCTCGGCATCGGCTTTCTCTATGTCGCCCGGGATATCCTCCTGCCGATATCGATAGCCTTTGTCTTGGCGCTGGTTCTGGCACCGGTCGTGCGCTGGCTGTCGCGGCGCGGCATCCCGGCGCCGGCCACCGCCTCGGCCTTCGTCGTCATCCTGATGATCGCCTTCAGCGGCGTGGCCTTCCTTCTCACCGGTCCGATCGCCGCGATCATCGCCGATGCACCGCGGATCAGCTTCGAGGTCCAGCAGAAATTCGCGGTTCTGCGTCAGCCGATGGAGGCGATTACCCGCGCCACGCAGCAGATCGAATCGATCGTCGCTCCCAAGGGGGCGCCGACCGAACAGCGTGTCGTCGTCGAGGATGCGAGCGGGCTGGCGATCGGTTTTCTCGCCGCCGATGCGGCCAGCGCCTTGCCGCGATCGGCCTGAGCCTCGTGCTCCTTCTCTTCATCCTCGCCTCCGGCGACCTCTTTCAGGAGAAGCTGATCAAGGTCCTGCCAACGCTGTCCGACAAAAAACGCGCGTTGCGGATAGCGAGAGAAATCGAGCACGAGGTGTCGAGTTATCTCTTCACGGTGACCTTCATCAATGTCGGCATCGGCGTCGTCGTCGGGATCGTTTTCTGGATCCTCGGCATGCCGAGCCCCATCCTTTGGGCGCTGGCCACAACGCTTGCCAACTATCTGCCCTATATCGGACCGGCCAGGGTGGCGATCGCGTCCTTCGGCATCGCCGTGGTCGCCTTCGATACCTTCTGGCACGCTCTCCTGCCGCCGGTCCTGTTTCTGGTGGTCGCCACGCTGGAGGGCCAGATCATCACGCCGATGATCGTCGGCCACCGGCATTCGCTGAATGGCGTGGTGATCCTCCTGTCGATCGCCTTCTGGGGCTGGATCTGGGGGATCATCGGCGCGCTCATCGCGGTGCCGCTCCTCGTCACCGCGAAAGTCTTTGCCGATTATGTCGACGGCTTCCGGCCGATTGGCGAATTCCTCTCGGCACGAGACGTTCCGGAAGCACCCGAGCCGGAACCGCCGCCCGATACGCCGCCGGCCAAGTAATGGCGCGCCCTCCGGGGGCGCGCCATTCTCGAACCTACATCTGCCCGGCGAGGAGAGGCGTGATGCGGCGGACGCTGCCGCGCCGGTTCAGTCGCTCCGGGCCGGCCGTGAGCACCTTCAGATATTGCTCGCCATAGCCCTGGGTGATGAGGTTCTCCGGCGGGATGTTGAAATAGTAGGTCAGGATTTCCGCGATCGATTCTGCTCGTCGGTCCGACAGCGACAGATTGGCGAGGTCGGAGCCGACCGCGTCGGTGTGGCCCTCGATCAGGAACACCTCGTTCGGATCGTCGGCGATGATCGCGGCCAGCGCATTGCCGATCGCCTGCAGGTTCGGCACCTGGTCCTCGGCAATGGTGGCGGCGCCGAACTCGAAAGTGACGGTATCGACGTCGATGCGACGGAGCTTGGCGCGCAGTCGTTCGCTACCGCGGATTTCGTCGAGCGAGTAAGGCCGTTCGATAGCCTCGACCGGCGGCGCGATCAGCGCCTCCTGGATCTGCGCACGCGAGGCGCCCTGGCTGCCGACGATATACTGGGCGGGAGGAAGCGACACGACGATCTGCGGCAACGTCTTGTAGAAGTCGAAATCCTTGCTGCCCGGTCCAGGCCCCGGACTTTTGCCTTGGCGCGGTCGGCCGTCGCGGTCGCGGTCGCCGATCAGCATTTCGACCTCGCCATTCGTCTTCTTGCGGTAGCGCTGCAGGATATCGCCCCGCCCATCGCGGACGGTGACGACCTCGACGCCGCCCGGACGCTTGACCGTCGTGACCGTCGTATCGGCGTTGCCCTTCTCGACGCGGACATCCTCGCCCTTGCGGCGGAAGCGGTCGTTGTCGTCATGCTTGATGGTGAGCTTGCCGCCCTCCTTGATGATGACGCGGCCGGCATCTTCCTGCTTGACGATGGATGCGTCGCCGGGCGCGATGGTGACCACCTTCGGCCCTTCGAGCGGCGGCAGTTCCTTGAAGATCGACAGCGTCGGCTCGTTCTTCTTGGGTTCGCCGGGTACGGTCTCCACGGGCGGCGGCGCGGCGGCCGGCTCCTCCTCGGGCTTCGGCTTGTCCTTGTTGCCGCCGAAGAGACGCTTGAAGAAGCCGGGCTTCTCCTCTGCCTCCGCTTCCGGAGCGGGGACGGGAATGGGCGGCTCCTGAACCGCAACGTCGGGGACCGGCGCAGGCGGTGGCGGCGGCGGCTCGGCCGTCGTCACTTGCGGCGGCGCCGGTGTGGGCTCCGGCAATGCCTCGATCGTCGGCGTCTGCGGGGTCGCGAGCGTCGGAAAAGCCGGGGGCGGCGGCGCCGGCGGCGTTTCCTGGACCACTGGCGGCGGAACGACCGGCTCGAACGTCGGATTGTCCGGCAAGGCGATCGTCGGAATATCGGCGGGCGGCGGCGGTGGCGGCAAGGTGACATCCGGCGCCTGCGGCACCGGCATCGCGAGCGTCGGCAGTTCTGTCGGCGGTGCGGTCGGCACGGTGATCGTTGGCGTATCGGCCGGGGGCACGGTCGCCGTCTCGGCAGGCGGAGTCGTATCCTGGGCGGTCGCCGGCTCGGGCGAGATTTCCTTGACGGGTCCGAGGCCCGCGGCGGTCCGCACTTCATTCAGGGTCTTCAGCGCCGCCTGGAGCGCGCGTCGTGCCCCGCGCACATCGCCGCCGGTCGCCATCGCTTCGCGGAGCGCGGTGCGGGCGTCGTCGACCGATTTCTGTGCGACGGCGACCGGATCGGTCGAGGCAGCGGCCGGTGATTCGGTTGCTGCCTGGGCGAGGCGGAGAGGAGGATTGGCGGGTTCGGCGGACCGGGCAAAACCGGACGTCATCAGTAGCGACAGGGCCGCGCCGGATAGAAGGGTCGCTCTCACGGAAGCCATTGAAATTCCTCGCAGAAATGCATTTGCCATGAAAGCGCGCCCATCGCTCGGGACTCGCCTTCGCCGGGAAGGTTTCCGCGGTTGCCTAGCCAGAGTAAGCGGCAGAACCGCGGCCACATAGAGGCGCAGGCAAGCTGAACTGCGGCTTAACGGGATGATTTCCCGGCCGGACCCGTCGCGATTTCGGTATCGCTCCGGCTGCCCCATTCCGTCCACGAACCGTCATAGAGCGCGCTTCTCTCGACCGGCACGCCGATCGTCTCCAGCGCCAGCGTCAGCACCGCCGCGTTCACGCCGGAGCCGCAGCTCGTCACGATCGGCTTGTCGAGATCGATGCCGGCGGCATCGAAGGCGCTGCGGATCGCGGCCGGGTCCTTCAGCCGTCCATCCGCAACGATGTCGCCGGAGGCGAGGTTGACGCTGCCGGGAATGTGGCCGCTCTTCACCCAGGGCCGCGGCTCCGGGGCCTCGCCGATGAAGCGCCCCGGCGGCCGCGCATCGACGAGCTGCATCGTGCCGGCGGACGTCCCCTCGCGGACCTGCGCCATGTCGCGCACCATCGCCGCGTTGAAGGTCGCATTGAACCGGCGCGGCGCCGGCTTTGCCCCGCCGCTTGTCGTCGGCCGTTTCCCGGCAAGCCAGGCCGGCAGCCCGCCGTCGAGGATGACGACATCCGGCGCGCCCATCAGGCGGAAGGTCCACCAGACGCGCGGCGCCGAGGAAAGCCCGACGGAATCATAGACGACGATCGTCTGCGTTTCGGAAATGCCGAGCCCGCCGACCGCCTCGGCGAAAGCCTTCGCCGCCGGCAGCATGTGCGGCAGCGGATTGGAGATGTCCGAGATCGCGTCGATGTCGAAGAAGGCGGCGCCGGGAATATGCGTGTCGAGATATTCCTTATGCGCGTCGCGGCCCGCTCCCGGCAGGTGCCAGCTCCCGTCGACGATCGCCACAGCCGGATCGTCGAGATGGGCGGCGAGCCATTCGGTCGAGACGAAGTTTTTTTCGCGATCGGACATGATCATCCCGTCACAAAGGGCACATCGACATCGATGGTGCGGCCGAGATAGCCGGGCAGCGGCAGGTGATTGGCTTGCAGGAATTCGCGATTGAAGAGCTTCGACTGGTAGCGCGTACCGTAGTCGCAGAGCACCGTCACGATCGTATGGCCCGGCCCGAGGTCGCGGGCGAGGCGGATCGCGCCGGCGATGTTGATGCCGGACGAGCCTCCGAGGACCAGCCCCTCATGATCGACGAGATCGAAGATGCAGGGCAGGGCTTCGCTGTCGGGGATGAGATAGGCGCGGTCGACCTTGATGTCGCCGACGATGGGCGTGACGCGGCCGAGGCCGATGCCCTCGGTGATCGAGTTGCCTTCGCTCGCCTTGGCTTCGCCCGTCGTGAAGAGGCTGTACATCGAAGCCCCTTCCGGGTCGGCGCAGCCGATGACGATGCCGGGCTTCTTTTCGCGCAGATAAGTGGTCACGCCGGCGAGCGTACCGCCGGTGCCGACCGAGCAGATGAAGGCGTCGATCTTGCCGTCCGTGTCCGCCATGATCTCCGGCCCGGTGGTCAGCGTGTGGGCCCGGCGGTTGTCGAGATTGTTCCACTGGTCGGCGAAGAGCACGCCATTCGGCTCGCTCTTGCGGAACTGGTCGGCGATCCGCCGCGCGATATGCTGGTAGTTGTTCGGATCGCTGTAAGGCTTGACCGGCACCTCGATCAGCGTCGCCCCGGACAGCCGGAGCATGTCCTTCTTTTCCTGGCTCTGCGTATCGGGGATGACGATCAGCGTGCGATAGCCGCGCGCCTTGGCAACGAGCGCCAGGCCGATGCCGGTGTTGCCGGCGGTGCCCTCGACGATGAGGCCGCCGGGCTTCAGGTCGCCGCGTTCCTCGGCGGCGAGGATCATCTGCCGGGCCGGCCGGTCCTTGACCGACTGGCCTGGATTCATGAACTCGGCCTTGCCGAGGATTTCACAGCCGGTCAGCTCCGAGGCGCGACGGAGGCGAATGAGGGGCGTATTGCCGATAGCGTCGACGACGGAGGGCCTGGCGGTCATTTTTCCGGGTTGTCTGGCGCCGAGTCTAAGGCGCTTGAAAGAGTTCGCCGAAGCTAGCCGCTGGGCGGATGACCATCAAGGCCGGGCATTCCTCTATCCTCAGGCACTGGTCTCGCGGCTCAGCGCATCCGAGCAGATCTTGGCGGCGTCTTTCATCTCCTGGAAGGCCTGAAGGGCGCGGGCCCGCGCCGCCGCGTGGTCGACCATCGGCTCCGGATAAGTCTTGCCAAGATCGATCCCGGCCGCCTTCAACTCGATCGGAGAGGCTTTCCAGGGGGTGTGGATAAACCGGTCGGGCAGAGCGGCGATCTCCGGCACCCATCGCCGGACGTAGGCGCCCTTGGGGTCGAATTTCTCGCCCTGCAGCGTCGGGTTGAAGATGCGGAAATAGGGCTGCGCATCCATGCCCGACCCCGCCACCCATTGCCAGTTGAACGGGTTGTTGGCCGGATCGGCGTCGACCAGCGTGCCCCAGAACCATTCCTCGCCAAGCTGCCATTCGATCAGCAAATGCTTGGTCAGGAAGGAGGCGACGATCATGCGCACGCGGTTGTGCATCCAGCCGGTCTGCCAGAGCTGGCGCATGCCGGCATCGACGATGGGATAGCCGGTCCGCCCGCGCCGCCACGCCCAGAGATCGTCGGCGAAAGGCTCCTCCCAGCGGAAGGCATCGAAGGCCGGCTTCAGGTTCTCCGTAGCCATCGCCGGAAACTGGGCCAGCACGTGATAGGCGAATTCCCGCCAGCCGAGCTCGCCAAGGAATTTCGCGGCGTCGGCGCCCCTGCCGCTGACCGCGTTCAGGATCTGGAACGGGCTGACCTCGCCGAAGCGGAGATGCGGCGACAGCATCGACGATCCGTCGGCCGCCGGTTCGTCGCGTCCTCGCGCATAGCGGGCGAGGCGATCATCGATGAAGCTTTCAAGTATTTCCCTGGCGCCGGCCTCGCCTGGCTGCCAGACGTCGCCGATGCCGGTCGCCCAGTTCGGAGCCGTGGGCAGAAGATCGAGCGTCTCGATCGCCTCGCCCTCGATCGCCGCCGCTGGCGTCAGCGATTTCGGCGCCGCGAGCGGCGGGCGCGGATCGCCATGCGCCAGCGCCGCGCGCCAGAAGGCTGAATAGACCTGGAAGGACGTGCCGCCCTTGTTGCGGATTTCATCCGGTTCGAAAAGCAGCGAGGCCTTGTGCGTCTCGACGGCGATCTTCTTGCGCTTGAGAGAGGCCGCGATCTTTTCGTCGACGCCCGCCGGCAGACCGTAGCGACGATTCCAGAAGACGGTCGTGGCGCCCGTGGCAGCCGCGACTTCGGGCACGATCTGCGTCGCGCGTCCCTTGCGGAGGATCAGCCTGCCGCCACGCTTCTCGATGTCGGTCGACAGGCTCGTCAGGGAATTGTGCAGCCACCAGCGCTGGGCGCTGCCGGGCGGCCGCGTGCCGTCACGTCCGTCTTCGAGCACATAGAGGAGCGTGACCGGACGGCCCTTGGCGTAGGCGGCAGCGAGCGCTGGATTGTCGCTGAGCCTGAGGTCGTCGCGGAACCAGAAAAGCGCGGGCCCGTCTGAAGCTTTAGCCATGCCGCATGGTCGGGCCTGGCGCGACCGGGCGCAAGGCTTGCGTCAGGGCGGCGATAAGAAAGCGGCTATTCCGCCGGGACCAGCCGGCCCGCCGGCTTGCGGAGATGGGCCCAATCCGGCCGGCGGAAGAGGAAATCGCCGAATCGGCCGCGGACGATCCAGTAGAGGATGATCGGGCAGACGACGCCCGCCGCCGTCACGACGAGCGACACCGTACCGAGATCGAAGATGCCGAGCTTCAGGAGCACGGCGCGGCTCGTCGCCATCGGCAGGAAGAAGGCGAGGTAAATGACGATCGAATGCTCGCCGAAGTAGCGGAGCGGCCTGAGCACCCCGAAGGTCGCGAAGATCGACGCCATCGCGACGACCGCAAACGCACCGGCAAATCCGAGGATGAGTCCGACGCCGGCGAAAGCAGCGATGCCGGTGAAGGCGAAATAGCCGTTGACCGCCGCCCAGGCGGCGAGACCGAGGCCGGCAAGGCCCGGCCGCTCCGACACGCGGTCGGCGAAATCGAATATCCGGCTGGCGAAGAGATAGCCCGAATAGAAAAAGACGAAGCGCGACGCGAATTCGTCGATCAGGATCCAGCCGGTCTCGATGCGCAGCGCCTCGAGGATGGCGCCGGCGATGAAGACCGGCCACCAGGGCACGTTGCGCAGGAGCTTGGTCAGCACGAAGAAGATCGGCAGGATATAGATGAACCACATCGTTCCGAAGGGATCGATGAAGGCGAGCAGGAATTGCTCGACGACGTGCGAGACGCCGCCTTCGGCGACCATGCCCGGCGCCTTGAAGAAGAACTGGATCGCCAGCCACAGCACATAGAAATAGGCGAAGTGGACGACTTTCTTGTCGAGGTAGCTCCGCCAGTCGCGGTCGATGGTGCGCGACAGGAAGAGTCCGGCGATCAGGAAGAAGTCGGGCATGCGGAACGGCGTCGCGAAGACGACGATCTCATGCATCCAGCCTTCCGCGCCGGCGGCTTTCTCGAGGTGCCGTCGCGAAGTTGGTTGGAATTGAGGGTGGCGTAGTCTCCGGGTGCTTTAACCCGAACGAGTCCAGCGTTGACGCGCCGGACAGGAGACCACGCCATGACGAGCACTACCACGAAGCCCGAAGCCGTTCAGCCTGATACCGA
>CAMCWB010000047.1 GCA_945882315.1 Bauldia litoralis | reverse complement strand
TGTCCCGGCGAACGCGGCATCTCAGCCCAGGTCACGACCAGGTCGCCTTGAACACCCGTCTCGCGTCGCATCGCCATCGCAGAAACCTCGCGCGAATCTCTATGTTCACATCGAGTCAGTCAGCGGCGACTTCGTCAACAGGCTGCTAGGGTTCACGCGTCGTAGAAGGCCGCGACCGGGACACGGGCCAGCGCCGATTCCATCGCGCAATAGAGCTCGCGCAGGCTGTAGGGCTTCATGACGGCGCCGGAGAAGCCGGCGGCGCGGCTTCGCGCCTGGAAGACCTCGTCGCGACGGCAGGCGATCGGCACGATCGGCATGGCGCCGGGCTTGCCCATGGCGCGGATCAGGAGGGCGGCGACGATGCCGTCCATGTCGGGGATGGCGAGGTCGATGAGCACGAGGTCGACCTGCTCCTCGCGCCGCAGGAGCGCGAGCACCGCCTCGCCGGTCGGCGCCTTCAGCACGGTGCAGCCGAACTGCTCGGCCAGCATCGACGTCACCGTGGCGTTGGCCGGGTTGCCATCGACGACGGCGACACGCGGCCTGCGGCCGTCGGCGGTGTGCAGTCCGTTCGGGATGGTCTCGCTCGGCATCGCGGGCCCTCGCCATCGGCTTAAAAACAGGGCAAGTATCCGCCTGCTTGCTTAACGAGCGCCTAAACCCCTCCGGCCTTTCGACTTTTTCCCGCATGGAACAGATCGCCACCATCGTCCTGCCGGTCTTCGGCATCATCCTCGTCGGATATGTCATCGCCTGGTCGGGGCTCTTCTCGACCCAGACCGGCGACGCGATCTCCGATTTCGTCTTCGCCATCCCGATCCCGATGCTTCTCTTCCAGACCATGGCGACGGCGGCTTTTCCCGGCGGCGCGGCCTGGCTGCTGATCTGGGTGGCGCATTTCATCGGCTTCACGATCATCTGGATCGCCGGCACGCAGATCACCCGCCGAATCTTCAAGCGCGATGCGCGGGCCGGCGTCGTCGGCGGCACGGCGGCGGCCTACACCAACGCCTTCGTGCTCGGCATCCCGCTGGTCGTCACCGCCTATGGCGAGGAGGCGCTGGCGCCGATCTCGCTGATCGTCGCGGCGCAATTGCCGCTTCTCATGGTGCTGAGCGCCGTGCTGATCGAGCGGGCGCTGATCATCGACGGCGTCGAAGGCGCGCCGGTGCGCTCCAACATATTCGTCAGCGTCGGCCGCACCGCGGTCAGCAATCCCTTCATCATCAGCATCGTGCTCGGCCTGCTCTGGCGGCTGACCGGCCTGCCGCTGCCCTGGCTGGCGGCGATCATCGTCGACCGCATCGCCGAGATCGCCGGCACGCTGGCGCTGCTCGCCCTCGGCCTCGGCCTGCGCAAGCACGGCATCAGCGGCAATGCCGTCGCCGCCATCGTGCTGACGTTCCTGAAGCTCGTCGCGATGCCGGCGATCGCGCTCTTCGTCGTCCTCTATATCGTGCCGCTGCCGCCGATCTGGGCGAAGGTCGCGGTGATCGTCGCGGCCTGTCCGAGCGGCAACAACGTCTTCGTCGTCGCGGCGCGCTTCCGCACCGGCGAGGCGCTCGCCTCCAACACGATCATCCTGTCGACGGCGCTGTCGGTGCTGAGCATGAGCATCTGGCTGAACGTGGTCGAGCTTCTTATATGAGCGGCCCGTAACCTTCGCGGAGAAGCGCTATGAGCTCGGCCGGCATCCACCACGTCACTGCGATCGCCGGCGAGGCGCGGCGCAATCTCGATTTCTACACCCGCACGCTCGGCCTCAGGCTCGTCAAGAAGACGGTCAATTTCGACGATCCCGGCACCTATCATTTCTATTTCGGCGACGAAGCCGGGCACCCCGGCACGATCCTGACCTTCTTCCCCTGGGCGCATTCGGCGCCGGGGCGGATCGGCATCGGCGAGACGCAGGAGACGATGTTCCGCGTGCCGGAAGCCGCGCTCGGTTTCTGGACGCAGCGTTTCATCGAGCATGGCGTCCACCACGATTTGCCGAAGAAACGCTTCGGCGAGACCGTGCTCACCTTCCAGGACCCGGACGGGATGCGGCTGGCGCTCGCCGCGCTGCCGGGTATCGGCGGCGAGGCGGCCGGGCGGAGCGACGTGCCGGCGGAAGCGGCGATCCGCGGCTTCCATGGCGTCAATCTGCTGGTCGCCGACGCCGCGCCGACGGCGGCGATCCTGACCGAGGTGCTGGGCTTCCGCGAGGCCGGACGCGACGGCAGCCTAGTCCGCTACAAGGCTGCCGGCGAGGGACCGGGCAAGGTCGTCGACCTGCATGCGGCAGGCGACTTCCTGCGCGGTCGGCTGGGCAAAGGCTCGGTGCATCACGTTGCCTTCCGCGCCCGGGACGATGCCGAGCAGGTGGCGATCGCGGCAGTCCTCAAGGAGCGCGGCATCGTTCCGACCGAGCAGAAGGACCGCAACTATTTCCGCTCGATCTATTTCAACGAGCCCGGCGGCGTGCTGTTCGAGATCGCGACGGACGAGCCGGGCTTTGCGGTCGACGAGCCGGCGGATCATTTGGGCGAAGCGCTCAAGCTGCCGCCATTTCTGGAGACGCGGCGGGCGGCACTGGAGAAGATGCTGCCGGAGTTGGATTAAAGTGGCTCGTGATCTCCGCAGGATCGGCTGGTCTACCCTCTCCCATGGGAGACCTTTGCACAACCTCGCAAGGCGCGGGACAGACCGGATTCGAAGAGAGAACGGATCGGAATCAACCCAAGAACATCCGCCTCGCTCTGTTAGGTTATGCAAAGGTCTCCATGGGGAGAGGGCCGGCACGCTTAGGAGCGCAGCGAGTTAGCGTGTCGGGGTGAGGGGTTAAAGAGCGAATTATTTACGCGTTGCTGAAGGCCTTCCGGAAATCAGAACCGTCACAACCCCTCACCCTTTTCGCCTAAGCTCTCTTCGTTCGCTAAGGCTCAAAGCCCTCTCCCCATGGGAGAGGTGGCAACAGCGAGCGCCTCATCCAATCCGATCATTTTCCTGATATCGGCAGGCGTCGTGCCACCCTCGCGGAGGGAATTGAGAGAGGTGTCGCGATCGGATTTCGACAGCTTGCGACCGGTGCTGTCGGTGACCAGCGCGTGGTGGTGATAGGCCGGCGTCGGCAGGTCGAGCAGCGTCTGCAGGAGGACATGGGCGGCGGTGGCGAAGAAGAGGTCGCGGCCGCGCACGATATGGGTGACGTCTTGTGCTGCGTCGTCGAGGACGACGGCGAGGTGGTAGGAGGTCGGCACCTCGCGCCGGGCGACGACGAAATCGCCCCAGGCTTCGGGTCGTGCAGTGATCGTTCCGGTCTCGCCGTCCGGGCCTTCGCCCGACTCCTGCCAGGAAAGCGGGCCGGCAAGTGCCAGCGCCTTGTCCATGCGGAGGCGGAGTGCGTGCGGCGCGCCGGAAGCGACCCATGCCTCGGCGTCGGCCGAGTCGATGTCGCGATCGGCATGGGGATAGAGTGGTGCGCCGTCGGGATCGCGCGGCCATGACGGATCGCCCGTCGCGCTGGCGATGCCGGCGCGGCTCATGAAGGCGGGATAGATGAGACCGCGGCCGCGGAGCTTCTCCGTCGCCTCGCGATACGTGTCCATGGCTTCCGACTGGCGGCGGACCGGTTCCTCCCAGCGGATGCCGAGCCAGGCGAGGTCGCGATAGATCGCCGCCTCATATTCCGGCCGGCAGCGGGCCGGGTCGATATCCTCGATGCGCAGCAGGAAGCGGCCGCCCATGCGGCGGCAGAGCTCGAAATCGAGGAGCGCCGAAAAAGCGTGGCCAAGATGAAGTTCGCCATTCGGCGAGGGAGCGAAGCGGAAAACGGGTTGCACGCCGGGCGATCCGGGCTTGAGGAAGGGCTGCGGGCCATGCTCTAGCACGGTCGGGAAAAGGAAGCAGATGCGGACGATCGAAACCGAGGCCGATATCGCCGAAGGCTTGGCCTATCTCGTCAAGCGCGACCGGCGCCTGAAGACGGTGCTCGCTTTCGCCGGGGCGGTGCCGCTGCGCCGCCGGCCGGGGGGCTTCGAGGGGCTGGCCCGGATCATCATGGGGCAGCAGGTCTCGGTGGCGAGCGCCGAGGCGATCTGGGGGCGATTGATCGCGGCCTTTCCGGGAATGCAGGTCGAGGCGATCCGCAACGCCAGCGACAATGCGCTGCGGGCGCCGGGCCTGTCGCTCGCCAAGATCAACGCGCTGCGGGCCGTGGCGATTGCCCTCAGCGAGGGCCTCGATCTCGCCGGGCTTGCCGACCTGCCGGCCGAGGAGGCGCATCGGCGGCTGACGTCCGTGAAGGGCATCGGCCCGTGGACGGCGGACGTCTATCTCCTGTTCTGCGTCGGCCATCAGGACATTTTCCCCGCCGGCGATCTGGCACTGCGCAATGCGGTCGCCGACGCCTTCGGCTTCGCGGCGCTGACCATCGAGGAGACGGCGGCGCTCGCGGTCAAATGGTCGCCCTGGCGCGGCGTCGCGGCCTGGCTCTTCTGGGCCTATTATCGCACCCAGCGACAGAGGACGGCTATGCCGGTGTGAGTGGCGGATGATCGACGGACCCAGACTGAATCCGGCAAGCGGCGGCGCCGCACAGAGCCTGGTGGTGTTCCTGCATGGCTACGGCGCCGACGGCAACGATCTCATCGACCTCGGCCGGCATTTCGCACCGCTCCTGCCGCATACCGCTTTCGTCTCGCCGCATGCGCCGTCGCCCTGCGATGGCGCGCCCTACGGGCGGCATTGGTTCCCTCTGGCCGAGATCGATCCGTACCGCCTCCATGCCGGCACGAGCCAGGCGGCGCCGGGGCTCGACGCCTTCCTCGATGCGGAACTGGCGAGCCTCGGGCTCGCGGACGGGAAGCTGGCGCTGGTCGGCTTCAGCCAGGGCACGATGATGGCGCTGCAGGTCGCGCCGCGCCGCAAGCAGGCGATGGCAGGCGTCGTCGGCTATTCGGGGCTACTTGCCGGACCGGAGCATCTGAAGACCGAAACCCGCAGCAAGCCGCCGGTCCTGCTGGTGCATGGCGAGATCGACCAGGTGGTGCCGGCGATGGCGATGACGGCCGCCGTGCGGGCGCTCGGCCAGGCCGAGATTCCGGTCGAATGGCACCTCCGGCCAGGCCTCCAGCACGGCATCGACGATGAGGGATTGCGGCTCGGCGCCGAGTTCCTGCGGCGCGTGCTGGGCTAGACTCGCAGGGCGCGAAAAAGCATCCTCAATTTCGCCCTGTGGGGGAGGCAGATTGCCTTGTCCGCACGGCGACAAAACGCGAGCAGAAGCGCGGTGTTTCGTGCCGGCTCAGCCGAACAACAAAATCTGGAGGAAGATCGCGATGACCGAGATGGTGCGGGAAAAGATCACGGCGCCGGCCGCCTGGGTGGGCCCCGAGATCGCCAAGGAAACGCATTGGTATTATCACCTCGACGACAAGGCGATTGCCGAGCTCGATACGGCGATCAAGGCGGTGAAGGCGTCCGGCCTGTCGATCCCCTTTCCGAAGAGCGCCTTCCCGCTGCCGAGCTTCACGGCCGAGCTCGACAAGATCGCCAAGCGGGTCGAGGACGGCGTCGGCTTCGTCATGGTGCGCGGCTTCCCGCGCGACCGCTATTCGGACGCGGAGTGCGAACTCGCCTATTGGGGCATCGGCATGCATCTCGGCCAGCCGGTGTCGCAGAATACGCGCGGCCATCTCCTCGGCCATGTCCGCGACGAGGGCAAGAAGCTTTCCGACCCGACGACGCGGCCCTACCAGACGAGCGGCGGCATGGATTTCCATTCCGACCAGTTGCTGGTCGACATCCTCAGGCCTCTTCTGCCTGCGCACGGCGAAGACCGGCGGCGCCAGCTACCTGGTCTCGGCGCTGACGGTGCATAACGTGCTCTTGCAGGAGCGGCCCGACCTCCTCGAGCTGCTCTACCAGCCCTTCAATCTCGACTGGCGCGGCGAGAATCCGGAAGGCGAGAAACCCTGGTATGCCTGCCCGATGTTCAGCGTCTATGACGGCAAGGTCACCTCGCGCATCACCAGCCGCATCTTCTTCGAATCCGTCGTGCGCTGGGGCGAAGAGCTCGGCATGACCGACAAGCAGCGCGAGGCGCTCAACCTCGTGCAGCAGATCTCCGAGCGGCCGGAACTGCGTCTCGCCATGGATTTCAAGGAAGGCGACATGCAGTTCATCAACAACCACATCATGCTGCATGCCCGCGGCGCCTATGAGGACTATCCGGAGGAGGAGCGGAAGCGCCATCTCCTGCGCATGTGGATCGCGGTGCCGGAAGGCAAGCGCCGCAAACTCTCGCCGGTGCTGGCCGACCGCTACCGCATCGTCGCGATGGGCGGCATCCCGAAGAAGATCGCGGCTTAGGTAGCGTTGCTTCGACGAGCATTAGGCCGCCTCTCCCATGGGGAGAGGGCCGCCGGTCTTAGCGAACGCAGTGAGCTTAGATTGGCGGGGTGAGGGGCTGTTCCGTTCGTTGGTCACTCCGGCGCTGTCACCCGGGGCGACGCTCGGGTGGATCACCGACAGGCCCCAACCCCTCACCCTTCTCGCCTAAGCTCTCTTCGTTCGCTAAGGCTCAAAGCCCTCTCCCCATGGGAGAGGATATCGCCGCCTCAGTGCAGGCTCGGGCCCTTGAGGAAGCGGTTGCGGTCGCCGGAGGGGACTTTTAGGTCGAGCGGCTTGCCGTCGCGGGAGACGGTGAGCGGCACCTCGACGCCGGCTTCGCCCAGCGACCAGATCTTGCGGAAGAGGTTGGCGAGGCCCTTCACCTTCATGCCGCCGACCGAGAGCACGACGTCGCCCTGGCGGACATCGGCGCGGGCCGCCGGGCCGCGGCCGGAGAGGCCGGCGATGACGATGCGGTTGTCGATTTCGGTCGCGTAGAGGCCGAGCCAGGGGCGCGGCGGCCGGTTCGGCCGGCCGAGCGTCAGCATGTCGTCGAGGATCGGCTTCAATATATCGATCGGCACATACATGTTGAGCGGCACGGCGCTGCCGTCCTCGCGGGCCTGCTGCAATTGCAGTGAGCCGATGCCGAGAAGCTCGCCCTTCGGTCCGATCAGGCCGGTGCCGCCCCAATAGGGATGGGCGGGGACGGTGAATAGCGCTTCGTCCAGCACATATTCCCAGTAGCCGGCGAATTCCTGCTTGCCGGCGATGAAGGCGGCGAGCGAATGCGGGGCGCCGCCGGCGCCGGCCGAAATGACGCGGGTGCCGACCTGGGCGTCCTTCGACTGGCCGAGTTCGAGCGCCGGCAGGTCGAGCCGGCCGAGTGCCTGGACGAGGCCGAAGCCGGTCTCCTGGTCGAAGCCGAGCGGATGGCCGGCGATGACGCGGCCGTCATTCGCTGTCAGCCAGATCTCCGCGGTCTCGGTGATCAGGTAGCCGATGGTGAGGACGATGCCGGTCTTGTCGATGACGACGCCGTTGCCGGCCCGCTCGGTGCCGAGCACCTCGGCGGTGAAGGCGTCCTCGGGAACGCGCGAATGGAGCCCGACGACGGAGGATAGCGCCGCCGGCAGTTCGAAATCGTAATTCTCCGGCTTCGGCTCGACTTCGGCGGGAACCCGCCACTCGATCTGATCAGGCATATCGCAGCTCCGTCAGTCGCCCGCCATCTTTGATCTACGCAATGCCGGACGGAAAACCGGTTCCCACTTTTCCTGGCATTGCTCTTAAGATAAGCGACCGCGAGGCGAAGGCGAAGGGGTCAATTCGCTTCCATATAGGGCTTGTGGAGAGCGAGGTCGGCCGGTCCGAAACGCTCCTTGCACATGAAAAGCTGGTGCCAGTAGGGATAGGGCAGCGGCAGGCGGCTGACCTTCTCCAGGCGCTTCTGCTCGTCTTCCGAAAGCTTGAGGTCGGCGGCGGCGAGATTGTCGGCAAGCTGCTCCTCGGTACGGGCGCCGACGATCGTCGAGGTGATGCCCGGCCGCGACAATGTCCAGGCGAGCGCCACCTGCGCCGCGGAGACGCCGCGCGCCTCGGCGACGGCGACAAGTTCCTCGATGATGTCGAAGGCCCGTTCCCAGTCATGGACCGGCGGCGAATGCCATTTGAAGCCGGTGTGACGGGCGCCGGCCGGGCCGTCCTTGCCGCGGCGGAATTTTCCCGACAGCAGCCCGCCGGCGAGCGGCCCCCAGACGAGCATGCCGAGGCCCTGGTCGACGGCGATCGGCACGAGCTCATGTTCGGACTCGCGCGAGATCAGCGTGTAGCAGACCTGCTGCGAGACGAAGCGCTCGCGGCCGTATTTCTCGGAGACGCCGAGGGACTTCATGACGTGCCAGCCGGAGAAATTCGAGCAGCCGATATAGCGGACCTTGCCGTCGCGGATGAGGCGGTCATAGGCCTCCATGAACTCCTCGACCGGCGTCTGGCCGTCCCATTTGTGCGCCTGGTAGAGGTCGATGTAATCGGTGCGCAGGCGTTTCAGGCTCGCCTCGCAGGCGGCGACGATGTGATGGCGCGACAGGCCGGTGTCGTTCGGCCCCGGCCCCATCGGGTTGAAGCATTTGGTGGCGAGCAGGACCTTGCCGCGCTTGCCGACCAGCGCCTCGCCGATGATCTCCTCCGAGTCGCCCTTGGCATAGCCGTCGGAGGTGTCGATGAGGTTGAGGCCGCGGTCGATGGCGAGGTCGAGATGGCGCCGCGCCGGCTCGACGCCCAACGAGAAAAGCGGCTTCGACGGGTCCTCGCGGCCGAAATTCATCGTGCCGAGGGTGATCGTCGAGACCTTCAGGCCCGAGCGTCCGAGCAGGCGATATTCCATTCGATTCCCTACCAGGATTGCAGCAGATTCTTGGATTCCCCGGCGGTTTTATACCGGCTGCGGTCCGGCCTGTCGCGGGACGCGGGGCTCACAATCCTGTGGCCGGGAGAGCGGCCGCGGGGTGAAGCGTCTCACCCCCCCCTTCACACCGGCGTCATACATCATCTAGAGTATCGATCGGGCCCGGGAGCCTACATGCCGGGCGGCGCATAAGATTTCGGGAGTTCGGGTGAACGTCGCGGTTACGGCCGGGTCGAATCCGGCACTGGTTCTCAATGCCGACTTTCGACCTCTGAGCTATTACCCCTTGTCGCTGTGGTCCTGGCAGGACGCGATCAAGGCGGTCTTTCTCGAGCGGGTGAACATCGTCTCCGAGTATCAGGTGGCGGTGCGCAGCCCGTCTTTTTCTATGAAGCTTCCCTCGGTCGTGTCGCTGAAGACCTATGTGAAGCCGGCGCGCCATCCTGCCTTCACGCGGTTCAATGTCTTCCTGCGCGACAGGTTCGAGTGCCAGTATTGCGGCATCGACGACGACCTGACCTTCGACCACCTCATTCCGAAGGCCCATGGCGGCCAGACGACATGGGCCAATGTCGTCGCCGCCTGCTCGTCCTGCAATCTGAGGAAAGGCGGCAAGATGCCGGCCGAGGCGCGTATGTGGCCGGCGCAGATGCCCTACCAGCCCTCGGTCGCGGCGCTCCACAATAACGGCCGCATGTTCCCGCCGAACTACCTCCACGATTCGTGGATGGATTATCTCTACTGGGATACCGAGCTGGAGCCGTAGGTTATTGCTTGCGGGCGGCGCCCCACAGCGCCACCGCGGCCAGCAGGACCGAGATCGCGGCATTCCAGCCGGCGAAGGACAATCCCCAGCCCGCCGGGAAGCGCCAGCTCGCCTCGGTGCAGGAGACGATCCGTATCCCCTCCATCTGCGACAGGATATCGGCGGCCGAGGTCGTCGGTGGGGCGGCACCGGCGCCGCAATCGGCCGGGCCCTGCCAGAAGCCCCATTCGGCGCCGGCGTGATAGATGCCGAGATAAGCGCCCCAGGCAAAGATCAGTGCGGCGAGCAGGAGGAGAAGGCGCGCCAGCCGGGCCGGGGCGACGAACCAGGCGGCGAGGAGGGCGGCAAGCGCCACCGGGACGCCGAGGTAATAGGGGATGCGCTCTTCGAGGCAGAGGGCGCAAGGGACATAGCCGCCGATCAGCTCGAAGGCCCAGGCTGCGGCGATCGTTGCGGCACTCAGCAGGGTGACCACGAGTGCGGAGAGGCGAGGGGCGGTCAGGGAAAGGGGCATCGGCTTGGCATCCCGGAAATTATCTAGCGGTCACTCAAACGAAGGCTCGTTCCGGTTGACCAGCAGGCTTCCACCTCTATAGTCGCCGCCGCTTGGGCCCCTGTGGCGGAACCGGTAGACGCGGCAGACTCAAAATCTGTTGCCCGCAAGGGCGTGCTGGTTCGACTCCGGCCAGGGGCACCAAGCCTTCTCTCTTCATGCCGCCGTCACGTCGTCGCGGATATCCGTCTCGGCCTGTTCCTTGAATTGCAGCCGGTAAAGCCGCGCATATTGGCGGCCGGCGGCGAGCAGCTCGTCATGACGGCCCTGCTCGACGACCTTGCCGCCGACGACGACGACGATCTTGTCGGCGCCCAGCACCGTCGACAGGCGGTGGGCGATGACGATCGTGGTGCGGTCGCGCATCAGCCGGTCGAAGGCCACCTGGACGTGGTGTTCCGATTCCGAATCAAGCGCCGAGGTCGCCTCGTCGAGGAGGATGATCGGGGCGTTCCGGAGCATGGCGCGGGCGATAGCGACGCGCTGGCGCTGGCCGCCGGACAGCGGAATGCTCTGGTCGCCGAGCAGCGTCTCGTAGCCCTTCGGCATGTCGAGGATGAAATCATGCGCCATGGCATCGCGCGCCGCCTGCTCGACCTCCGCGTCGGTGGCGTCGGGGCGGCCGAAGCGGATGTTCTCGCGCACCGTGTCGTTGAAGAGGACGATTTCCTGGCTGACGAAGGCGATGGCATCGCGCAGCGACGCGATCTGGACCGTGGCGATGTCCTGGCCGTCGATGACGATCTTGCCGGACACCGGATCGTAGAAGCGCAGGATCATCGAGATGAGCGTGCTCTTGCCGCCTCCCGACGGCCCGACCAGCGCCGTCATGCGGCCGCCCTCGGCGACGAAATCGAGCTTGTCGAAGAGCGGCGCGTTGCTGCGATAGGCGAAATCGACCTTGTCGAAACGGACCTCGCCCTTGGTGATACGGAGCTTGGGGCCGTCCGGATTGAGGTTCATCGAGCCCTTGGTGTCGAGCAGTTCGTACATCATGCGGACGCCCATGAGGCCGGCTTCGATGCTGACATGGGTGCGGGCGAGGCGCTTAGCCGGCTCGTAGGCGAGCAGGATGGCGGTGATGAAGGACATGAAGGCGCCCGGCTTCTCGCCGAGGTAGATCGTGGCGTAGCCGGCGCAGAGCATGACGCCGGCGACGGCGGCGCCGCCCAGCGTTTCCATGATCGGCCCGGTGCGGGCCTGGATCTCGGCCATCTTGTTGGAGCGCTGGCGGACCGCGTCGACGGCGACGTCCATACGGCTGCGCATCGCCGGCTCGAGGTTGAGCGCCTTGACGATGCGGATGCCATGCGCAGTTTCCTGCATCGACTTGATGATCTGGCCCTGCGAGCGGAACTCGCTTCGCGATATGGCCTTGATCTTCTTGACGAGGCCGGTGACGGCGATGACGGCGAGCGGGCCGGTGACCAGGACGATCAGCGACAGAAGCGGGCTCTGGATGACCATGACGGCGACGAGGCCGACGCAGGACAGAAGATCGCGGCCGAAACTCGAGACCACGGTGTTGAGCACCGACCGGACGGCTCCCGCATTATGCGACATGCGGGTGATGAATTCGCTCGAATGGGTGTTGTTGTAGAAATCGACGCCGAGCGAGAGGAGATGGTCGTAGAGGCGGCGCTGCGTCTTGGCGACGACAGAATTGCCGATCCGCGCCAGCGTCACCGACGAGCCATAGGTGCCGATGCCGCGCAAAAATGAAATACCGAGAATGGCGCCGGACAGGACGAAGAGCATGCCCTCGTTGCGGTCGACGAAGATCTGGTTGACGACGTCGCCCATGATCCAAGCCGTGCCGCCGGCCGTGGCCGCCACGATCGCCATGAAGAAAATCGCCAGCGCGTAGCGGCCGGCGAATTCCCGGCCGGTCTCGGCGAACAGCCGACGGATCAGGGCGATCGAACCGGCTTCACCGGGCTTTTCCGTCGAATTGGCGTCGTTTGGGGGCATCAATGCGTCCGATCAGATCTTCACTGCCGCCCTATAGCCGAACGGATCAGCCGTTGCGACCCTAGGCGGGCATGGCCGTCTCAGCCAGCCGGACCCAATAGGAGCAGCCGACGGGGATGATAGAATCGTTGAAATCATAGGCGGGATTGTGAAGTCCGGCCGTGTCGCCATTGCCGATGAAGATGAAGGCGCCGGGCCGTTCCTCGAGCATGTAGGAGAAATCCTCGCCGCCCATGATGGCCGGCGCGTGGTCGTCGACATTGGCCGGGCCGACGATCTCGGCAGCGACGGCAGCGGCCAGCGCGGTCTCGGCGGGATGGTTGCGGGTGACCGGATAGTTGCGGTTGTAGTCGACCGATATTGTCGCCCCGTAGGTGGCGGCTAGCCCGGCGGCGATCTCGCGGATGCGCCGCTCGATGAGGTCGCGATTTGCGGCGGTCAGCGTGCGGACGGTGCCGCCGATCTTGGCGCTCTCGGCGATGATGTTATGAGCGTTGCCGGCGTGGAACTTGGTGACCGAGACGACGGCGGCCTCCATCGGGTCGACGGCGCGCGAGACGATCGTCTGCAGGGATTGTACGAGGGCGGTGCCGACCACGATCGGATCGACGGTCTCATGCGGCTTGGCGGCGTGGCCGCCGCGGCCAATGATCTCGATGTTGAACTCGTCGGTGGCGGCGAGCAGCGGCCCGACGCGGGTGGCAAAGGCGCCCGGCGTCAGGCCCGGCATGTTGTGCATGCCGTAGACCTGCTGGATCGACCAGCGTTCCATGAGCCCGTCGGTGATCATCGCCTTGCCGCCGGCGCCGCCCTCTTCGGCCGGCTGGAAGATGACGATCGCGGTGCCGTCGAAATTCCGCGTCTCGGCGAGATAGCGCGCCGCGCCGAGCAGCATGGCGGTGTGGCCGTCATGGCCGCAGGCATGCATCTTTCCCGGAACGGTCGAGGCGTAGGGCTTGCCGGTGGTCTCCTGAAGCGGCAGGGCATCCATGTCGGCGCGCAGGCCGATGACCCGGCCGCTCTTCGATTGGCGGCCGCGGATGACGCCGACGACGCCGGTCCGGCCGATGCCGGTCACGACCTCGTCGAGGCCGAAGGCGCGGAGCTTCCCGGCAACAAAGGCAGCCGTCTCGTGGACGTCATACTGCAACTCGGGGCGGCGATGGAGATCGCGCCGCCATTCCGTGATGTCCTCATGGAAATCGGCGATGCGGTTGACGGTCGGCATTCACGAGGCTCCGCGGCGGTTCGGCGGCGATTATAGCCGCAAACCGGGGCAGAGAATGGCGCTCTTTGGCGCGGGGGGATTTCGCCCCGGAAAGCCTAGGGCCTGATCCATTTCAATGGAATCGGAATCGGCCCTAGATTCCTTAATATGGCGCAATGCCGGACGGAAAACCGGCTTCCATCCCCGATCGGGGTCGAGGACATGCTTTTCCTGACATTGCTTCAGGCCGCCTTGCTGAGGCCGCCCATCCTGGTGATCGTCTCGACGATCCCCTCCAGCCCTTCGCCGGTCTTCATGTTGGTGAAGATGAAGGGCCGCTCGCGGCGCATCCGGCGGGCGTCGCGGTCCATCACCTCCAGCGAGGCGCCGACCATCGGGGCGAGATCGATCTTGTTGATGACGAGGAGATCGGAACGGGTGATGCCGGGGCCGCCCTTGCGCGGGATCTTCTCGCCGGCGGCGACGTCGATGACGTAGATCGTCAGGTCGGCGAGCTCGGGCGAAAAGGTCGCGGCGAGATTGTCGCCGCCCGATTCGATGAGGACGATGTCGAGGGCCGGAAAGCGGCTCCTGAGCTCGGCGACCGCGGCGAGGTTGATCGAGGCGTCCTCGCGGATCGCGGTATGCGGGCAGCCGCCGGTCTCGACGCCGAGGATGCGCTCGGCGGCAAGCGCGCCGGAGCGGGTCAGGAACTCGGCGTCTTCCTTGGTATAGATGTCGTTGGTGATGGCCGCGATATCGTATTCGTCGCGCAGCCGCTTGCAGAGCGCATCCATCAGCGCGGTCTTGCCGGAACCGACCGGGCCGCCGACGCCGACGCGCAGCGGGCCGTTTTGCGAAAGACTCATGACCTGAACAACCTTGTGTATTGGGTTTCGTGTTGCATCGAGGCGATGTCGGCGCGCCAGCCGGCGCCGCCGAGTTCGTCGAGCGTTGCGGCGGCGGCGCTTGTCGCAATTGCCTCGACGACCGGCGAGAGATTGGCGATGGCGCGCTGGCCCTCGGTCTGGCCGAGCGGCACGGCGCGGATCGCGGCCGAGACGAGATTCGCCGTGAAGCCGCCGAGAAAGGCGTTGAGGGTCGCGGCGAGCGGCACGTCGTGGCAGCCGGCGGCGAGCCCGACCGCGACGGCATAGGCGATCTGCGCGTCATGGAAATGCACGGCTAGCTCGGCCAGGCGATCATTCGGCCAGGTCGCGGCGACGGTCGTCAGGAAGGCGCGGCCCTGCGCGGTGGCTTCGAGATGGCGTTCCCGGGTCGGCTGGAAGGCGATGGCGAGCGTGTTGACCGCGTCGAGCGCAGCGCGATCGCCGACCGTGGCGGCGCGCCAGGCATGTGCAAGCAGCACACCGTCCGACCAGCCGGCGCCGTGGCGCAGGATCGCCTCCACCCAGGCTTCAAGATCGGCGGCAGTCTTCACCGTGCCGTCCTCGATCGCCCATTCCAGACCGTGGCTGTAGCTGAAGCCGCCGACCGGGAAGGCGGGTGAGAGCCAGGCGAGAAGCTTCTTCAGTGCCTCCGGCGAAAGCTCCGGCGGGCTCGCCGGCGCCTTCGGGCCGGGCTCGAAGACCTTGACGATTTTCGGTTCGGGGCGCGGCAGCGGCTCAGCCATGACCGTGATCATGCGGGTGCTTGTGACCGTGGCCGTGGTGATGATGGCCGTGATCGTGGTCATGACCATGAACCGCGTGTGTCTGGCCATAGGCGCCGCCTTCCGGGTCGAAGGGGGCTTCGATCGACGTCACGGTGGCGCCGAGGCCGCGCAGCATGTCGTCGATGACGTGATCGTGGCGGATGAGCAGCCGGTCGCCAAGGATCTGCGTGGGCAGATGGCGGTTGCCGAGATGCCAGGCGAGGCGAAGGAGATGGTCGCCGTCCTTGCCGCGGACGTCCGAGAGGGTTTCGGGGGCGGCCTTCACCGCCACGATCCGGCCGTCATCGAGAAGAAGGCCGTCGCCGTCGCGGAGCGCGCGTGCTTCCGGCAGGTCGAGGAGGAATTCGGTGCCGGCCTCGCCGGTGAGCGCCAGCCGGCGGCGATGGCGGCCGTCATGATCGAGGACGATGCGGTCGGCCGCTGCCTGCGACCATTCGCTGGATGAAAAGACTTTGGTGGCGCGGATCATGACTTGGCGCTCGCATTTGAGTCCGGGGCATGGAGCCCCTTTTGGGTCCTCCCCCGTCTACGGGGGAGGACCCTGCAACAATTGACGTTGTGCATGTGTCTTCTGCAAGAGAGGGTAGTGCAAAGTGGGCGAGACAAATGGCAGACGAGATCCGACCAAGACTGCGCGGCATCCTCTTCGACAAGGACGGTACGCTCCTCGATTTCGAGGCGAGCTGGAACCGGGTGTACCGCGAACTGGCGCTCGACCTTGCCCGTGGCGATGCGGTCCGCGCCGAGGCGATGATGGTGGCGGGCGGGCTCGATCCGGCGAGCGGCCGTATCCGGGCCGGCACCGTGCTTGCCGCCGGGACGACGATCGACATCGCGCGGCTGTGGTTTCCTGAGCTTCTCGACGAAGCGTTCAACACGCTGGTGGTCGACATCGACGCAGTGTTCCACCGCAACGGGGTCAGCTATTCCGTGCCGGTTCCCGGCCTCGTCGAGACGCTCGAGGCGCTCGACGGGATGGGCTTCGTCATGGGCGTCGCGACGAGCGACGGGACGGCCGCCACCAAGGCGGCGCTCGAGATGCTCGGCGTGAGACGGCTGCTGCCGCATGTCTTCGGCTATGATTCCGTGGCGCGGCCGAAGCCGGGACCGGACATGGTCGACGCCTTCGCGGCCGCTGCCGGGCTGGCGCCCGCCGAGATCGCCGTGGTCGGCGACAATCATCATGACCTCGCCATGGCACGCGCCGCCCATGCCGGCGCGGCGGTGGGCGTGCTGTCCGGCACCGGCGAGGCAGCCGACCTTGCCCCGCTCGCCGACGTGATCCTTGCCGATATCCGCGCTCTGCCGGGCTGGCTGCATCAGAACAGGAAGTAGCGCTGCGCCATCGGCAGCATTTCGGCCGGCGGGCAGGTGAGCAGTTCGCCGTCGGCGCGGACTTCGTAGGTTTCCGGGTCGACCTCGATCGAGGGCGTCGCGGCGTTGTGGATCATCGATTCCTTCGAGATGCCGCTGCGCGTATTGCGAACGCCGAGAAGCTTGCGGTCGAGGCCGAGCCGCTTCGAAAGCCCTTCCTCGATCGAGGCCTGGCTGACGAAAGTGACGGCGGAATGGGTCAGTGCCTTGCCGTAGGCGCCGAACATCGGGCGGTAATGGACCGGCTGCGGCGTCGGGATCGAGGCGTTGGGGTCGCCCATCGGGGCAGCGGCGATGGTGCCCATCTTGATGACGAGGTCGGGCTTGATGCCGAAGAAGGCCGGCGACCAGAGGACGAGGTCGGCGAGCTTGCCGATCTCGATCGAGCCGACCCATTCGTCGAGGCCATGGGCAATGGCCGGGTTGATGGTGTATTTCGCGATATAGCGGGCGACGCGGAAATTGTCGTTCTGGCCGCGCTCCTCCTTCAGGCTGCCGCGCTGCACCTTCATCTTGTGGGCGGTCTGCCAGGTGCGGATCAGCACCTCGCCGACGCGGCCCATCGCCTGGCTGTCGGAGGCGATGATCGACATGGCGCCCATGTCGTGGAGGATGTCCTCGGCCGCGATGGTCTCCTTGCGGATGCGGCTCTCGGCGAAGGCGACGTCCTCGACGATGCCGGAATCGAGATGGTGGCAGACCATGAGCATGTCGAGATGCTCGTCGATCGTGTTGCGCGTGTAAGGCCGCGTCGGATTAGTCGAGGACGGGATGACGTTGGGAAGCCCGCAGACCTTGATGATGTCCGGTGCATGGCCGCCGCCGGCGCCTTCGGTGTGGAAGGCGTGGATCGTGCGGTTCTTGAAGGCGGCGATGGTGTTCTCGACGAAGCCGGATTCGTTCAGCGTGTCGGTGTGGATCATCACCTGCACGTCGAACTCGTCGGCGACCGAGAGGCAGCAATCGATCGCCGCCGGTGTCGTGCCCCAGTCCTCGTGAAGCTTGAGCGCGCCGGCGCCCGCCTTGATCTGCTCTTCGATGCCGGCCGGCAGCGAGGCGTTGCCCTTGCCGGCAAAGAGGAGGTTCATCGGAAAGGCTTCGGCCGCCTGGATCATGCGGGCGAGGTGCCAGGGGCCGGGCGTGCAGGTGGTGGCGTTGGTGCCGGTCGCCGGGCCGGTGCCGCCGCCGATCATGGTGGTGACGCCGGAATAGAGCGATTCGTCGATCTGCTGCGGGCAAATGAAATGGATGTGCGAATCGATGCCGCCGGCGGTCAGGATCTTGCCTTCGCCGGCGATCGCCTCGGTGCCCGGTCCGACGATGATGTTGACGCCGGGCTGGATATCGGGATTGCCGGCCTTGCCGATGCCGGCGATCTTGCCGTCCTTGATCCCGACATCGGCTTTGACGACGCCCCAGTAGTCGACGATCAGCGCATTGGTGATGACCGTGTCGACGGCGCCGCCGGCGCGGCTGACCTGCGACTGGCCCATGCCGTCGCGGATGACCTTGCCGCCGCCGAACTTCACCTCCTCGCCATAGGTGGTGAAATCCTTCTCGACCTCGATGACGAGCTCGGTATCGGCGAGGCGGACGCGATCGCCGGTGGTCGGCCCGAACATGTCGGCATAGGCGGCGCGGGAGATACGGTAGGGCATTGAGGCTCCTATCGGGTGATCGGTTTTGAGTTACTCACGGACCACTCCCCGAACTCCGCTCATTCCCGCTGCAAGCGGGAATCCAGGGCCGGCAGGCGCTGCGATTGTGGCCCCTGGGTCCCCGCTTTCGCGGGGATGAGCGGAGTGGGTTGAGAAGATCATGTTTCTATCTCAATGGATCGTGCTCTAGTCCAAATCGCCCATGACCTTCCGGTTGAAGCCGAAGACCCTGCGGGCGCCGCCGAAGGGCACCAGCTTCACGGTCCGGCTCTGGCCGGGCTCGAAGCGGACGGCGGTGCCGGCCGGGATGTCGAGCCGTTGGCCGCGCGCCACGTCACGGTCGAAGGCAAGCGCCGGGTTGGTCTCGGCGAAGTGATAATGCGAGCCGACCTGGATCGGCCGGTCGCCGGTGTTCGAGACCTCCAGTGCGATCACCGGCTGGCCGGCATTCAGCTCGATCTCGCCATCGGCGGGGAAGATTTCGCCAGGGATCATGTGGTTTCCCCTAGCTGTTGAAGGCCAGGACGAGGCCGGCGGCCGCGGTGATGCCACCGAGGATGCGGACGACGATCCTGCCGCGGATTTCGCCAAGGCCGGCGCCGAGCGTCAGGCCGATGCCGATGCCGGCGGCGTGCAGGAAAGCGGTGGCGATGGCGAAGCCGATGCCGAAGGGAAGCGCCGAGGCGAGGCCGAGCTCGCCGCCATGGGCGTGGCCGTGGAACATGGCGAAGAGGCCGACGAGGACGGCGCCGATACCGACGGGCAGCTTCACGGCGGCGGCGACGAGGAGGCCGAGGGCGACGACCGAGGCAAGGATCACCGGCTCGACGAAGGGCAGCGGCACGGCGAAGAGCGAAAGGCCGTAGCCGAAGGCCATCGTGCCGACGAAGGCGGCGGGCACGACCCAGAGCGCGCGGCCGCCGATCATCGCGGCCCAGAGGCCGACGGCGACCATGACGAGGATGTGGTCGAGGCCGAAGAGCGGATGCGAGACGCCCGCCATGAACGATCCGTGGTGGGCGGGATCGAGATGGGCGAAGGCCGGGGCGCTCGATGCGGCGAGGATGGCGGCGGCGATGGCGTAGCGCTTGAACATGGTGTCGTTCCTTCTCTCAGCGAATCGGGTGGTGGACGGTGACGAGCTTGGTGCCGTCGGGAAAGGTGGCTTCGACCTGGACGTCGTGGATCATCTCGGCGATGCCCTCCATGACCTGGCCGCGCGTGACGACATGGGCGCCGGCTTCCATCAGTTCGGCGACGGTGCGGCCGTCGCGGGCGCCCTCGACGACAAAATCGGTGATCAGCGCGATCGCTTCCGGATGATTGAGCTTCACGCCGCGCTCCAGCCGCTTGCGTGCCACGATGGCCGCCATGGCGATGAGGAGCTTGTCTTTCTCACGCGGTGTCAGATTCATTGCGGCATTGCCTCACAGGGACCAGACGCGCGGCATCGGGGCGGCGCGGAGCGATTGTACGAGCTTGACGAGGTCGGCGCGAAGCAGGTGTCCGGCCGGCGCGGCAAAACGGGCGACGAGCATGCCGTTCCAGGCGCTGACGCCGGCTTCGCCGAGTGTCGTTTCGAGGGCCTGGCGGGCTGTTTCGAGGTGCGATTCGGCATCGGGCGCGACGAGGAGGAGGGTGGCCAGCGCGATGGCGCCGCTGCCGGTGGCGCCGCCTCGCATGATCGCGGTGGCGTCGTCGTCGAGGCGGAGGCCGTCGGCGAAGATCAGCTTGCCGTCGCGGCGGACCCGCCAGCTGTCGCCGACGATGACGTTGCGCACCGCCTCGCCCATGGCGGCGCGGCCGAGGATGATCGTCTCGACGGCGAGGAGCCTGGAATCGGCGGCGACGTCGATCGACAGCCGGCGCAACAGGGACGAGTTATCGAAGAGGATGGTTTCCTGCGGCAGCCAGTCGAGGCGGGCGCCGCTTGCGACCGTGATCCGGGTCTCGATATGGGCGGTGCCGGCCGAACGGCGGTAGATGCGCTCGGCGGCCTGGGTCGAGATGACGGCATGGGTGCCGGCCCCGGCGGCGATTTCATAGACGAGGTGGTCGCCGCCGGTGACGCCACCGGCCGTATTGATGAGGACGGCTTCGGTCGGCGCGCCGGGCTCGACCCGGGGCAGGCGGATCTTGGCCGAGCCGGACTGGAAGAACTCGTCGAGACGGGTGACCCCGCCCTCCGCCTTGAAGCGCAGCCGCGCATGGCCGCGGGCCCGCTCCATCGTCACCGGCGCGGCGGCCGGGCGGAGGAGGCGCGGGAAGGCGGGTTCAGCCGAGGCAGGTGTTTCGAGGCCGATCATGGGCCGATCTTTTTCGAGGTGAGACATTCTTGCAAGGGCGGGGCCATGAGGGGGATGAAATCAAGTGGCTGACATAGCGTCGAAATCCAGCGTCGGCGCTCGATAATAGGGCAGATGCCTCTTGCGCAGGCAGTGCAGGCCAGGGCTTTCAATGAGGCATGGAAATTGTTTATTAAAGCCGGCCTCCGCACGGGACCGGCTGCCAGAACCAGGACAAAGGCCGGGGTTCATGCGTTTCGTTTGCCGCATCGCCTTGATTTTGCTCTGTGCTTTTGCCGCGCCGGCAGTCGCCAAGCAGGCGCCGGCCTATATCCTGGTCGATATCGACGCCGGCACTGTCCTCGAGAATCGCGATGCCGGCACGCTCTGGCACCCGGCCTCGGTCACCAAGCTGATGACCGCCTATGTCACCTTCCAGGCGCTGAGAACCGGCGAGGTCAATCCGCATACGCGCGTCGTCGTCACCAAGAACGCCTTGAAAGAGCCGCCCTCCAAGATGGGCTACAAGGTCGGCACCGACATGACGCTCGACAATGCGCTGAAGATGATGCTCGTGCGCTCGGCGAACGATATCGCGGTGGCGATTGCCGAGACCATCGGCGGCAGCGAAGCGGGCTTCATCGGGCGGATGAACGCCACGGCGCGGCAGCTCGGCATGGCCTCCACCGTCTATGTCAATCCGAACGGCCTGCCGGACGATCGCCAGGTGACGACCGCGCGCGACCTCGCGGTGCTGGCTCGCGCCCTCTGGCGCGACTTTCCCGACCAGCGCGATCTTTTCAAGATTCCGGCAATCAAGGCCGGCAAGAAGGTGCTCCGCTCGCAGAACTCGCTGCTCGAGCGCTTCCGCGGCGCCAACGGCATGAAGACCGGCTTCATCTGCGCCTCGGGCTTCAACATGGTGGCGACCGCGACACGATCGGGCAAGACGCTCGCGGCCGTGGTGCTGGGCGCCGTATCGGCAAGCGACCGCGCCGAGATGGCGGCGGCGCTGCTGCAGGACGGCTTCAAGCCGAAATTCTTCGGCGGCGGCAAGCCGCAACTCGCCAATTTCCGCAGCGCGCGGGCGCCGGGGCCGGCGGTCGACATGCATGCCCAGGTCTGCGGCAAACGCCAGAAGCAGGAAGGCGAGGAAGAGCCGCTGCTCGCCGGCGCCACCGGCCGCTCGGCGCTGGAGCCGCGCTTCGCGACGATGGACCCAGTGCCGGTGACGACCGGCATGGCGGACAAGGGCGCCGAGCCCGCCAAAGGTATCGAGACCTCGAAGGGCAACGGCAACATCCCGATCCCGCGGGCGCGCCCCGCCATGCCAGGCGACAAGGTCTCCAGCCTGCCCCCCGATGCGATCGCCGACCGCTTCGAGGGCGCCTTCGGCGATACCGACGCCGAGCCATGATTGCCGCTCCGGCCACGGGGCGAAAGAAGCCGATACCGCTGACGCTGCTGACCGGCTTCCTCGGCGCCGGCAAGACGACGCTTCTCAAGCGGCTGCTCCGCGATCCGGCCTTTGCCGGCACCGCCGTGATCGTCAATGAATTCGGCGAGATCGGGCTCGATCATCTGCTGGTCGAGAGCGCCGCCGACGGCATCATCGCGCTGTCCTCGGGCTGCGTCTGCTGTTCGATCCGCGGCGAACTCGTCGAGGCGCTGGAGCGGCTGCTCCGAGCCATCGACAACCACCGGATCGGTGACGTCCGCCGCGTCGTCATCGAGACGACCGGACTGGCAGAACCGGGGCCGATCCTGCGCGTGCTCGTGACGCATCCCTATCTGCGGCTGCGCTTCGCGTTCGACGGCGTTGTCACCGTCGTCGACGCGCTGCACGGGCTGAAGACCCTCGATGCGCATGAGGAGGCGGTGAAGCAGGCGGCGGTGGCCGATCGCATCGTCATGACCAAGACCGACATTGCCGGCGCGGATTCTTCCGCGTTGCGGGCGCGGCTGGCGGCGCTCAACCCACTCGCGGAGATTATCGACGCGCGGGATGGCACGATCGCGGATGCGCTGACCGGCATCGGCGCGGCGGACGCTGCCGCATATGGCTTTTCGGCCGAGGCGGCCAGTCATGAGCATGCGCCGGTCGGTTCTCTTTCGCTCGCCCGCGAGGCGGGGATGACGGAGGGCGCGCTGGCTGCCTTCCTCGAACGGCTGGGGACTGAATTTGGTGACCGGCTCCTCCGCGTGAAGGGGTTGATCGGGATTTCGGGGGAGGAAAAGCCCGCCGTCATCCACGGCGTGCAGGGGGTCTATTCGCCGGTCCTGCGGCTCGGGGGCTGGCCGGATGCGGACCATCGCTCGCGGCTCGTCGTCATCGGCCGCGATCTTGATCGTGGGCGGATCGAGAGATTGTTCGACGGCTTCCTCAACGAGGCGAAGCCGGACACGCCGGATCGGGTGGCGCTGACCGACAATCCGCTGGCGATCGCGGGATTTTCGTTCGGGAAGCGGTGAGCAAATACTCCGCTCATTCCCGCGAAAGCGGGAATCCCGAATCCCAAGCAAGGAATCGAAATGTGGCCCTGGATCCCCGCTTTCGCGGGGATGAGCGGATAAATTTCTGCCTTTCCGAGGTCAGACTTTAGCCCTCTCGATCAGGAACCGCAGGACGCCGTCCTGTTGCGCGGTCGTCACGAGCCGGTGGCCGGTCTCGTTGCAGAAAGCCGGGAAATCGATGGTGGCCAGCGGGTCGGTCGCCTCGACGAGCAGGCGGTCGCCCGGCTTCATCGACAGGAGCGTCTTGCGCGCCTTCAGGACCGGCAGCGGGCATTGCAGGCCGCGGAGGTCGAGGGCGGCGGCATGACGCCAATCTTCATTTTTTGTTGTCATGCCTTCGTCTCGCATGCCGTGTTTCAGGGTGCTACGGTTTCACACGATTCACCGGCGTGACACGATGCCGGCTAGGGGAGGTGATGGGCATTCTCGGCAATATCCGCAAGGATTTCCTGTTCCTCATGAGGATCGGGCGGGCACTGGCGCGGGTCACGCCGATGGCGCGGCGGCGGACACGGACCTTTCCCGACGTCATGGACGACCTGGCGGAGAAGTTCTCCGACCGGCTGGCGCTGATCTCCGACCGCGAGAGCTTCACCTATGCCGAGCTCAACCGGCGCGGCAACCGTTATGCGCGCTGGGCCAAGGCAGAGGGGCTGGCCAAGGACGAGACCGTCTGCCTGCTGATGCCGAACCGGCCGGAATTCGTGGCGATCTGGCTGGGGGTCATCCGCATGGGCGGCACCGCGGCGCTACTCAACATCAATCTCACCGGGGCAGCCCTTGCCCATTGCATCAATGTCGTCTCGGCCAAGCACATCATCGTCGCCGCCGAGCTGGCGCAATCCTTCGCCAGCGCCGCACCGCTTCTCGCCGGCGAGCCGAAGGTCTGGACGCATGGCGAATGCGACCTCGCGGCGCTCCGCATCGACGAGGCCATCGCCGCCTTCTCCGAGACGCCGGTCGGCAAGGACGAGCGGCCGGCGCTGACGCTCGAGGACAGGGCACTCCTGATCTACACCAGCGGCACGACGGGATTGCCGAAGGCGGCGAAGATCAACCACTACCGCATCCTGGCGGCGATGGACGCCTTCTCGGCCATCATGCACATCAAGCCCGACGATCGGCTCTATGACTGCCTGCCGCTCTATCATACGTCGGGCGGCGTCATCGCCATCTGCGCGCCGCTCCGCGAGGGCGCCTCGGTCTTCATCCGCGAGAAATTCTCGGCGCGGCAGTTCTGGGACGACGTCACCGACCGCGAATGCACGCTCTTCCAGTATATCGGCGAGCTCTGCCGCTACCTCGTCAACGCGCCGCCGCATCCCAAGGAGAAGGGCCACAAGCTCCGCCTCTGTTGCGGCAACGGCCTTCGCCCCGACATCTGGACGACCTTCGCGACGCGGTTCGGCATCGGCGAGATCCGCGAGTTCTATGCGGCGACCGAAGGCAACGCGATCATCTTCAATCTCGACAACACGCCGGGCTCGGTCGGGCGCGTGCCGAAATGGGCGGGCTTCATCTTCCCGCTGAAGGTCATCGGCTTCGATATCGACAAGGAAGAACCGATCCGCGATACGGCCGGCCTCTGCCGCGAATGCAAGCCGGACGAGGTCGGCGAGCTCGTCTCGAAGATCCTGGTCAGCGCGGTCAAGCCCGGCCAGCGCTTCGACGGCTATTCCGACAAGACGGCGACGGAGAAGAAGATTCTCCGCAATGCCTTCGAAGCCGACGACATGTGGTTCCGCAGCGGCGACCTCGTGCGGCGCGACGCGCGGGGCTATTTCTTCTTCGTCGACCGCATCGGCGACACCTTCCGCTGGAAGGGCGAGAATGTCGCGACCTCGGAAGTGGCGGAACTGATCAACAGCCTCGACGCCGTCAAGGAGGCCAACGTCTATGGCGTGCCGGTCGACGGCCGCGAGGGCAAGGCCGGCATGGTGGCGATCGTCGCCGACAGGTCGCTGGCGCTGCCGGCGCTCCGCCAGCACATCCATAGCCATTTGTCCGCCTACTCGCGGCCGCTCTTCATCCGCCTGCAGCAGGAGATCGACAGCACCTCGACCTTCAAGCAGCGCAAGGCCGATCTCGTCCGCGACGGCTTCGACCCGGAGAAGGTCCGCGATCCGCTGTTTTTCGACGATGTTGCGGCGGGGAGTTACGTACCGGTCGATGCAGCCCTTTATCGTCGTCTGCAGGCGGGCGAGATTCGCCTCTGAAACGCGGCGATCGTTAACCCTGCCGACCGAGATAATTTCAATTTTATTGAAAGCGGCGCTCCCGCTGCCCTATCTGAGGTAGTCGGCCGGCCGGCGAACGCTTTGTTAAAGGCGTCGCCGCCAAGCTCAGGCGGACTTTTTCGGTCCTGGAGGCGTTCAAGGGTGCGGGTTTCGTTTGCGGGGGTCGCGGCAAGGCTGCCTGCCGGCCTCGCCCGGCATGCGACGCCGGTTGCCGACCTCATCGATTCGTCGCTCTACGGAACCGACGACCGCGCCGTCTCGCGCCGCATCGCGATGATCGCCTTCACGGTGCGCATCTTCTCGGCCGGCATCGCCTATCTCAGCCAGGTGCTTCTCGCCCGCTGGATGGGCGATTTCGAATACGGCATCTTCGTCGTCGTCTGGGTCGGCGCCGTCGTCCTCGGCGGCCTTGCCTGCCTCGGGTTCCAGACGGCGATCCTCCGCTTCGTGCCGGAATATTTCGCGCGCGGCGAAAGCCCGCTCTTGCGCGGCATCCTGTTCGGCAGCCGCATCGAGGGCTTCGTCGCCGCGTCCCTCTTCGCGGCGATCGGCGCCGCCGGGCTCTATGCCTTCGGCGACAGCCTGTCGAATTACTACCTGATCCCGCTCTATCTCGGCGCCATCACGCTGCCGATGCTCGCCATCGGCGAGATCCATGACGGCGTGTCGCGCGCCTTCAACTGGGCGGATCTCGGCCTGTGGCCGACCTTCATCATCCGGCCGGCCCTGATCCTCGCCTTCATGTGGGCGGCGATGCAGGCCGGCTATGAGGCCAATGCCGTGACCGCGATGGGCTCGGTCATCGGGGCGACCTATGTCACCTCGATCGGCCAGTTGATCTGGCTCAGCCGGCGCATCCGCACCGTCGTGCCGTCGGGTCCGCGCGATTACCGGCCGCGGACCTGGGTGGCGATCGCACTGCCGATCTTCATCGTCGAGGGCTTCTTCAACCTCCTCACCAATGTCGACATCATCATCGTCGGCCACTACATGGAGCCCGACCAGGTGGCGATCTATTTTGCCGCCGCCAAGACGCTGGCGCTGGTCCATTTCGTCTATTTCGCCGTGCGCGCCGGCGGCGCCCAGCGCTTCGCGCAATATTATGCGGCGGGCGACCGAGTGCGGCTCGAATCCTTCGTCCGCGACACGCTGCACTGGACCTTCTGGCCGTCGCTGGCGATGATCCTCCTGATGTTCCTGATCGGCCGGCAATTGCTGTCGCTGTTCGGGCCAAACTTCGTCGAGGGCTATCCGCTCTTCTACATCCTCGCGATCGGCCTGATCTTCCGCGCCTCGATCGGGCCGGCCGGCACCATCCTGATCATGGCCGGCCAGCAGGCCGCCTGTGCCTGGGTCTACACCGTGACCTTCGCTCTCAATGTCGTGCTGAACGTCACCCTGATCCCGGCGATCGGTCTGCCCGGCGCCGCCACCGCGACGACCGTGGCGCTCGTCTTCGAGACGCTGGCGCTCTACTGGATCACCGCGAAGCGCCTCAACATCCGTTGCTCGATCATCACGGCGCTCCGGGCCGGGCGCCGGCCTGTCGAGGCGCTGCCGTGATCGGGGCGCGGCTCGGCGCGGGAAGCGTCACGCTTGGTCGCGACGCGCTGGCGCCTGCCGCCCTCCGCGACGCATCCGGCCGTTTCGCCCTCCTCGATCTCGGCGCGGCAGCCTCGATCCGCGACGCGTGGCGCGGGCTGACCGGGCGGGTCGCCGAGGACAATCTCTTCTTCGATCCCGATTTCGCGTTTGCCGCGATGCGGACCCTGGGGCCGGACGTCAGGCTCGCGACCTGGCACGACCGGGCCGGCATGCTTGCCGGGCTGGCGCCGGTCACGGCGACACGTCTCGGCCGGATCGCGCCCGCCATCCGCCTCTGGTCGCATGACTACGGCCCGCTCGCCGTGCCGCTGATCGGGCGCGGGCAGGTTGGCGCCGCGATCGACGGATTGCTCGGCGGACTCGCGGGGAGCGGCAGCCTCATCCTTCCCGACCTCTGGCTCGACGGCGATGTTGCCGATGCGGTCCGGGCTTTTGCCGCGGAGAGCGGACGGCCGCTGGTTGTCATCGGCGAGAAGAGCCGGGCGATGCTCGCGGGCTCGCCTACCGGCGGCGCGGATTGCCGGGCAACGCTGTCGGCGCGCCGCCGCGGCGAATATGCACGGCAGATGCGCCGACTGGGCGACCTCGGCACGGTGACGATCGAATCATCGGGCGACCCGGTCCATTTCGAGGAATTCCTGGCGCTGGAGGCTTCTGGATGGAAAGGCCACGGCGGAACGGCGATGCAGGGGATCGTGCCGATTGCGGCGATGGCACGCGAGATCGTCGCGGCAAAAGCGGCGCGCGGCGCCCTGCGCATCGACGCGATCCGGCTTGACGGCCGGGCGATTGCGATGCTGGTCAGCTTCCTCTCCGGCGAGACGGCCTATAGCTGGAAGATCGCCTTCGACGAATCCTTCGCCCGCTTCTCGCCGGGGGCACAGTTGATGATGGAGGCAGGCAGGAGCCTCTCGTCCATTCCAGGAATCCGCCGCGTCGATTCCTGCGCCGAGGCCAACCATCCGATGGTCGATCACGTCTGGAAGGACCGGCGCGCCATCGCCACGATGGTCATCGGGCCCGTCGGCGGTGGCGCGTTGTTCAAGGCCGGGCTTGCGGCAATGCGCGGCGAGATCGCGGCGCGGGCGACAGCGAAGCGGCTGATCCAGCGATTTCGGAAATAGGGCTATTGTCCGAAGCGGATGACCGGGCCGGCTGACGGCATCGAGCCCGGCGGCGGGCCTTCATAAGGCCGCGCCATGACCAGCGACCAGTAGGTTCCGTATTTGCTGCCCTTGGCATCGGCGCGGGCGATGCCCATCACGGTCAGGTCGGCGCGGAGCATGTTCTTGTTGTGCTCTTTCGATTTCCGCCAGCCCTCGAAGGCCTCGTCGAGCGAATCGTAGCCGCCGCCGATATTCTCGGAGGCGACGGCCGCGTCATAGCCACCAGTCGAGAGCCGCTTGCCGAAGCTGCCTTCGCCGCGCAGCACATGATCGACCTTGTCCATCCTCGCCATCCTGAGCGCGTGATCGGCGGCGATTTTGGTGAGCGTCGGGTCGAGCTTCAGCGCCGGCAGGCCGTGCTTCTTGCGGTAGGCGGACAGGATGCGGAGGGCCTCGGCGGTATCGATCCCGACCGCGTGCGCCTCGAGCTGCTTGCCCTTGAAGAGCTCGCCGAGATCGAGCGCCTGGCCGGCGGCGGGGACGAGCAGCAGCGATACCGTCAGGATCGCTGCGAAAAAACGGCGGGAGAGGAACATTGTTCGATCAGGCCTCGGCAGGCGGCTTGTAGCTCTTGTCGGGAAGGGCGGGCAGGCCGGTCGGCCTCTCAATATCGGCTTCGCGGAATTTGGCAAGGATGGCGAAACGCAGATCCGAGCGGACCCGGACGGCCTCCGAAACCTCGGCCAGAAAGCAGCGCAGCTCGAAATCGAGCTGGGCGCCGTTGAAGGCCATGAGCAGGACTTCCGGCTCGGGGTAGCCGAGGACCTTCGGATGGCTGCGCGCGCAGTCGAGGAGGAGTTCCCGCACCGCGGTGCTCTCCGCCGCGTAGCCGGTGCTCACCGTGACGCTGATGCGGCCGGAGCGGTCGCGCAACACCATGTTGCGCACATTGCCGGTGATCAGCGTCGAGTTGGGGATGATGACGGTCGCCCGGTCGAAGGTCTCGATCTCGGTGGAGCGGACATTGATGCGGCGGACGGTGCCTTCTTCCGCGCCGGCGGCGATCCAGTCGCCGACCCGGATCGGCCGTTCGGCGAGGAGGATAAGGCCGGAGACGAAATTGTTGACGATCGACTGGAGGCCGAAACCGATACCGACGGAGAGGGCGCCGGCGACGATGGCGATGTTGGCGAGGTCGAGACCCGAATAGGCGCCGGCGAGGAGCGCGGCGACGATGACGCCGAGATAGCCGATCGCCGTGCGGATCGAATTCTGCAGGCCGGGGTCGAGGTTGGTGGTCGGCAGCAGGCGGTTCTCGAGCCAGCCCTGGACGAAGCGTGTCACGACGATGCCGAGGACGAAGACGGCGACGGCGGCGATGATCGTCGAGAAGGTGATCGTGATCGAGCCGATGGTAACGCCGTAGAAGAGGCTGCGGGCGCTTTCGGCGAGGCTGACCGAATCGAAGCTCCAGGGCGCGGCGATGGCGACGACGGCGAGGATGATCAGGAGGACGCGGAGGCCGCCGGTGATGATCACGGCTGCCTGGCCGAGCGCCCGCCGGCTGAAGCCGACGCTGGCGATCAGCCAGCGCCCGGTCGGCCGGTCGGAGGCGAACGCCCTTGCCACCAGGATGTCGGCGAGGCGCGAGACCAGCGCGAAGACGGCAAGCACGATGCCGACCCAGATGATCTGCGCCGTGAGGAAGCGCGAGAAGGCGACATAGCCGGCGATGGCCGCAAAGATCGCGGCCAGCGCGCCGACGCTCGCGAAGGTGTTCGCCCAGCGCCAGATCTTGCCGGCCGGTGCGTTGCCCCCTTCGGGATTAGCCGCGTCGCGGGCCAGCGCCCGCGAGCCAATGAGGAGTATGATGGCGATGGCGACCGATATGCCGCCGCCGATCGCCGTGCCGACCGAAGGCGGTGCGGCGGTGAAAGTGACGAGGCCTTCGACCAGCGGCACGGCGGCGGCGAGCAGGGCGATGACGAGGATCGAGCCGTAGAGGCGCGCGACGGTGGCGTTGTCGAGCGGTGCCAGCCGCCAGCTCGGGCGGGTC
>CAMCWB010000046.1 GCA_945882315.1 Bauldia litoralis | reverse complement strand
GGTCGAAATCGAGCCGGAGAGGACCATCGACCGATTCACCCGCCGGGTTCTGCAAAATGGCCTCGTGCGATCCAGATTAAGATATTGATTCTTATACCTGAATCGCTGCGAAATTACAGAAAATTACGGTGTTATCCGGCGAATCCGGGCTAAAGATATCGTTCACGGGACGCCCACGTTCACCAATTCTACTGTGATGACACCACCCTATAGCGGGTGGGATATTTTGTCTTTCGAAACGCTGGGCTCCCTGATAAAGCAAGCGTCCTCTAAGCGCGCCGGATTAGCTCAGCGGTAGAGCAGCGGTTTTGTAAACCGAAGGTCGGGGGTTCAATCCCCTCATCCGGCACCATCCCAAGTCTATTCTCACCAACCAGACAGTAACTTGACGTTGCGGCGCGCGTCGTGCTGTAGCTGCTTTCGGCCACTCCGTATAATTACGAAGGAGTGCGCATGGCCGTTGGACGGTCACCCCGCAAAAGCGTTCCCGATCCCGTCGCTGCCACGATCCGTCTTGTCCTTTGTCGGATGACCGGTCGCCGTTCGATCGGCGACGGGCTGGCGTTCGCCGATCTTGGATTCGCTGGGCCCGACAGGCTGGAGCTTATCGCGTCCATGGAGCTCGCCCTGCGCACCGACCTTCCCGTTCGCGACCTCGAAGCGGCCTCGACCGTGCTCCAGTTCATTGACGCAATCGTCAGCGCTCTCGGAGCCGAAAAAAGACTGGGGGATGCGATCCGTGACCTCGTGGCGCGCGCTGCAACGTCAGGTCAATCGATCGACCCAGCCGTTTCGGCAGCGCTGCTTGCCAAAGATCATCCTCAGTTACGGCGCAGTATTGCGGACATCGCTGGCGAGATCGCACGGATCGCGCTGATCGCGGGCGTAAGTACCAGTATTTCAATTGGTTGACACGACCTCTTGGCGCCGCCGCGCTGTTCCGGGTCGATACAACTGTATCGAACCGGCAAAAGTCTCAAGCTAAACCCATCAATGTCCGACCTATTTTTCATAGATCATATTTTGATTCTATTGTTTTTTATCTACCAGCATATTTTTTCTTGTTAATTATATATTTGGAAGCCAATCGAATAATTATGGATTGCTTGTCAGCTTTTGCCGCCGATAATTGCAGCCAGTGGGGGCCACAACCAGCCGGTCCAGCCGGCAGTGCCAAATGGGAGAACGTGATGAGGAATCGCAGTCTTCTTTTGGGTGTGGCTATGACGGCGGGCTTTACCTTTGCCGTTGCCACCCCGGTTTCAGCGCTTGACCTCGACAAGGCGGTCGGCGGCATCAGTAAGTCGGTCGGCGGCCTGACAAAGAGTCTCGGTGGAGACTCGGGAGACAAGGGCGTCGGCGTTGGCGGTACCAGCGTCAAAGTCGGCAAAGGCTCCGGTGGCGGCGTCAAGGTTTCCGTCAGTTCCAGGGAACTCGGCAACACCAAGGTCAACGCTTCGGCGCTGGACAGGAACGGCGTCGCCAAGGTCAGCGCCAGTTCCGGCATTCTCAACACGAAGGCCAGGGTCGGCGTCCTCGACAAAAACGGCGTAGCCAGCGTCCGCGCCAGTGTCGGTGCGCTCAACACGAGGGCCGGTGTCGACGTCCTTTCCAACGGGCGCGTTCTGGGTGTCGGCTTATCGATCGGTGGAATCGGCGGCGGCGGACCTGGTGGTCCCGGCGGCCCCGGAGGCCCGGGTGGTCCAGGAGGGCCCGGCGGCCCCGGTGGGCCTGGCGCACCGGGCGGTGGCGGCATGACCCCCGGCGGCGTCGGTGGCGCTATCGGCGGCATGAGTTCGGGCCAGGTGGCCGCTCTGAAGAATCAGTGCGACGACATCCTCTCCAATCCACGCCGCTTCGACCGCGATCTCGTCTCGCTCTGCATGATTCTCCTGCGGCTCTGACCGCTCCCATTGCCGATCACCGGCCGCACCGTCAGGCGCGGTCGGTCCTTAATTCTTGGAACCGAGGGCTGGAGCAGGAAGATGAAACACCTCATCGCAATAGGCGCCGTCCTGGCGCTGTTTCTAGGGACGGTCGCACCGGCGCCCGTCGCCGCGCTCGACCTCAAGAAGACCATCAACAAGGTCAAGAAAACCGTGTCGAACACCGCCGGCGGCCTGACTGGCGGTGGCGGTGGCGGCGAAAATGCCGGCTCATCGGGAGGCACTTCATCCGGCGGCGGATCGGCCGGCGTCTCCGCCTCGGTCAGCAAAAAGGGCATCAAGGCGAATGTCGGCGTGGGCGGCACCAAGGTCACGATCGGCGCCCTCAACCAGAACGGCGTCGCGCAGGCTGGCGCGCAGGTCGGCAGTGCCCAGGTCGGAGCCACCGTCCTCAGCAAGCGCCAGCTGGCGACGCTCAGGATCGATGCCAATCCACCCGGGACCGGCAATACTCCGGTGCCCGGTGGAGGCGGCGTGGGCGGCGTCACGCCGGACTATGCCCGCAAGTTGATGGTGAGCCTGAACCGCAGCGAACAGCAGGTGCTGGAGATGCGCTGCGCCATGATCCTGCGCAGCCCGAAAGCCTTCGACGCCGAACTGGCCCTGCTCTGCCGGCTCGTCGCGCAGATGTAATCGGCTGCTCAGGCGATCTCGGGCGCCGGCAGGCCGTTCTGCCGGCAGGCGGCGATGAAGGTGTTGGCCATCAGCATCGCGATGGTCATCGGTCCGACGCCGCCCGGTACCGGCGTGACGGCGCCCGCCACGGCTTTCGCCTCGGCAAAGGCGACATCGCCGACCAGGCGCGTCTTGCCCTCGCCCTTCTCCGGCGCGGGGATGCGGTTCATGCCGACATCGATGACGATCGCGCCGGGCTTCAGCCAGTCGCCGCGGACCATTTCCGGCCGGCCGACGGCGGCAACGACGATGTCGGCGCGGCGCACGGTTGCCGGCAGATCGCGGGTCCGCGAATGGGCGAGCGTGACGGTGCAGCTCTCCTTGAGGAGGAGCTGCGCCATCGGCTTGCCGACGATGTTGGAGCGGCCGATGACGACGGCGTCCAGACCGGCGAGCGACTTGCCGAGCGCCCGCTTGGCGAGGATCAGGCAGCCGGCCGGCGTACAGGGGACGAGCGGATAGCCGCTGCCGGTGGCCAGCCGGCCGACATTGACCGGGTGGAAGCCGTCGACGTCCTTGTCCGGCCGGATGGCCTCGATCACCTTGGCGGAATCGATCTGGGCCGGAAGCGGCAACTGGACGAGGATGCCGTTGATGGTCGGATCGAGATTCAGCCGCTCGACGAGTTCGAGGACCGCCGCTTCGCCGGTATCGGCGGCGAGATTGTACTGGACCGAATGGAAGCCCAGTTCCTCGGCCTTCCGGCCCTTGGCGCCGACATAGACATGGCTCGCCGGATCCTCGCCGACGAGCACGACGGCAAGGCCGGGCACGACACCGCTTGCCGCGCGAACGCGCGCCACTTCGGCAGCGACATGCGCGGTGATCTCGGCCGCGACGGCGCGGCCGTCGATCAGTCGGGCGCGGCCTTCAGCGGAAGACGACGGTGCGGACGCCATTGATGAGGACCCTGTGCTCGAGATGGAATTTTATGGCGCGCGCCAGCACGGTCGCCTCGGTGTCGCGACCGTTGGCGATGAATTCGTCCACCGACATCGCATGATCGACGCGCCCGACATCCTGTTCGATGATCGGGCCTTCGTCGAGATCGGGCGTGACGTAGTGCGCCGTGGCGCCGATGAGCTTGACGCCCTGGGCATGGGCGCGGTGGTAGGGCTTGGCGCCCTTGAAGCTCGGCAGGAAGGAATGGTGGATATTGATCGCCTTGCCGATGAGCTTTGTGGCGAGCCTGTCCGACAGAACTTGCATGTAGCGGGCGAGCACGACGAGGTCGACGCGCTGCTCGTCGATAAGGGCGGCAAGGCGTGCCTCCTGCTGGTCGCGCGTCGCCGCGCTGACCGGCAGATGGATGAAGGGAAGCCCCTCGCCTTCGACGCGCCGGCGGAGCGTTTCATGGTTGGAGACGACGGAGACGAGCTCCATCGGCAAATAGCCGATCGAGTTCCGGTAGAGAAGATCGTTCAGCGAGTGGCCGAGCTTCGAGACGAGGATCATCACCCGCGGCTTGATGGTGAGGTCGTGGACCTGCCAGTCGAGGGCATAGGCGGTCGCCACCGGACGGAAGCCACGGGCGAAGCTTTCGCCGGTCATGGAGTCCGGTCCGGAAAAAGCAACGCGCATGAAGAAGCGCCCCGTCTCGGCGTCGCCATACTGGGCGCTTTCGACGATGTTGCAGTCCTGCGAGGCGATGGAATTGGCCACCGCGGCGACGATGCCCTTACGGTCGTCGCAGGAGAGGGTCAGCACGAAACGCGCCGCTTCCGCTGGCATCGGTCGATCCGATCGAAACGAGGATTTCCAAGACGCGGCAAAGCACTAACGGCAGGAAAGGCGAACCGCAAGGCGCGCCTGTCATTGGATTTAACGCTTCGCCGTGCTACGCTCTCGCCATCCATTTTCGGGGAGATTCATGGCTAAGGGCCGGTTGAAGAACGGGGCGGTCGCCTTCATCGCGAGCGGCTCGGCGGAAGCCCGCGCCGCCCTCGCCAGGCTGAGCGCGGCCTATAAAGGCGTGCCGCCCGAGGAAGCCGAGGTGATCGTGGCGCTCGGCGGCGACGGCTTCATGCTGCAGACCCTCCACGCCTTCATGAATTCCGGCAAACCGATCTACGGCATGAATTGCGGCACGGTCGGGTTCCTGATGAACGAGTTCCGCGAGGACCGCCTGAAGGAGCGCCTCGCCGCCGCCCTCGAAACCTCGGTCTATCCGCTTGCCATGACGGCGCGCGACCGCAAGGGACGCATCCACCAGGCCTATGCGATCAACGAGGTCTCGATGCTCCGCCAGTCCTACCAGGCGGCCAAGCTGAAGATCCTGATCGACGGGACGGTGCGGCTCGAGGAGCTGATCTGCGACGGCCTGATCGTCGCGACGCCGGCCGGCAGCACCGCCTACAACCTCTCGGCGCACGGTCCGATCCTGCCGATCTATGCGCCGCTCCTGGCGTTGACGCCGATCAGCGCCTTCCGGCCGCGCACCTGGCGCGGCGCGCTCCTGCCCGACAAGGCCGAGGTGGTCATCGAGGTGCTCGAAGCCGCCAAGCGGCCGGTCAATGTCGTCGCCGACAATGTCGAGTTCAAATCGGTTGTCGAGGTCCGCGTCGCCGCCGACCGCAAGGCGAAGAGCCTGATCCTCTTCGATGCCGACCATTCCTGGGACGAGCGTATCCTGGCGGAACAGTTCAAATACTGAGCGAATAGAGAGTAGCGAGTAGCGAATAGAAAGCGGCAGGCGGAGGCGACAGCTATTCGCTAGGCTGCTACGCGGCGGTTGCAATCCGCGCGTAGTCGCGCGCCGCTTCGCGGGCCTGGTCGGCGGCAAAGCGCCGGAGCATGGTCATCAGTTCGTTGGCTTCACCATCGGTGATGTCGCGATAGCGGGCCAGCACATTCTCGACCATGCGGCGAGTGAAGCGGTAGCGGTCGGTGATGCCACCCTCTTCCGCCATCTTGCGGCAGGTCTCGAGCGCCGCGGCGAAGGCATCGAAAGCGACTATCGGCAGGCCGGCCTTGGCATAGACGCCGCGGAAGGCGTTGACGCGTCCGGCCTCGACGAGGCTCTCGACGCGCGCCTGCGGAATGCCGGACAGGACCGAGAGCGCCGCCTCGAGAAAGCGGACATTGCCGGCGCAAAGGGCGCGGAGCAGGAGCGCGGTGGTGAGCTGGCCAGTGATCCGGAGATGCTCGACGAGCGGCACGAGCTCTTCCGAGGCGGACTCGGCGGCGATCGAAACGGTGGCGCGGTCGCAGGCTTCGCGCGTCATGTTCGTCGCCCTGCCCTCGCTGATCCAGGCCTTGCCGGCAACAAGCGCGCCCAGCGAATCCGACAGACGGCGGATGAGCATCTGACGGATGTCGGCGGGCAGCCCGGTGCGCGACAGCAGGATGTCGCGGATATCGGGGTCGTCGCCGAAGCGCTCGGCGATGCGCTTCAGGCTGATGCGGGCGATATCGGCGCCAATATTGAGGAGCAGGGTGCGGCAGGCATCGATCTCGCCGACTTCGGCGATTGCGGCCGAGACACCGCCCGATACCAATGGCCGCTCGGCGACGGCGACCTGCAGGCGATCCGATGAGCCGGCGACGATGTCGACGAGCTCGGCATCGATGAAGACCGGCGAGCAGGCGAGCACCAGCCCGGCGATATCCATCTGGTCGGTGGCGAGCGTCAGAATGACGTGGCGCGGCGCGGCGGGGCTGGAGGCCAGTGCGTCGGCCAGCGCGAAGCGGACCTCATGGGCCGGATCGTCGAGGAGGACGGTCATCGCCGCCTCCATGCCGCTCCGGGTTTCCTCGTCGACGTCGGAATGGAGATAGGCGCGCGCCAACGCATGCGCGGCGCCGGCGCGCATCGCGATCGGAGCCGTGTCCATCCAGCGGAGAAATTCATGAACGATCATCGCCGGGATACTGCCCGAGAAGGTCTTAACGATCGGTTCACCATGATTTCCGGGCAGGACCGGCCTTCGGCCGGCTTGCCGCCTGCCCTCCCGGGCGCTAGTCCTCGGTTAAAAGAGGAGGCGCAAGGATGGCCGGGTTTTATTTCGAGGAGCTGGAGGTCGGGCGGGTTTTCGAGCACGAGATCCGCCGCACGGTCACCGAGGCCGACAACATCTTCTTCTCGGCGATGACCTACAATCCGCAGCCGCTCCATATCGACCGGCATTACGCGGCGACGACCGAATGGGGCCAGCCGCTGATGAACAGCTTCTTCACGCTGGGCCTGGTGGCGGGCATCGCGGTCAGCGGCACCACGGTCGGCACCATCGTCGCCAATCTCGGCATGACGGAGGTGCGCTTCCCGAAGCCGCTCTTCCAGGGCGACACGGTCTCGGCAACGACCGAGGTCCTGGGCAAGCGCCTGTCGAAATCGCGGACGGATGCCGGCATCGTGGAATTCGAACACAAGGGCTTCAAGCAGACCGGCGACATGGTGGTGATCTGCAAGCGCCAGGTCATGATCCTCCTCAAGAAGGCGGCCTGATGCGCTCTCTCCTCTTCGTCCCGGCCGACAGCGACCGCAAGCTCGCCAAGGCGCCGTCCTGCGGCGCCGACGTGCTGATCCTCGACCTCGAAGACGCCGTCGCGGGCGACAACAAGGCAGCGGCGCGCGGCCGGGCAGCCGAATTCATCGCGGCGCGGGGCGCCGGCCGGATACCGTTGCATGTCCGCGTCAACGGATTGAGCAGCGGTGCGCTCGAGGCCGATCTCGATGCGATCGTGCCGGCGCGGCCCGACGCGATCCTGTTGCCGAAGGCGACCGGCGGCCCCGACATCATGCTCCTTTCGGCGATGATCGCGGCGCGGGAGGCGATCGCCGGGCTCGATGACGGCGCGATCCCGATCACGGCCATCGCCACCGAGACGGCCGGCGCGATCTTCGGCTTCGGCACCTACAAGGGCGCCAGCCGCCGCCTCGCCGGCCTCGCCTGGAGCTCGGAGGATTTGATCGTGGCGCTCGGCGCGGAGGCGAGCCGCGACGCGGAGGGCCACTTCACCGACACTTTCCGCCTTGCCCGGGCGCTCTGCCTCTACGGCGCCGCGCATGCCGGCGTGCCGGCGATCGACCGGGTCTTTCCCAATTTCCGCGACCGCGACGATCTCCGCAGCGAAGCGCTCGCCGCACGGCGCGACGGCTACACCGCCAAGCTCGCCATCCATCCCGACCAGGTGCCGGTGATCAACGACGTTTTCACGCCGACCGCCGAAGCCATCGCCAAGGCGCAGGCGATCGTTGACGCCTTCGCCGCCAATCCCGGCGCCGGCGTCATCGCTCTCGACGGCGACATGCTCGACCTGCCGCATCTGGCCCGGGCGAAGGCGGTGCTGGCGCGGGGCAGAGACTGACCGCAACGGCGGAATCCGCCCAGGCTTTCATTTCGTCGCCGATGCCAGCGCCTCTCGAATCCGGCCCATGTGAGCATTGTCGGGCGAAAGCTCCTTGAAAGCGCGCCCAGGAGCTTGGCCAGATGAGGCTTCAGACTGCTCTGGGCCTCGCTCGCGTCAAGTCCACGAGCGCGAAGGAAGAGCGCCAGTGCGAAGATCAGGTCGGCCTCCGGAAGATAGCCGGTCCGCCGCCAGTGCCAGCCCTGCATCGATCCGTCGTTGATTGCTTCGAAGTCAAAGCGCGAGTTCGCGAGGAAGACCCCGAAGCCGAGATAAACGGCGGTGAGGTCGGTGAGGAACTCATACTCGTCGGCGTCAGCGGGCGGCGGCGCCTCGGCACTTGCCAGGAGGTAATGTGCGAGTTCATGCGCCAATGTTGCGATGAGCTGGTCCGGTCGCCCCAGGAGGTGGGTCGAGTAGATGATCTCAACCCGGTCTTCATCAAGCCCGAACATGCCGGCGGCACCCGGTTGCGGCGCGACCATCGCGACGGACATTGCCTGCGGTGCGGCCGCCGGATTGTCGTCCGGCACGAGTTCCGCCGGCCAGTCCGACATGCCGCAAGAGGCCTTCACCTGATCGAAAATTCGCAGGGCAAGCGTGTGACCCGTCTCGCCGTCGGTGACGAAGAAGCCAGGCTTCGGCAAGACGAGCCGCGACTTCTCCTCCTCGTCGAAGGTGCCGATCAGCCAAGCCAAATTCTCCGATAGCCAGCCGGCTGCATCGGAATCGACAACCTGCTTACGTCCGAAAGGCCACACGACGCGATCCCCCTATCCGCTCCCACAAGTCTATACCCGGCATGCGCACCGATCTCGATTGTCGGAGGGGCAGCGGCTGAACGCCCAGGCCTGGCCGATATTACTGCGAATGAAATCGATCGCTGCGCCACCACCGGCCTCGGCAGCGACGGGCTGCATGTCTACCGCTAGGCCGAGGCGGTGCGTCAGGCCGAGGCCGCGGAATGGGCCGCGGTCAGCGCGTGGATTTTTCCTGCGCGGATCTCGCAATCATGAGCCCGTAAATCTGAGCGGGGATCGCGGCTTCAGTCTTGCGCCGGGATGTGAACCGTCAAACCGCTCAATGCCTCGTCGACCACAATCTGACAGCCGAGGCGGCTTTCCAGCCGACGCTCAGCGGCGGTCATGTCGGGCAATTTTCCGGGAAGCCGGTGACGCTTTACCTTCACGACAAGCGGCGAACTCATCACCGATCTGACGTCCGGCTAGCGCGACAGCCTTTCGACGATGAAAAGCTCGAAGCGGTAGTCGTAGGGGACGATGCCATCCGGGCCGGCAAGGCCGTTCCCGATCGCGATCAGCGCCGCCTTCGTGGCGTCCACGCCAAGCCGAGCTTCCACCGAACGCGCATGCGATGAGGAGAGCGCCAGTCCGGCGAACTCCTCGGACGTCAGTTGCAGTGTGACCGTGTCGTAGTGTGCGCTGACCGCGCCGAACCCGGGCAGCGCAGCGAGCTCAGCGTGATAGTCGGGGCGGTCATAGACCCGGGCTCCGCCATTCTTCCGGAGAAAATCCTCGACCGCCTTCGGCGCCGGGCCGTTCTCGGCGTCGCGAATATACTGGATGATCGCCAGTACCCCGCCCGGGCAGAGCTTGCGCGCCGCCTCCGCGTAGAAGGCCGGCCGGTCGAACCAGTGCGCTGCCGTCGCCGCGATGACGGCGCGCGCCGCCCCGTCATCTACAGGGAGCTTTTCGGCAAAGCCGCGGACATAGTGGACATTGGCCGGCCCGTTGCGGCGCGCGGCGGTGTCGCGCATATCCGCCGAGGGCTCAACTCCCAGGACCGCAACGTCAGGTGGTAGCGCTTCGGCGAGATGGCGCGTGAAGATGCCCGTGCCGCTGCCGACATCGAGCACCGGCGCGTCGGCCGGAGCCGGCACGGCGAGGATGCGCCCGGCGAAGCGGCGGGTCAGTTCGGCCGGATAGCGCGGACGGAAACGATCATAGTCGCCGCTCTTTTCGGCAAAGCGCTCATGCGGCTTCTGAATAGCCCTGCCTCCGAACTAGGATTGCGGCTTCCATTCGCTGACGATCTCGGACAGCGGCGGACGCGGACGGTCGGAGCCCGGGACGGTCGACGTGCCGATATGGACCGCGGCGATGAGGCGCTCACCCGGTGCGAGACCGAGGATTGTCGCGGCCTCCTCGTCATAGGCCATCCAGCCGGTCAGCCATTGCGCGGTGAAGCCCAGCGCATGGGCGGCATGGACGAGATTCATCGCCGCAGCACCGGCCGAAAGAAGCTGCTCCATCTCCGGGATCTTCACATGCGGCGCGGCCTTGCTGACGACCAGCACCACCAGCGGCGCCTTGGCGAGCACGGCCCGCTGCTCTTCCGCCTTGGCCGGTTCGGCGTCCGGAAAAAGCACGCGAAACCGCTTTGCCAGCGCCTCGCTAGCCTCTTTGCGCGCATCGCCGCGGACGATGATGAAGCGCCAGGGGGCGAGCTTGCCGTGATCCGGCACGCGCGCCGCTACGGTCAGCATCTCGGCGAGTTGCGCCTCGTCGGGCGCCGGCTCGGCAAGGAACGCGGCGGAGACCGAGCGCCGCGACTTGAGGAGATCGAGTGCGTCGGCCATCGGCTCAGTTCTCTCCGTAGTAGAGGCGGCGAAAGGGCCGCGACGGAATGCGGTCGTCGATGCGGATATCCCAGAGCGCGGCACGGTCCGACGCCTGATAGGCGGCGAAGAGCTTGGCGAACTGGCCGGGTTCGGTGACGGTGACTGCCTCGATGCCGACGGCGCGGGCGATCGCCGCGAAATCCGGCCGGCCGAAGACGGTGTGCGTGTCGTCGACCTTCTTCGGCCGCAAGCGATGGATCTCGGCGCCATAGGCGCCGTCATTCATGACGCAGATGAGGAGCTTGATGCCCTCGCGGCCGACGGTTTCCAGATCCTGCACGGTCATCAGGAACGAGCCGTCGCCTTCGATCAGCATCGTCCTGCCATCATTGCGGCCGCAGGCGGCGCCGATCGAGGCCGGCAGGCCGTGGCCGATGGCGCCGAAATCATTGATCACGTGGTAGCGCTCGGGCACGCGGCCGGAGAAGTTCGGCAGCGAGTTGAAGGTGAAATGCGCGTTGCCGAAGACGATGTCGAAATCTTTCGGCACGGCGCCATCGATCTCGCGGATCGCCGAGCGCGGGTCGAGCAGGCCCGGCCGGACCGGCATGATGCGCGGATCGACCTCGTCGCCGGCGATGCGGTGGCCGATCTCATTGGTGCGGAAGCCGGTCCGCGGCGCGCCGCCCGTGAGCTCGCCGAGCAGCGCCTCGATCGCCGCCTTGGCGTCCGAGCGGACATGCAGGTCGGCGGTGCGCACGCCCTCCCAGATGCCGTGCGGCTCGGTATCGATGGCGACGACCTTCGCCTGCGGGAAGAGCTTGCCGGCGTCGGTGGTGAAATGACCGAAGCCGGCGCCGACGCCGATGATCAGGTCGGCCTTCTCGAAGAGTTCGCGGCCGAGATCGGTGGAATAGCCGCCGGCGATGCGGAGATCGTAGGGGTGGCCCTCGAAGAGGCCCTTGGCGCGCATCGTCGTCGCCATCAGCGCCCCGATCGCATCGCCGAGACGGCCGACGGCGTCATGCGCCCTGGCCTTCAGCACGCCCTCGCCGGCGACGATGATCGGCCGTTCGGCGGCGTGGATCATCTCCACCGCCTCGGCAATCGTCTGCGGATCGGGATGGATGCGCTGCGGCTTCGGCAGGATCGTCGAGGACGGCTTGTAGTTGGCGACCCTCTCGACCATGCGTGCCTGGACGTCCATCGGCGCGCTCAGCACGACCGGCCGGCGCTCGTGGCGGGCGAAATAGAAGGCATCGCGGATGTCGATGGCGATTCGCGCCGGGTCGCGGAGCTGGAGGAAGCGCGCGCCGGCGGCTTCGGCGAAGGGGCGCTGGTCGACCCACTGGCCGTGATAGAGGCCGGAAAGCGGCGTGTCGCCGACGAAGACGATCAACGGCGAGCGGCGGCGGACAGCCGCGGTCAGCGCCGTCATGATGTTGGTGTAGCCCGGCCCGGTGGTGGTCGAGGCAATGCCGACCTTGCCGGTGGTGCGCGCATAGCCATCGGCCATGGCGAGCGCGCTGTTCTCGTGGCGCGCATGGACGATGCGAACGTCATGATCCTCGGCGATATCGATCGCCCAATGCATGTTGGCGTCGCCGAGCAACGCGAAAATCGTATCGACGCCTTCCTGGACGAACAGGTCGCCGAGGGCCTTGTAGACCGGGATTTCCACCGAGACGTTCCTCTTATGTTTTTGCGAAAAGGCTGGCAGGCGGCGGGACAATCGCGCATTCATTTGCGCTTGGAAACGGGAAAACCACAGATTTGAAGGGGTCCAGCTTCCGTTCCGGCCGGTTGTGTCATGAAATCGCCACGGATTCGAGGACTTCTGTCGCGCTCTGTTCACGAGGGGTCATGCGGGCAGCGACCGGGCGGCGAAAGCCGGAAAATTCTTCATTCGATTTGGCGTTGCGCGGACTTGGCCGTGCGGGCCTGGTTGCGGTCGCGCTGATTCTCGCCGGCTCGGCGGCGCTGGCGGAGGGCAAGGTCCCAATCCCGCGGCCCTCGCCGCTCTCCCTCCCCGACACAGCACCGGCGGCCGCCGCGTCGATGGCCGGCCCGACAATGGTCGACCCCGCGCTTGGCGCCACGGAAGGCCTCTCGCCCGGCGCCCTCTTTGACCCGACGAATTCAGCCGAGGCCGGACTGGCGCTTGGCCAGGCCGGTTACGGCCCTGACGCGAACCAGCCCCTGGCGCTGGTGCCCGAGATGCCCTCTGCAGAGCCTTTCGGCAACAACCCGCTCCTCGGCGCCGCCCCGCCGACCGCGGCGCAAGTGCGCTATCTTCTCGAGGCGCGCCTTCAGACCGAGGGCGAATCTCTGCCCTCCGGCGTGACCTGGCGTGTGTTCGCCCCGCATCCCGGCCCGGACGGCAAGCTGCCGTTGATCGGCGAAGCGCGCGGCGGCGCCATCGAGGTGAGCCTTTCGCCGGGCGACTATCTCGTGCATGCCGCCTATGGCCGCGCCGGCGCTACCAAGAAGATCAGCGTCGGTGCCTCGGGCGGCGGCGATGCCGTGATCATCAATGCCGGCGGGCTGCGGCTCTCGGCCATGGTCGACAAGGACGAGCCGCTGGCTGCCGCCGACATCAGCTTCGATGTCTACTCACCGGCAGAAGACGGCTCCGACGAACGCGTGCTGCTCGTTCCCGATGCCCCGCCGGACCAGGTGATTGGCCTGAATGCCGGCGTCTATCACATCATCTGCCGCTACGGCGAAGCCAACGCCGTGGTCCGAGCCGAGATTCGCGTCGAGCCCGGCAAGCTCACCGAGGCGACCGTTTATCAGAAGGCGGCGCGGCTGACGCTGAAGCTCGTCTCCTCGCATGGCGGCGAGGCGCTCGCCAACACGAAATGGGCGATCCTGACCCCGCAGGGCGACAGCGTCGTCGAGAGCGTCGGCGCCTTCCCCTCGGTGGTTCTGGCGTCGGGCGACTACACCGCCGTCGCCAGCCATGAAGGCAGGAATTACGAGCGGAATTTCACGGTCGAGAGCGGCCTCAACCGCGACGTGGAAGTGATCGCCAAGTAGGTCGCCGCCGCGCCCCAGTGAGGCGCGGCGCCTAGAGGCTGACTTAAGCCGCAGCCAGCCTTTTCTGCTTCACGTCCGGCGGCGTCGCCTCTTCGGTCAGGGCCGTCAGGGCCTGTTCGAGCGTCAGCGAGTGCTGGTCCTTGTCGCCGAGGCGACGGATGTTGACCGTCCCTTCCTCCGCCTCGCGGCGGCCGCAGACGAGGATCACCGGCACCTTGCCGAGCGAGTGCTCGCGGACCTTGTAGTTGATCTTCTCGTTGCGCAGATCGGTCTCGACGCGAAGGCCGGCGGCGGAGAGCTTCGCACTGACGGTCTGCGCATAATCGTCGGCATCCGAGGTGATCGTCGCGACCACGACCTGGATCGGCGCCAGCCAGAGCGGGAAATGGCCGGCATGGTTCTCGATGAGGATGCCGAGGAAGCGCTCCATCGAGCCGCAGATGGCGCGATGAATCATCAGCGGCGTCTTCTTCTCGCCGTCCGAGTCGATGTAGTAGGCGCCGAAGCGGCCGGGCATGTTGAAATCGACCTGCGTCGTGCCGCACTGCCAGTCGCGGCCGATCGCGTCGCGCAGCACATACTCGAATTTCGGGCCGTAGAAGGCGCCCTCGCCCGGATTGATCGACGTCCTGATCTTGCCGCCCGACTGGTCCTCGATCTGCTTGAGGACCTTGGTCATGACCTCCTCGGCATGGTCCCAGGCCTCGTCGGAGCCGACGCGCTTCTCGGGCCGGGTCGACAGCTTGACGACGAATTCGGAAAAGCCGAAATCGCCATAGGTCGAGAGGATGAGATCGTTGATGCGCAGGCACTCGGCGGCCATCTGGTCTTCCGTGCAGAAGACATGCGCGTCGTCCTGCGTGAAGCCGCGGACGCGCATCAGGCCGTGCAGCGCGCCTGACGGCTCATAGCGATGCACGACGCCGAATTCGGCGAGCCGCATCGGCAGGTCGCGATAGGACTTCAGGCCGTGCTTGAAGATCTGGATGTGGCCGGGGCAGTTCATCGGCTTCAGCGCGTAGACGCGGTCGTTGTCGTCGACCTCCTCGCCCGCCGGCACGGCCGTGAACATGTTTTCGCGGAAGGTCGCCCAATGGCCCGAAGTTTCCCAGAGCGCCTTGTCGAGGACCTGGGGCGCGTTGACCTCGCGATAGGCCGCCCTGAGCCGCCGCCGCATATAGGCGACCAGCTCCTGGAACATGGTCCAGCCCTTGGGATGCCAGAAGACAACGCCGGGGCCCTCCTCCTGGAAGTGGAAGAGGTCCATCTCGCGACCGAGGCGGCGATGATCGCGCTTCTCGGCTTCCTCGAGCATGGTGACGTAGGCTTTCAGTTCCTCGTCGTTCCGCCAGGCGGTCCCGTAGATGCGCGTCAGCATCGGGTTGCGGGCGTCGCCGCGCCAATAGGCGCCGGCCACCTTCATCAGCTTGAAGGCGTTGCCGACCTGCCCCGTCGAGACCATGTGCGGGCCGCGGCAGAGATCGAACCAGTCGCCCTGCTTGTAAATGCGGATCGTCTGGTCGGCGGAAATCGCGTCGACCAGCTCGACCTTGAACATCTCGTCCTTCTCGGCAAAGACGCGCTTGGTCTCGTCGCGAGTCCAGATTTCCTTGGTGAAGGGGGCGTTGCGCTGGATGATCTCGCGCATCTTCGCCTCGATCTTCGGGAGATCGTCGGTGGTGAAGGGCTCGTTGCGGAAGAAATCGTAATAGAAGCCGTTCTCGATGACCGGGCCGATGGTCACCTGCGTGCCGGGATAAAGCTCCTGCACCGCCTCGGCCATGACATGGGCCGCATCGTGACGGATGAGCTCCAGCGCACGCGGGTCGTCGCGCGTCACGATCTCGATCCGGGCGTCCTGGTCGATCGCGTCGGAGAGGTCGGCGACCCTGCCGTCGAGCGCCATCGCAACCGCCTTCTTGGCGAGCGACTTGGAAATGCCTTCGGAGACCACGCGTCCTGTGACGCCGGCTTCGAATTCGCGCACCGAATTGTCGGGGAAAGTCAGCTTGATCATCAGAGACTCCTTGGCTCACTCCCGCTGACGAGCGCGGGTAAGCATGTGTCGAACGCCGGCGGAGATAGGGGGCTTTCCGAAAAGAGTCCAGTCGCCACATCAGCCGTTGCAGGCCATGACACGCTTTGGCATACTCTAGAATAATTCTAATTTGGTAAGCCGATGCCCTTCCTCTCCTTTTCGACTCAGAAATCCTTCTCCGACCTCACCGACCGCGAAGTGCTGGCGCTCGCCGTTCAGGCCGAGGAGGAAGACGGCCGCCTCTATCGGGAGATGGCGGGAAAATTGCGGGCCGACTACCCGGCCTCCGCGACGGTTTTCGACGGCATGGCCGAAGAGGAAAGCGAGCATCGTCGCCGGCTCCTGACGCTGTTCGAGGAACGCTACGGCAACCAGATCCCGCTCATCCGGCGCGAGGACGTGCGTGGTTTCATGAAACGGAAGCCGCTCTGGATGTCGGCGACATTCGACATCGACGCGATCCGCGGACGGGCCGCATCGATGGAGGCGGAGGCCGCCAATTTCTATCGCCGCGCGGCGGCGCGCAGCAGCGATCCGGCCACGCGGAAACTGCTCGGCGACCTTGCCGAGGCGGAAGCCGGGCATGAGAGGACTGCCTTCCATCTCGAAGCCGGCATCGCCGCCGAAGCCCGCGACAGCGAGCGCGAGACGGCGCGCCGGGCCTTCGTGCTCCAGATCGTGCAGCCCGGGCTGATCGGCCTGATGGACGGATCGGTCTCGACCCTGGCGCCGGTCTTCGCCGCCGCCTTCGCGACGCATAGCAGTTGGGAGACGTTCCTCGTCGGCATGGCGGCATCGATCGGCGCCGGCATCTCGATGGGCTTCGCCGAGGCGCTCTCCGACGACGGCAACCTCACGGGCCGCGGCCATCCGTGGCTCCGCGGATTGATGAGCGGCCTGATGACGACGGTCGGCGGCGTCGGCCACACGCTCCCCTACCTCATTCCCGATTTCCGGATCGCAACCGGCCTCGCCATCGCCGTCGTGATCGTCGAATTGTGGGCGATCGCCTATATCCGCTCGCGCTACATGGACACGCCGTTCCTGCGCGCCGCCTTCCAGATCGTCGTCGGCGGGCTGCTGGTCTTCGCGACCGGCATCCTCATCGGGAGTGCGTAGGCTCCGCGTCTGCCCCGCTCCTTATGCGGCCGAGCAGTCGATCGATCGTCACCAGCGCAAGCCCGACCGAGAAGAAGACGAGGAATAGGCCGGCGATATTGGTGAGGACCGCCGCATAGCCGAGACGCGGAACGTCCAGGAAGGGATAGGGATACCAGCCCGTGGCGGCGCCATGCAGCAGCGTCCAGACGATATAGACGAGCGGCAATAACAGTGCTGCAAGAACGCTCTTCCAGGGCACTACCCCTTTCGGCATGAACAGCAGCCAATCGATCACGAAGAGGGCCGGCATCAGATAGTGCAGCATTCGGTCGGCGATGAGCTGCCAACCCTGCGGATCCCATGTGTGTCGGAGGATGAGAAAATAGACCGCCGCGACAATGATGATGTAACCCGCGACCGCCGTCCTGACCGCGGGGCGCGCGAAGTAACGGCCTGGCCGCGATCCTGGCGCCGCGAGCGGCAGCAGAAGCGCTAAGCTGGCGATGGCGTTCGTAAGGATCGTGAAGAAGCTGAAATAGTTGACGGTCCAGACGAGGAGCATGGCACCGTCGGACGCCCCGAGAATGTATTGAACGCCGAGTGCGAAGAGCCCAAGCGCCGTTACGACCGCACGATAGATTTGCTTCGTCACATCCATGCGTCCTCGGCTCAGAGCATCTCGACAAAGGCTTCCGCAGCGCGGCTGCGATGCCGCTCGCGGTGGCGGAGCAGCGCCAATGTCCGCTCCGGCAGGCTGAAGGTAACACGCTTCAGCGTGCCGTTCGCGAGAAGCGGCGCCACGACCAGCTCGGAAATCGCCGTGACGAGGCCGCCGGCACTGACGGCGCCGACGACGGTCTCGTTGGTCGGCATCTCCAGCGCGACATTGAGGACGTCGGCCGGCGTGCCGAGCTCTTCCAGGGCATGCTCGAATTCGGAGCGTGTGCCCGAGCCCGGCTCGCGCAGCACCCAGGGGCCGCGCCAGAGGTCCTTGTCGGCGACCGGCTCGCCCGACGCCCAGGGATGGTCGGGCGCAGCGACGATGACCATGCGATCGAAATCGACGCGGCGGCGTTCCAGCGTCGGCTCGTTGACGGCGCCTTCGATGAAGCCGAGCTCGACCTCGCCGTCACGCACCGCCTTGGCGACCTGCGCCGTGTTGCCGATCACGAGCTTCACCTCGATCTGCGGATGCGCGTCGTGGAAGCGGACGATGCGCTTCGGCAGCCAATAGCTGGCGATCGTCTGGCTGGCATGGATCGTCACAGAGCCGCGCTTCAGGCCGGCAAGATCGTCGAGCGCCTGCATCGCTTCCGCGGCGCGCGCCAGCACGCCCCTCGCCTCCGGCAGGAAGGCGCGCCCGGCGTCGGACAGTTCGATGCCGCGGCCGACACGATCGAACAGCTTGATCGCATGGCGCGTTTCGAGCGCCGCGATGGCCGCACTCGCAGCCGACTGGGTGATCCCCAGTTCCTCGGCGGCGCGGGTCATATGCAATTCAGAGGCGACGGCGACGAAAACGCGGAGTTGGTCAAAGGTCATCGGAACCGATCAATCGTAAAAGCCGATTGGATTGACCATAATTATCCATTGGATCGATGGAAAGAGAAACAACAATCTCATAAACGCTCATTCCTTGGTAAAAATTGATCTCCGATTCCCTTGTTCGCAGAATTCCACACCCAGTCTGTCCGCGCGTTCCCCCACCGCTTCATGGAGCAGGTGCGTGCCTTCGCGCCGGGCGTGGCGCTTTGCGCGGCGCTGGCGGCCGGGGCAATGGTACTGGCCGGAATCGAGGTCGCCCTCGTCGGGCGGAGCTGGATCGATGCGCCGGTTCTCGCGATCCTCGCCGGCAGCATTCTCCGCACCGTGCATCAACCGGCCGGCACGCTCGTCCCCGGCATCTCCTTCAGCGGGCGCACGCTCCTCGAGATCGGTATCGTGCTGCTCGGCGCGACGCTTTCGGTGGGCGCGCTGATCGCCGTCGGTCCCCTCCTCCTGGCCGGCATCGCCGCCGTCGTCATGCTGTCGATCGCCGCGAGCTTCGGCGTCGCAACCGCCCTCGGCCTGTCGCGGCGGAGCGCCGCCCTGATCGCCTGCGGGAACTCGATCTGCGGCAACTCGGCGATCATGGCGGTCGCGCCGATCGTCGGCGCGAAGAGCCAGGAAATCGCGAGCGCCGTCGCCTTCACCGCACTGGTCGGCGTCGCGGTCGTGATCGCGCTGCCCTTTCTCGGCGTCTTCCTCGTTTTGACCGAGCCGCAATACGGTATCCTCGCGGGGCTCACGGTCTATGCGGTGCCGCAGGTGCTGGCGGCGACGGCGCCGGTCGGCACGCTTGCCGTTCAGGTCGGCACGATCGTCAAGCTGGCCCGCGTCGTGATGCTCGGCCCGGTCTGCATCTTCTTCTCGCTGATGGCGCCGAAATTCCAGGACGCCGACGCGCCGGTGCAAAACCCGCCCTTCAGGGTCATCCTGCCGTGGTTCGTCACCGGCTTCCTGATGATGGGCGCGCTACGCTCGCTGGGCTTCATCCCGGACTTCGCCGTGCCGCCGCTGGCCGAGATATCGAAATTCCTGACCATCGTGGCGCTGGCCGCGCTCGGCCTCGGCGTCGATCTTCGCGCCGCCATTCATACCGGCCCGCGCACCGTCGCGGCGGCGCTGGCCTCGGTCGTGATGCTTGGCATCATGGCCGTCGGCCTTCTCCGGCTTCTTGCCGTTTCAGGCTGAGGCTTGGTCCAGCCGCTACGGACCGGCAGCCCGCTCTGGCTCGATCTGGAAATCGAACTGGGTGATGGCGCCGGCCGGACCTTCATCCGCGTCCATGACCGAAACGGCGCCGCGCGTCCGCGTCCCGAACCCCGCTTCCGTCAAGGCCGACCGGAAAGCCGACAAAGCGCCGCCGCGCGTCTGCGGCACCGCCTGCTGCGCCAGAAATCCGAGATTCTCGACGGCGGTCTGCGGCTTCGCCGGCGTCGTCACGACGATCATGCGCTCTCTGCCAAAAGACCCTGCGGTGATGCGTAAGGCGGTCTTCGAGAATGTGTCGCCGGGCTGCACGCGCCCGGCATACATATGGGTGATCGAGTAATCGCTGCCGACATAGAGAACGTTCATGTCGACCGGGACGTCCATGCGGTTCTGCAGGCGCAACTGGACCTGATCGCCCGGAACGAGCACGGGGACGGACGCTGAATCGAGGCTGGCGAGTTGCGGCTGGTCGGCGCTCTTCATCTGCAGGCCGACCTCGACGTCGAGCGGCGTCGCCGCAAAAGTCGCGCCGAGCTTGAGGAGATTGGTCGCTCTCGCGATCCTGGTCAGGTTATCGGCAAGCGCTTCGCCGGCCTCGTCCGCCGTTTTGCCGGCGAGATCGATCGATGGCGACTTGGCGCTGCCGCTGATCACAACCTGCCCCGTCGGCGGCAGGAGCCACAGATGCCGGGTCAGGCCGGCATCGGCGTCGGCCGACGCGATCGTATCGGCGTCGAGCATCGCGAGGCGGAGATCGGCCGGCTCGCCGGCCGGCACGAAGGCGACACGGAGGCCGGCGCCGGCATGATCGGCGACCTCAGCGATGGCGCTTTCCGCAGCGGCCGACATATCCGAGGGAATGCCGGCGCTGTCGGGCAGCGCCACCGTCAGCGCGAAATCGACACCCGCCTCGACCCGCCGGGCATAAAAGCCTTCGCCGATATCGCCGAGGCCGGGGGCAGGTTTGCCGTCATGCTCCGCCGGCACCAGCGTCGCCGACAGGCTTTCGACCGAAATCACTTTGAGGAAGCCGACCGCGTCGGCCGACTTCGCGGCCGGGCGGTCGACCAGCGCCAGATAATCGCCTTCCGAAAGCTGGTGAAGCTGGCCGGCCGGGATACGGAGTTCCTCGCCGGACACGCTCACCGGCCATTGCCGGATCGCCTCGGCGGCGCCGATGTCGAAAACCGTTCGGTCGAGATCGCCGTCGAAGAGCGGCGTCGGGCTGACCATATATTGCGCCGAATAACGGCGAAGGACTTCCTGGCCGAGCTGCCGGTAGGTCATCCCCGGATATTCGGCGAGGACCTCGAAGATCGTCCAGGTGAAGAGACCGTGTGTCTGGCGGCCCTTCTTGCCCGCCGGCAAGCGCATCTCCGGCGTTGTCTCGGTCGACTGTGCCGCATAGAAGGCAACGAGGCTGCCCTTGCCGGAGGCCGGTCCGCCGGCGTCGATCATCTTGGAAGGCGCCTCGGTGCGCGGCAGGCCGCGCGTCACCGGCCCCTCGGCTTCGTCCAGAAGCTCCTGAGGAATGCCGAGCGAACTTGGCTCGATCTTGCGCATCCGCACATCCTCGCCGCCGGTTGGCGCGCCGCGCGTCACGGTGCCGGAATGGCAACTGTCGAAGACCGCCCAGACGAGCGCGTTCCTGTCGCGTAGCCCGTCGATCATCGCGCCGATCTCGTCGTCGACGAGCGCATTCTCGACCTGGCCGATATAGCTTTCCCATTTGCCGGCATCGCTCGGTAGGAAGAGTTCGTCGAGGCCGTCGGTCTCGCTGGCGGGATCGGCCGCCGGAGCACGCGAACCATGTCCCGCGAAATGGAGATAGACAAAATCGCCATCAGCAATTTTCTGGGTAAGGCTCGCGAAGGCGGCGCGGATATTGGCGAGCGTCGGCGGGGCCGCCCCTTCGACATCGTCGGCAAGGACCGTGACATTGTCCGCATCGAAACGCGCCGCCGGGTTGCTCTTCAGGTAGTTCCCGACCAGGGCGACGTCGTTGCCCGGCCCGCCGAGCCAGAGCGTCTTGTCGAGGCCGGGATAGTTTTGGGCGCCGATCAGGATGGCGAAATTGGTCCGCGCCTCGGCCGGCGCGGCCAGCCCCGCGACGGCGGCAACTCCGAGGCAGAGCGAAATTCTTAGCCGGCGCATCGTCGCTGAAACGGCCTTCATTCCATCCTCCCTGCAACGCACCTGTCCGCCACGCACGAAGCGTCCTTCGTCCCTAGAAAGGGCGAATTGCGGCCGTTCGTCGAGCAAGAAATGCGGCGGCGCCCTTCGTGAATGCAAATGTCACGGATGCGGAGTCCGTGCGCAACCAGAACGCGATCACAATTCGTAGATGACGGGCAAATTCACTTTCGGCTGGAATATTTTGTGTATGTTCGCAGACCTCAACATACAAAGAGGGCTCACAATCATGAAACGCTTCGCTACCGGCCTTTCGGTTCTCGTTTTCGGCCTGACCCTGTCGACCGCCCAGGCGGCAGAGCCGGCGGCAGCCGCGGCGCCGATCTCGCCGGCGGCCGTCGAGCAGATCGTGCTGGCGCAGAAGCTCGCCGCGATCGGCGCCGCGCGCAAGGACCCGCTCCTGCTCCTCGCCGCCGCCCAGCTCCGCGGCTCGCTCGACGAAACCCCTGTCCCGGCGACGGAGAAATTCGATTCGCTCGACGAGATCCTCAACTCCGCCCGGGAATATGGGCAGGGTCGCGAAGACATTCTCGCGATCGCCGACGATATCGCGGCCGGCAGTTCGCGCGGCTGGCAGCCGGGCGGCAGCTATTGCTTCGGCAGCTCCTGCAGCGGCAGCGGCTTCTAGTCGACCGCCTCCGAAAACTTCCGGCGGCGGACAGATTTTATCCGCCGTCGGACCATCCGGTTTCAGAGATCGAGCCGCGTCTTGGGGTCTATATGGGCGCCGGTCCAGCGGCCGTAGCGCCAGGGGCGATACCAGGCGGCATCGGAAGGCAGCGCGTCCGGCGGCGGGTCGTAGCCTGACGCCCCGTTCGGACCGCAGCGTTGAATGCGGGCGAGCCCGATCCACACCCCTGCCCAGAGCCCGAAGCGCATCACGGCCATCTCGGTATATTCCGAGCAGGTCGGCAGATAGCGACACTGGCGGCCGAGAAACGCCGACAGGGTTAAGCGGTATCCTCTTATTAAAATGAGTCCGGCTCGCCGCGGAAGCCGCTGAAAAGAAACGGGAAATCCGGTCATCTGACGGCCGCTCGCCGAGCAGTTCGCTGCAAAAACGGTATGGTAAACGTTGGATTTACCATTTGGGTCGAACCTATTGGCCTCATCTGCGTTGTGGAACTGCGCTCAGCGGGTCGATCCAAGGGGAATTCACATGGCGGAATTGTTCGTACGCTACCGGGAATATCGGCACATCGGTTTCGGTCCCGTTGTCGCATTCCGCTTTGCTTGGCTGGTGGGCAAATCGAACGGCCGCCTCCTGCCCGTCCGCTCCTTCTCCCGCCGCTAGCTGGCGACAGGCGAAGCGGTCTTCGACTCGATCTGGGCCTCGATCTGGCTGATCGCATCGACGACGGCGTCGAAGGTCAGCATCGTCGATGCGTGCCGCGCCTTGTAGTCTCGCACCGGCTCGAGGAATTTCAGGTCAGCGAAGCGCCCCTCGGGCGGCGGGCCGTTTTCCTTCAGCATTTTCCGCATGGTTTCGCGGATTTCGCGCAGTTCACCCGCATGGGCGCCGACGACGTGGTTTGCCATGATCGAGGACGAAGCCTGGCCGAGGGCGCAGGCCTTAACCTCATGGGCGAAATCGGTCACGACATCGCCGTCCATTTTGAGGTCGACCGTGACCGTAGAACCGCAGAGACGCGAATGGGCGGTCGCCGTGGCATCCGGCGCGTCGAGCCGACCCAGCCGGGGAATGGCCCCGGCGAAGGACAGAATCTGCTTGTTGTAGATATCGTCGAGCATGGGCGGACCTCAGCAACCAGACGAAATATAGGTCTCGCGGCCGGGCAGCGCCATAAGGCCGGAATCGAATGATTTTTGCGAGAAGACGGCCGGATCCGCCTGATTTTGGCCGGTTTGGCCGGTCCTATAGCAAGGATCGGCTTCGCAAAACGGATTTCCACCCTTATATAAGCCGCAGACCTTAGCGCTTGCGCCGGCTTACTCCTTGGGCGCGCCACCGGAGAGCATTGCTGATGGACGCCCTGACCAAGAAGGCCGCGCAGGCCACTCCTCAATTCCGCGCCGAAGAGATCAAGCGTCCGACGCGCGAGGAAGCCGAGGCGGCGGTGAAGGTGCTGATCGCCTGGACCGGCGACAATCCGGCCCGTGACGGGCTGATCGACACACCGAAGCGGGTCGTCAAAGCCTTCGAGGAATTCTACGAGGGCTACGGCCAGAACGCGTCCGAAGTGCTCGACCGCACCTTCGAGGATATCGATCGCTACGACGACATCGTGCTCGTCCGCGACATCCCCTTTTATTCGCATTGCGAGCACCACATGGTGCCCTTCATCGGCAAGGCGCATGTCGCCTATTTCCCGACCGACGCCGTCGTCGGCCTGTCGAAGCTCGCCCGCGTCGTCGACATCTATGCGCGGCGCCTGCAGAGCCAGGAGCGGCTGACGGCCGAGATCGTCTCGTCGGTCGACGAGGCGCTGAAGCCGCGCGGCGTCGCCGTCATGATCGAGGCCGAGCACCAGTGCATGACGCTCCGTGGCGTGCAGAAGCACGGCGCATCGACGATCACCACGCAGTTCACCGGCATCTTCCGCGACGATCCGACCGAACAGGTGCGCTTCCTGACGCTCGTGCGGGGCGGTAGCGCAACCTGATGCGCCGACGCCGGACACTATGACCGCCGCTTCCCTCTTCGCTATTCCCGGCTCGCAGGACGAGGTGGAAACCGGCACGTCGCTGGCGCCGCGATTCGACGCGCATGGCCTGATCACCGCCATCGCCACCGATGTCGCCTCCGGCGAAGTCGTGATGGTGGCGCATATGAACGAGGCGGCGCTGGCAAAGACCATCGCGACGCGCGAGGCCTGGTTCTGGAGCCGCTCGCGGAAAGAGCTGTGGCGCAAGGGCCTGACCAGCGGCAACACGCTGGAGGTGGTGGAACTTCGCGTCGACTGCGACCAGGACGCCGTGCTCCTCAAGGTCCGCATCGCCGGCGACCAGGTCGCCTGCCACCAAGGCTACCGTTCCTGCTTCTACCGCACCGTCCCTCTCGGCGCGGCGCCGAGCGCGGAAACCAAGCTCGCCTTCGACGACACCATGCCGCGGGTCGTTCCCAAGGCATGAAACGTTAAGAGTTTCGAAGAAAGCTAGGCGACAAAAGAAGGCCGCCGGCCATCGATCGCGGCGCAAGCACGACCGTCTGGAAAGGCGGAGGAAATGTTCGGCAGTTTACTGGGACGCAGCGACGACGCCGGCACCGCGCCGGCGAGCGTCGGCGAGGACCCGAAAGAGCACCGCGTCCGGATCGGGCTGGCGCTCGGCGGCGGCGCGGCGCGTGGCTGGGCCCATATCGGCGTGCTCCGCGCCCTCAAAGAGGGCGGCATCGAACCCGATATCATCGCCGGCACGTCGATCGGCGCCGTCGTCGGCGGCTGCTACATTGCCGGCATCCTCGACAATCTCGAAGCCTTCGCCCGCGGCCTGACGCGCCGCCGCATCTTCGGCCTCCTCGACATCAACCTGGCGGGCAGCGGACTCATATCGGGCAACCGGCTGAGCAAGCTTCTTGCCGCCGAACTCGGCGACAAGCGCATCGAAGACCTGCCGCGCCGCTTCGTCTGCGTCGCAACCGAGCTCTCCACCGGTCACGAGATCTGGATGTCGCACGGCAATCTCGTCGAATCGCTGCACGCCTCCTATGCGCTGCCCGGCATCTTCCAGCCGGTGAAGATCGGCAACCGCTGGCTCGTCGACGGCGCGCTGGTCAATCCGATCCCGGTCTCGGTCTGCCGGGCGCTCGGCGCCAATTTCGTTATCGCGGTCAATCTCAGTTCCGACCTGTTCGGCCGCGGCACCGTCGTCCAGGACGACGGCCCCGAAGTGTCGATTCCGCCGGAACCGACGAAGGACATGTCGGCGAGCGTCGTGAGCGGGACGGATGCGCGCAAGATCCTGCGCCGCCAGCTCGTCGGCGCCAGCGACGGCCCGCCCGGCATCTCCTCAGTGATGGTCGAGGCCTTCAACATCATCCAGGACAGGATTTCGCGGTCGCGGCTGGCCGGCGACCCGCCCGACCTCATGATCAATCCGAAGCTCGGGCGTATCGGCCTGTTCGAATTCCATCGCGCCGCCGAGGCGATCGACGCCGGCTATGTGGTCGGCAAGCGAATGGTGGCCGAAATCCAGGAAGGACTTTCCAGTCCCGCCTGACGGTCACGCCGTCGCGATATAGGTCCGCATCTCCTCGGCCTCACGCTCGACCTCTTCGATGCGCGCCTTGACGACGTCGCCGATCGAGATGATGCCGGCAAGGCGTCCTTGCTTCGACACCGGCAGGTGACGGAAGCGGCCGCGCGTCATCCGGGACATCACCTCGTTGATCGTCTCGCGCTCGCCGCAGGTCATCACGTCGCGCGTCATGATCGAGGTGACCGGCTCGGAAAGATAGGTTGCCACGCCCCGCGCCACGGCCCAGACGATGTCTCGCTCGGAGATGATGCCGGCTATGCGATCGCGGCCTTCGACGACCACCAGCGCGCCGATCTTGTGACGGGCCAGTTCGGCGACAGCTTCGCCGATGGTTGCCGTCGGGCCGATGGTCACGACTTCGTGGCCCTTATATTCGAGGATCATGGAAACAATCATGCGACAGCCTCCCGGTTGATCGGTCCGCTCGTCGAAACGCCGCTCCCGGCCGACGGACCGAATTGGCCTTCCCCACCCTCGCCTTGCCGACACGATGCGGCCTCGACGGACCGTTGACAAGACGCACTGCAACAATGGCCGGCAGGACCGGGGTCTGGTCAGGCCCTCGGCACGGGATCGAACAGGGAGAAGGCCAGGAGGCCGGCGAGGAAGCCGCCGATATGAGCCTCCCAGGCGATCGCCTGCGCCCCGGAGCCCATGCCCATGCCGATCAACCCGAACAGGATGTTGAGGCCGAACCAGACACCGAGGAACATCAAGACGTTGCGGTCGCGCATGATGACGGAGAGCGGCGCGGCGGGACGGCTGAAGGTGGCCGGGCTGCGCGTGCCGGCGAGCGGCCCGCCGGCCGAGAAGACGAAACGGCTGGCGCCCGCCATCTGCGCCGAGATCGCCGCCGAGGCGCCGATCATCGGCTGGATGTCATGCATGTTCACGAGGAAATGAAGGAGCGCACCGGCGACCGCCCCCAGCAGCGAGAAAAGCAGGAAGCGGCTCGTGCCGAAGCGCCAGGCGAGCGGCGCGCCGAAAGCCGCCAGCCAGAGGCCGTTGAAAATGACATGCGTCCAGTCGGCATGAAGAAAGGCGTAGGTGACGAAGCTCCATACCGCAGCGCCGAAACCGCCGGGCACGGCCGTGCCGATCGCCTCGGGCTCGATCACCCGCAACGGGATGAAGGCAAAGCGGAGGACGAGATCGAAATCGGCATCGGGGGAAAGCAGGAAGACGCGGCCTATATGGATGCCGAAAAGGACCGCGAGGCACATGACGACCACGGGCGGCAGGTTGAGGATCGGCTGATGCTCTTCCTCCGCGAAATTCTGGCGATTCAACATTGTCGATGAAGTAGCGATCCGGACGCCAAAGAAAAGGCTTTCCAAGACAGGAATGCCGCCCGGCGCATATCGCGCGGGCAGCCCCCGGTCACGTCCCGAACGATGACCCTTCCCCAATCCGAAAAAGCTGACGGAACGTCAAGCGCTGTCGACAGACCTTGGCATCAGCCCCCTGCCGCTGCAATCGGCGCGCGGATTAACGTTACGCCCAAAAGCCTCCCGCTGGCATGGCCCGTGCAACCGCAAGGAGCGGCTTGGGAGAAAGCTCGATCCGTCCCGATTAAGCACGATGGGCGCGCGAAGGCGCCAGATCGCGGAACGGGTGGAGCCAGAATGAGACGGGACGACCGGGGATGAAGCATGCGACGTCGCGCGAGCTCTACAACTACTGGCAGCGGCTGCGGCGAAGCCGCCCGGCACCGCGCCGCAACGAGGTCGAACCGAGCGACATCCGCACCATCCTGGGCGACACATTCATCCTCGAAGTCGCCGGCCGCGACTGCTTCCCGATAAGGCTCGCCGGAACGCGCTGGTGCACGCTGCACGGCCGCGAGATGAAAGGCGACGACTTCCTCGACCTCTGGTTGGCGGCCGACCGCAATGCCATCGCGACGCTCGCAACCGCGGTCTCCAGCGACGGCGCCGGCGCGGTCATCTCGATCGAGGCCCGCACCGCCCAGAACCGCAGTGTGTCCTGCGAGGCGCTGCTGCTGCCGCTTCGCCACAGTGGACCCGACTATGACCGGATCCTGGGAAGCTGCGCCGCCTTCGAGCACCCCTACTGGCTGGGCAGCGACCCGATCGTCTATCAGAGCCTGACGAGCCTCCGCCTGCTCTGGCCGGACGAGCAGCCGGGCTTCATGCGGCGGCCGCGCGATACCGCCCAGCCGACCGCGCCGATCCCCTTCCCGATCCGCGGCGGGCGCCGGCACGGGCACCTCACCGTGCTCGATGGCGGCAAAAGCTAATTTTTTTCCAAAATGGAACTTTGTATTACCGCTTGTTAACCGCGAAACCCGTACGGTTGAATCAACACCATCGGCACACCCACGCCTTAACCCCCGAGTCGTCCATGCCGCTTCGTCAGGCATTCCGTCAGCGCTCGCTCATGCGGCAGCACGACCGCCGGCGCTATCAGCGCGTGAAAGTCAATCTTCTCGGGCGTTTCATGCTGGAAGATCGGCATGAATATCCGTGCCAGACCGCCGACATGTCGCCGGGCAGCATTGCGCTGACGACGCCGGTCGCCGGGCGGATCGGCGAGCGGGTCATCGTCTACATCGACCATATCGGGCGGATCGAAGGCACCATCGTGCGCATCGTCGACGGCGGCTTCGCCATGACGATCAACGCAACGCTCCGCAAGAAGGACAAGCTGGCCGCCAAGCTCACCTGGCTCGCCAACCGCAACGAGCTCAACCTGCCGGAAGACCGTCGCCACGACCGCGTGATGCCGAGCAATCCGTTCATCAACGTCACGCTGCCGGATGGCCGCGAATACCGGGCCCGGGTCATCGACATGTCGTTGTCCGGCGCCGCGCTCGGCGTCGAGGTGCAGCCACCGCTCGGCTCGCCGATCATGCTCGGCCGGCTGAGGGCGCAAGTCATCCGCCATTTCGAGGAAGGCATCGCCATCGAGTTCGCGGCGGTGCAGACGCCGACCTCGATCGAGGAAAGCATCGTCCCCTGAGCTTCAAGAATTTTGCTGCTGAAAAGGCCGCCTCCGGGCGGCCTTTTTCGTTTAGGCGCCCGGAATGGCGAAAACCCGCCATTTAATATCTAAAATTTGAATCAGTTTAAGTATTGTTTTGAACGACCACCTTAGATTGGAATAAAATTCTTCGTGTCATAGTCGTCCTTGGGTCGGGGAGACGGGCATGACAATCTATCACGCAATACGACTTGGATCTATAGTTGTAATAATTTCGATTTTGTTTGTAACCTCGGCGGAAGCAACTCAAAAGCCGGAGCCCTTCATGGCGACGGCAGGCATTACGACACGGCCGGCGGGGCACAATGATTTCTGCAGGCGCAATCCGGCGGAATGCCGGGTGAAGACCAAAGTCGAGCCGCGCGTCCACCTGACGGCGGAACGCTGGAACGAACTGGTCGCGGTCAACAACGAAGTCAACTGGGCGGTCGCGCCGGTCACCGATCTCGAACTGTTCGGCAAAGAAGAACTCTGGGTCTATCCGAAGACCAAGGGGGACTGCGAGGACTTCGTGCTCGAGAAGCGCCGTGACCTGGTCAAGCAGGGCTGGTCGGTCGGCGCCCTGCTGATCACGGTGGTTCGCCAGACCAATGGCGACGGCCACGCGGTTCTGACGGTTCTCACCGATCGCGGCGACCTCGTCCTCGATAACCTCGAGCCGCAAGTGAAGATCTGGAGCCAGACGGAATACCAATATGTCAAACGGCAGTCGGAGATCGACAGCGGCCGCTGGGTCGCGATCGACGACGCCCGCACCTCTTCGGTCGGCAGTCTGGCGCGCTAACCTGGCTCGGGCAGCCGCCAGCCCGACCGCCTTTATCTGAACCATGCATTTGGACCTGGTCACGTCCCACCCCGTCCCCAAGATCAGGTCCGATCGAGCCGGCCCCCGCCCCGGGGCCGGCTCACCCTTTTTCGCCTCCTCGACGTTCCAAGTGGATTTGCGCGCCCGTTGAAGGCCGCATTCAAGCCCTTCATGCTGACCTTGGGGCGGCATTGAGGACGGGACGATGGAAGCAGGAGACGTGTTTGCGCTCGGGCTTGGCTTGAGCGCACCTTGGAAGCT
>CAMCWB010000045.1 GCA_945882315.1 Bauldia litoralis | reverse complement strand
GCCTTGCCTTCGATGATGCCCATGACGTCGGATTCCTTCATGATCAGGAGCTCCTCGCCATCGATCTTCACTTCGGTACCGGACCACTTGCCGAACAGGATGCGGTCGCCGACCTTGAGGTCGATCGGGATCAGCTTGCCGCTTTCGTCACGGCCGCCGGGGCCGACGGCGATCACTTCGCCTTCCTGCGGCTTTTCCTTGGCCGTGTCCGGAATGATGATGCCACCGGCCGTCCGGGCTTCGGACTCGACCCGGCGGACAACCACGCGGTCGTGCAGAGGGCGGAATTTCATAGGGATACTCCACTATTTGGAGCCGCTCCTGGCGAGCGGCACGAAAGGCGCCAAGGATTGGCACTCTCAATCGGAGAGTGCTGATAGCACGTTCACCTTGGCGACCCCAACCGGAAAAGCGGCGATCGAAAATATAAATGGAGATAATTCTGCTTGAAATGACTGGCGATGAGACTTGATATTTTTCTTGCCTAACAGGTCTAGACGCAAGAGATCTTGGTATTTCTCAACAAGACCAACGCCGATATCGGCTCCGGCTCGGCATTGCTTGACGAAGATTGGGTTGACGGAGAAGCAGATGGCTCAACGACGCAGCAGCGCTTTTCCCGGCGGCCGCATCCGCTACGGCATGGTCGGCGGTGGACAGGGTGCCTTCATCGGCGCGGTGCATCGCCTCGCGGCGCGGATGGACGACCACTATGAGCTGGTCGCCGGCGCGCTCTCGTCGGACAAGGCGCGGGCGCTTGCTTCGGCGGCAGAACTGAGACTGTCGCCCGAGCGCTCCTACGCAAGCTATCGCGAGATGGCGGCGGCGGAAGCGAAGCGCGAGGACGGCATCGAAGCCGTCTCGATCGTCACGCCGACCGATTTGCACGCACCGATCGCGACGGCCTTTCTCGAGGCCGGCATCCACGTCATCTGCGACAAACCGCTGACGCGTACCGTGGCGGAGGCGCGCGATCTCGTCAGGCTGACGCGGAAGACCGGAAAGATCTTCGCGCTGACGCATAACTATAAGGGCTACCCGATGGTCCGGCAGGCGCGCGCCATGATCGCCGCCGGCGAGATCGGCGCCATTCGCGTCGTGCAGGTCGAGTATGCCCAGGACTGGCTGACCGAGCCGATCGAGAAGAGAGGAGACAAGCAGGCGCTCTGGCGGCTCGATCCCAAGAAATCCGGCGCCGGCGGCGCGCTCGGCGACATCGGCACGCATGCCTACAATCTTGCTTGCTTCGTCACCGGGCTGAAAGTGAACGCGGTGCTCGCCGACCTCACCGCCTTCGTCAAGGGACGCAAGCTCGACGACAACGACAACATCCTCCTTCGCTTCAAGGGCGGCGCCAAAGGCATGATGTGGGCAAGCCAGGTGGCGCCCGGCAACGAGAACGGGCTGCAGCTTCGCGTCTACGGCACCACTGGCGGGCTTCATTGGCGGCAGGAGGAGCCGAACCTGCTGCGCTTCGCGCGCTTCGGCGAGACGCCGAGGCTGATCACGCGCGGCGGTCCCGACGCCGACAGCGAGGCGGCCCGCGTGACCCGCGTCCCGGCCGGTCATCCGGAGGGCTATCTAGAAGGCTTCGCCAATCTTTACACGGAGATCGCACGCGCCATCCTCGCGGCACGACCGGGCGGCACGGCGGATGCGTCCATCCTCTTTCCGACTGTCGGGGATGGGCTCGCCGGGATGGAGTTCATCGAGGCCGCCGTTGCGTCCAGCAAGGCCGGCTCAACCTGGGTCAAGCTCTAGCACTCGCCGCCGACTTCAGTTCTGAGAGTTGCTTCCCCCGCTGCGGCTACGGGTCCCTCGCCCGAACTGCCCTTGACGCGATACGATCTCCCTGGCGCAGGAGTCGCATGGCGCCAAGGATGTCTTGTATTGGTCGATATCGGCATCATAGGAGGCGGTTTCACGGGCGCGGCGGTGGCCGTGCATCTCGCCAATGCGGCGCGGGCGCCGTTGCGCATCGAAGTGGTCGAGCCGCGGGCCGATGTCGGCCTCGGCCTCGCCTACGGCTCCTGCCGGTCGGAGCACCGGATCAACGTGCCGAGCGACCGAATGGTGGTGTTCCGCGAGGAGCCGCTGCATTTCACCGACTGGCTCCGGGCGGCGGGCATCCTCGATGCGGACGCGGAAGGTCACGTTGAAGGCGGCGACTTCTATTCGAGACGGGCCGATTTCGGTGCCTATATGGCGGCTCTTTTCCGGAAGACCGCGGAACGCAACCCGTCCGGCTCAAGCCTGCAGCACCGCCGTGCCGCCGCATCTGCCTTCGATCGTGACGGAGCGGGCTGGCGCGTCCGCTTCACCGACGGGACATTGGCGTATTATTCCCAACTCGTGCTGGCGCAGACCCATGCCCCGCCGGCCCTGTACTGGCCGGTCGGCGCGGAAGCGTCGGCGAGCCCGAACCTCATCGCCAACCCGTGGGATTGGGATGCGATCGCGGCCGTGCCGGAACGTGCCCATGTGGCGATCCTCGGCACCGGCCTCACCATGTGCGACGTGGTCGTCACGCTGCGGGCCAACGGCCATCGCGGAAATATCGAAGCGATTTCACGCCGCGGACTGACGCCCCGCGTCCACGGCCTATTCGGCATGGCATTCGATCTCTTCGGGACGGAGGCGCCGCCCGACACCGCCATCGGCCTGCTTCGGCTGCTGCGCGCGCGCATCCGCGAAGCGGCCGCCGCCGGGCTGGGCTGGCATCCCGTCGTCGATGAACTGAGAAGCCGGCTTCCCATCTATTGGCGGACGCTTCCCCTCTCCGAGCGCATCAAGATTGCCCGCCGCCTGCGGGCGTGGTGGGATGTGCATCGCTTCCGCATCGCCCCGCAGGTCCACCGCCTGATCGCCGGTGGGGAGACGGAAGGCTGGCTGGCCATTCACCGCGGCCACGTTCATGGCATCGACGGAAACCGCGACGGCCTCCGCCTCGACTGGACGCCGCGGCATGAGCAGCGCAGGGAGACGGGATTCGACGTGATCATCAATTGCACCGGCCCCGACAGCGACATCGCCCGCTCCGCCGGCCCGATGCTGCGGCACGCGCTCGACGCAGGCTTCATCCGCCCTGACCCGCTCCGGATCGGCATCGACGTCGATGCCGACGGCCGTGCCATCGATCGCGGCGGTTCAGCCGGCGCCAGCCTGTGGGTCGCCGGGCCGCTGGCGCGGGCAGTGGTCGGCGAAGCGACCGGCCTTCCGGAAGCCTCCGACAGCGCCCGCAAAGCCGCCAACGGCGTGGCGGCGTCCGTCGGATCGGCGGTGAGCCGGTGACGATGCGCTACATCAAGGTTGCCGCCGCCGCGCCGCCGCCGAAGACCGCCCGCTATTCCCATGCGGTCGAGGCGCACGGCTTCCTCCATGTCACCGGCCAGTTGCCGATCGATCCGGCCGATCCGGCGGCCGATCTGCCGGCGGGGATCGAGGCGCAGACCGAGATGGTCTTCAGGAACCTGACGATCATCAGCGAGGCGGCCGGCTACCGGCTCGCCGACACCGTCATAGCGCGCATCTATCTCAGCGATTTCGACCGCGACTATGCCGGGCTGAACGCCGTCTATCACCGCCATTTCGACGATGACGGGCGGATGCCGGCGCGGACGACGGTCGGCGTGGCGAAGCTCGGCCGCGGCGCCCTGGTCGAGATCGACCTGGTCCTGGCGCAGGCCTGATCCGCCCTTCAATCCGGAAAACAAACGCTTCGAACGGTTTTCGGCGTTGCCCGGACGCGTCCGCCGGCAACAGGCACGCTTATTGCAAAACTGGTTCCCCGACGCAGACAGAAGTCGATCAGCTTCGTGCGATTGTTTGCAGGAGAACCAGCAACATGACTGAGATCGTTCGATTCACGTGCCGCTCTATCCTCGCCGCGGCCATACTTCTACCCGGGCTTGCTTCCTTCTTGAGCAGCGACGCCAGCGCCGCGACGCTCGAGGAGATCAAGGCCCGCGGCTACCTGATCGTCGCCACCGAAGACGATTACAAACCCTTCGAATTCATGGAGGACGGCAAGCCTGTCGGCTTCGACAACGACCTCCTGGCCGAGTTCCGCAAGGCGGTGCCCTTCGAGATCCGCCAGGAAGTCATTCCGTGGACCGGCCTGCTCGCCGGCGTCAGCACGGGCAAATACGATGTCGCCGTCACCGCCGCGATGATCACCAAGGAACGCGTCAAGTCGCTCGACTTCTCCATGCCGATCGCGGATTCCACGCATTTCTACGTCAAGCGCAAAGACGACGACACGATCAAGGAAATCAAGGATCTGAGCGGCAAGAAGGTCGGCGTGCAGGCCGGCAGCGCGCAGCTCGAGAAACTGCCTGAACTTGAGGCGATGCTCGCCACGACGGGCGGCACGCTGGGCGAGGTCGTGCAATACACCTCCTACCCCGAGGCCTATCAGGACCTCGCACTGAAGCGCCTCGACTTCGTGATCAACACGATCATCAACCTGCGCTCGCTGGCGGCCGACAAGCCGGATCTCTTCGAGGTCGGCTTTGCCGTTTCCGGCCGCACGGTTCCGGCCTGGGCCGTCGCCAAGGGCAATACCGAGCTGCTTGAGGTCATCAACGCCTTCCTTGCCGAGCAGAAGAAGAGCGGCAATCTCGGCAAGCTGCAGGAGAAATGGCTGGGCCAGGCTTTCCCGGACCTGCCGGATACGTTCACGCCCTGATCGTGGAAAAGCCGGGCCGCGTTGCTTCGCGCGGCCCGTCCATTCACTGACCATGACCTGGAACGCCTTCCTTTCCCTCCTCGACGGCGCCGGATTGACCCTGCTCATCTCCGGTGCCGGCATTCTGATCGGCGTGCCGCTGGGCTTTGCGCTGGCGCTGATCCGCTGGGCGCGCGTGCCGGTGCTGGCGCCGATCGCCGCCGTCTATGTGAGCCTTCTCCGCTCGACGCCGGCGGTGACGCTCTGCCTCCTGATCTTCTTCGCGGTGCCGACGCTCGGCATCGAGATTGGCGCCTGGACCGCCGGCATCCTGACGCTGGCGCTGGTCACGGCGGCCTTCAACAGCGAGATATGGCGCGCCGGCCTGCTGAATTTTCCGGCTGACCAACTCGAGGCGGCCCGCGCCTTCGGCATGCCGGCCGGCCTTCGCCTGCGGCGGATCATCTTCCCCCAGCTCTGGCGCGTGTCGCTGCCGGGCCTCGTCAACGAGGCGACCCTGCTCATCAAGGCCAGCCCGGCGATCGCGGTCATCGGTGTCGCCGAGATAACCCGTGCCGCGACGCGGATCGGCGCGCAGACCTACGAGCCGCTGCCGCCGATGCTCGCCGCGACCGGGCTCTATGTGGCGATCATCCTCGTGCTGGTTGGCCTGCAGCGCTTCGTCGAGAAGCGTTACGGGCGGATCGGAGCCCAGGCATGAGCCACGGTTTCGAAATCGTCTGGGAACATTCCGACCGGCTTGTGGCCGGCTTGGTGAACACGGTGGTGCTGAGCCTCCTCGGCGCCGTCCTGGCGCTGATGTTCGGCTGTGTCGTCGCGATGATGCTGATGGCGTCGAACCGGGTCCTGGCGCTCGCCACCCAGGGCGTCGTCGATCTCATGCGCTGCGTGCCGTTCCTGATGCTGGTCTATCTCGTCTATTACGGCCTGCCGCAGTTCGGCATCGACTTCGACAACTGGACGGCCGGGCTGGCGGCGCTCGTGCTCTACAACACCGCCTATATGGCGGAAATCCTGCGTGGCATCTGGAAGAACCTGCCACGCGAGACCATTGAGGCGGCGACCGCCTTCGGCTTCCAGGGGCGCCGCCTCTACACGCGCATCATCTTCCCGCAGGTCTTCCTCGCCGCCGGGCCGATGGTCGGCAACCAGCTCATCCAGATCATCAAGGACACGGCCTTCCTGACGATCATCGCCGTGCCGGAGCTGACCCAGGCGGCGAGCGGCATCCAGGCCCAGTATTTCGTGCCGTTCGCGGCCTTCATCGTGGCGATCTTCATCTACTGGGCGCTCTGCGCGCTCGTCGAAGCCGGCACCTTCGCCGTCGAACGCCTTGCGGAGGTACGCCGGTGACGGACAGCGAGACGACCGAGACGGTGCTCGACATTCGCGGGCTGACCAAGAGCTTCGGCAGCAACGTCGTCCTCGACGGCGTGTCGCTGAAGGTCGGCAAGGCCCAGACGGTCTGCCTGCTCGGACCCAGCGGCTCGGGAAAATCGACGCTTCTCCGTTGCGTCAACTGGCTGGAAAAGCCCGACCAGGGATCGGTATACTTGTCCGGCCGGCGCATCGGGGTTCGCGAGGGCGGGCACATGGCGATGTCGAACGCCGAACTCGCCAGGGAACGGGCCCGCATCGGCATGGTCTTCCAGCATTTCAATCTATGGCCGCATCTGAGCGTGATCCAGAATATCGTCGAGGCCCCGATCCATGTGCAGCGGCGCGCCAAGGACGAAGTCATGGCGGAGGCCGAAATCCTGCTCGATCGGGTCGGCCTCGCCGCCAAGAAGGACGATTTTCCAAGCCGGCTCTCCGGCGGACAGAAGCAGCGCGTCGGCATCGCCCGGGCGCTCGCCATGAAGCCCGAGCTCCTGCTCTTCGACGAGCCGACCTCGGCGCTCGACCCGGAGCTCGTCGGCGAGGTCGTCGCCGTGATGAAGAAACTCGCCGAGGGCGGCAGCACGATGCTGGTCGTCACCCATGAGATGTCCTTCGCCCGCGAAACCGCCGACGAGGTCATTCTCATGGATGGTGGCAGGATCGTCGAAACCGGCGCGCCGGGCGCTTTCTTCAAGAACCCGAAGACCGAGCGGGCGCGACAGTTTCTCCAGCGCTATGTCAGTTGAGCGAGGATCGTGATGGGTAACGATGCGGCGGCCGGCCTCGGCGGCGTTGTCTACGACTTCACCGTTCCGGCACGCCAGCCGTGGAGCCGGGTCATCAAGGCCGGCGAGATCCTCCGCATCATCGATCTCGAAGGGCAGCAGGCGGTCGATTTCCTCTGCTACGACGCCAATGATCCCGGCGACCGCTACAATGCGATGAACACGATCAAGGTGCAGGGAAACACCTATGTCGCCAAGGGAACGGTGCTCTATAGCGATGCCGGGAAGCCGCTGTTCACGCTGATCGAAGACACGCTCGGGCAGCATGACACGGTCTACGGCTGCTGCAGCAACCCGAACAACTTCCTCCGCTACGGCGTCGTCACGACGGAAAGCTGCTATTCGAATTTCCTGAAAGAGCTTGCGGCGCACGGCCTCAAGCGCGACGCCATCGTCGGCAACGTCAATTTCTTCATGCAGGTGCCGATCCTGGCCGACGGCCGGGCCGGCATCGCCGACGGCGTTTCGCCGCCTGGCGGCTATGTCGATCTCCGCGCCGAGACGGATGTGCTCGCCGTCCTCTCCAACTGCCCGCAGATGCATAATCCCTGCAACGGCTATAATCCGACGCCCATTCGTGTGATCGTTCGCGCGCCATGAGCGATGAAATGAACGCCATCCGCGCCGTCCTGCGGCGCATCCGCGAGGAAGACGTGTCTTTGCGCGCCTTCACGCATATCGCCGCCGACCCGGAGGGACCGGTCGCCGGCGCCTCGCCCGGGCGGCCGCTCGGCGGGCTGCCGGTGGCGATCAAGGACATCGTCGACACCGCCGGCATGCCGACGGGTTACGGCTCGCGCATCTATGACGGCCATCAGCCGCTCACCGACGGCGCCATCGTGACGGCGCTCAGGCAGGCCGGCGCCTTCATCGCCGGCAAGACCACGACGACCGAATTCGCCACCTCGCCGCCGACGAGGACGCTCAATCCACGCAACCCGCGGCACACGCCGAGCGGCTCCTCGGCGGGATCGGCCGCCGCGGTCGCGGCGGGCATCATCCCGGTGGCGCTCGGCACCCAGACGCTCGGCTCGGTCCTGCGCCCGGCCTCCTTCTGCGGGGTGGTCGGCTTCAAGCCGAGCTATGGCTGGTTTCCGACCGCCGGCATGAAGCAGCTTGCCGCCTCGCTCGATACGATCGGCCTCCTGTCGGCGCATGTCGCGGAATGCGAGCGCGTCTATCGCGCTCTTGTTCCCGACGATGTCGAGCCGGAGCCGCGCACCGCGAGGCTCGCCTTCAGCCGCCAGCCCAACTGGAACAATGTCACGCCCGACGCGCGCGCCGCGATCGAAGCCTGCATCGCCCGGCTGCGCGCTGCCGGCCTCGATATACCGGACGCGGAAATGCCGCCGGGTTTCGATGCGATGAACGAGGCCGCCAATATCATCCACGACTACGAAATGCATCGCGCGCTGCGGCCGGAACTTGTTGCGGCGCGCGACAAGATCGACGGGGCGCTGATTGCCCGCATCGAGCGCGCCGCCCGCTGGTCGGTCGGCGATTACCGCGCGGCGCTGCGAACCGCCGCCGAGCAGCGTGTCGCCTTTGGCGCCTTCATGAAATCCCGGGATGCCGTGCTCTGCCTCGCCGCCGGCGGCGAAGCGCCGGCCGATCTCACGACCACCGGCGATCCGATGATGAACAGCGCCTGGACGGCGCTCCACGTCCCCTGCATCACGCTGCCGGCGATGACCGGTGCCACGGGAATGCCGATCGGGCTGCAGATCGTCGCCGACCGGCATCAGGATCTGAAGCTGCTGCGCATCGCCGCCATGCTTGAAGCGGCGCTTGCCCCGACGGCCGCCTAATATTCTTTGTTGCGGTCGACGCGGTTAACCAGCGGCTTACCGGCAATCAGACGCTCGGCGTTGCGGAAGACGAGATCGAGGGTCTTCAGCGTGTAGCGCTCGGAATCGTCGGACGAGCAGTGCGGCGTGATGATCAGGTTCGGCGTGTGCCAGAGCGGCGATGATCGCGGCAACGGCTCCGGGTCGAAGACATCGAGCATGGCCATGAGCCGTCCCTTGTTCAGTTCCTTGCGCAGCGCCTCGTAGTCAACGAGGCTGGCGCGGCTGTAGTTCACGAGCCCTGCCCCCTTCTTCATTAGCTTCAATTCCTTGGCGCCGAGGAGATGCGTCGTCGCGCTGGTGTGTGGCGTCGTCATCAGGACGAAATCGGCGCGCGGCAGAAGCTCATGCAGCTTGTTCGGCATGTGCATTTCGTCGACATGGGGATGCTTGCGCCCGCTCCGCCGGATGCCGATGACGTGCAGGCCGAAGCGCTTCGCCCAGCGCGCGGCGCCGCCGCCGATATGGCCGACGCCGATGATCAGCACGGTCTTGCCGACGATCGAGGACGAAAAGGTCTGCTCCCAGCGCTTCAGCCGCTGGCTGGTGCAGCTTTCCGGCAAGCGATTGTTCAGCATCAGCAGCGCCATGGCCGTGTATTCGTCGGCCTTCTCGGCATGGATGCCGCGGCTGTTGGTCAGCGTGACCCCTTTCGGCAGCCAGTCGAGCGGCAGCAGGTGATTGACCCCGGCGCCATGCGCGTGAATCCATTTAAGCCGCGGTGCCCCGCCCTTGGCGATCATCGCGCGGTCGAAATTCCAGCTGAACAGCCCGTCCGCCGTCTTCATGTTTCGGGCAAAAGAGGCGCCGTCATAGCCGATGGTGATGTGCAGGCGATCGGCCAGTCCCGGATAATGCGACAGCGCTTCCGCGATGCGCGGCCGGCTCGCCTCGAAGACCGGCCCCATGGCGCGGTTGTTCTCGACATGGAGATGAATAGTCTTGCTCATGCGGCACCTGGAATTTGCGGTTGGCGAGGTTTTTTCGGCCTCGGCTTTCATGCAAATTCCGAGCCGCCAGTGCAGACTCGCCGCGACGCAGCTAGACCGACTGGAAGATTCAGGTCGCGCGCTTGACCGGCAGCCGCAGGCATGACGGCCGGTCGCGATCGTGAAAGATCGTCTGGGTGGCGAGCCGGGCATGCCAGGGATCGGCCTCAACGCTGCGCGTGCCGGTATTGGTGTTGATGTCGTAAGTCGGGAAGCTCGAACTCGACACTTCCAGCCGGATGCTGTGGCCTTTCAGAAATCGCTTCGCCGTCGAGCCTAACGCGATCCTGAATTCGGTGATCGTGCCTGGCGCGATCAGGGATGGGCTCTCCAGGGAGGCGGCATAGCGCGCCCGGACAATGCCGTCGCAGACATTGCTGGCCCAGCCGCCCGGCTCGACATCGACGAGCTTGGCTGTCCAGTCGGTATCGGCGGCATCGGTGACGGCGAACAGGATTACCTCAACCTCGCCGACGACATCGACATCGACATCCTCCGCCAGCGGCGCCGTCGTGTAGACGAGCACATCGTTCCTGATTTCGACCTCACGTTGGTCGAATATGCCGATCGGCGCGGTGGCCGCCTGGCAGCAGGATGCGCCGCCGAGGCTTGGCACGGGATTGCCGGGATCGAAGACGAAGATGTCGGGCGGCTCGCTGTCGGGCGACGTTGCCGTCAGCGTGCCGCTGCCCGACAGCGAGGACGCCCTGCCATCCGAATGCAGGAAGAAGTCGCGGGGCTCGACGCCGGCCGGCGGCCAGGCGGGGCCATCGACCCACGTGTCGGCCGACATCAGGAAATAGCTGACGGGAGGCGTGTCCGCCGCGAGCGGCCTGCCCTTCAGCCAATGGTCGAACCAGGCGAGTTGCGCGAGGTCGACGCGGTTGTCGCCGGCCGGGCCGTAGTCCATCGCGCCATTGCGGCGCGACCAGGGCGCGTGCTGCCACGGCCCGATCAGCAGCCTCTGATGCAAAGGCTGCTCACGATGCCGGGCGGCGAGCGCCTGGAAATTGTTGAGCGTGCCGCCAAGGAAGATGTCGTACCAGCCGCCGACATGCAGCACGGGAATGTCGATCGCCGGATAGACCGCTGCCGTCGAAACCGATTGCCAGTATGGGTCGCGCGTGTCGTGCTCGATCCAGTCGCGGAAATAATCCGGCAGCAGCCCCGACTTAAGAAGCTCCGGAAGCGGCGTCGCATAGATCGAGGGAAGGTTGCGCGCCGCCTGACGGCGCCGGGCCGCGAGGTCCATGTCGCCGGCGCGAAGGGCGTCGGGAATGGCCAGCGCCTCCAGCGTCCACGACAACAGAAAGGCAAGCTGCAGCGCGCCGCCGCGATAGGTCCAGCCGGCGAAGAAATCGTCGCCGGCGCAGGCCGCCGCGGCGCAGGCCAGGGCTTCGGGTCTCTCGCCGGCCGCCAGCAATTGATTGATGCCGGCATAGGAGAAGCCGTAAGTGCCGACCTTGCCGGTGGTGCCGTTGAGCCCGGCCGCCCAGTCGATCGTCGCGGCGCCGTCGGCAGCCTCGGAACGATACGGATTGAAATCGCCGCCGGAGGCGTAGCGCCCGCGGACGTCCTGGACGATAACGACATAGCCTTGGCGCGCGTACCAGGCGGGATGCTGGTAGACGACCGTCTGGGCAAAGCGCTTGTTGTAGGGGGTCCGCTGGAGGAGGACTGGATAGCGGCCGGGCCGCGCCGGACGATAGACATCCGCCTTCAGGACGACGCCGTCCGGCATCGTCGCGGCGCAATCCGCATCGAGAACGACGTCGCCAAAATCCTCCAACGCCAGCTCCCTGCCGGTCAGGCGACGCGCTTCCGGCCGACATAGTCGACGAGCACCGCGAGGACGATGATCCCGCCGACGGCGATCAGCTGCCAGTCGGCGGGGATGCCGAGCAGGTTCAGCCCGTTCCGCATACAGGCGATGACGAGGGTTCCGATGACCGTGCCGATGATCCTGCCCTCGCCGCCGAGCAGCGAGGCACCGCCAATCACGACGGCGGCGATGACGTCCATCAGGTCGTAGACGCCCATGATCGCCTGCGCGCCCATGATGCGCGACGACATCACGACACCGGCGAGGGCCGCGCAGAAGCCGCTGATCATCATGACGTAGAGCTTGACGGCGAAGACGTTGACGCCGGCGATGCGCGCCGCTTCCTTGTTGCCGCCGACCGCATAGATGTTGGTGCCCAGCACCGTGCGGGTCAGGATGAGGTGGACGGCAAGGAAGGTGAGCGCGCAGATGATTCCGGCGACCGGGACCGGCCCGATGCGGCCCTGCCCGATGAAGCTGTAGGCGTCGGGCAGGCCGAAGACCGACGTGCCGCCCGTGGCGATCAGGGCGCTGCCCCGCGCCAGGCTGTCGACGGCAAGCGTCAGGATGAAGGCCGGGATGCCGAACCAGCCGGCGAGCGAACCGCTGAAGGCGCCGAGAAGGCAACCCAGCATCAGGGTGAGGACGATCGCCACGGGGATCGGTACGCCCGCCCGTGTCAGAAGCATCGAGACGCAGACCGCGGCGAGCGATTGGACTGAGGCGACCGATAAATCGATCTCCGCGGCGATCACCACCACCGTCAGTCCCGCCGCCATGATCCCGATATTGGATGCCTGGAGAAGGATGTTCATGAGGTTCGAGAGCGTCAGGAAATTATCCGCCACGATCGACAGGATCACGAAGATGATCAGGAACGCGATGGCGATGCCGTATGTCGCGAAGATCGCCCGCAGGTCCCACTCGCGCGGCTGTCGTCTCATGCCGGTGTCAGCCATTGATCCCGCCCGATCCTCTTGGAGTGCCGTGAATCTTCATTGGAGCGACTGCGTGGCGTAGGTCACGATCTTCTCCACGCTGGCGTCCTCGCGCTTCAGCTCGGCGGCGATGCGGCCGCGGTTCATCACCAGGATGCGGCTACAGATCGCCTGCACTTCCGGCGTCTCCGACGAGACGACGATGACCGACAGCCCCTTGGCGACGAGATCGGCCAGGATGTCGTAGATTTCCAGCTTGGCGCCGGCATCGATGCCCTTGGTCGGCTCGTCGAGGATGAGCACCCGCGCCCCGGCGGCAAGCGCCCGGGCAAGCAGGGCCTTCTGCTGGTTGCCGCCGCTGAGATGGGCGATCTTCTGCCGGGGCGAGTGAGCCTTGATGTTGAGGGCGGCGATACGCTCGACCGCATAGGCCATGATCGCCCCGGAGCGCGTGATCTGGCCGCCGACGGTGACGCGTTTTCCAACGGCGGAGCCGGAAAGGTTCATCGCCGTCGCGGCGATGTTGGTCATCACGTCGAGATTGGGCAGGACGCCTTGCGTCTTTCGGTCTTCGGTCAGGATGGCGATGTTGTGCTGCAGGGCGGCCCTTGGCCGGTAACGGCGCAGCGGCTGGCCGCCGATCGTGATGCTGCCGGAATCATAGGGGTCGACGCCCATGATGGCGCGCATGAGATCGGTTCGTCCCGAGCCGACGAGGCCGGCGAAGCCGATGATCTCGCCCTCGTGGAGATCGAAGGACACATCCCGGAAGAGCTTGCCGCTGGTCAGGTTGCGAACCTCGAGCAGCAGCTTGCCGGGGGAGGATTTTATCTCCGGATAGCGTTCGCTGATCGGGCGGCCGGTGATGAGTTGCACGAGCTTCGCCGCGCCGGCCGCGCCGCGGTCGAGCGTCGTCACATGGCGGCCGTCGCGCAGCACCGTGATGCGATCGCCGAGGGCGATGCAGTCCTCGACGATATGCGAGATGAAGATGATGCCGATGCCGCGGCCCTTGAGCTCGTCGATCAGCTCGAAAAGGCGCTGCTTCTCCTTCGGGCCGAGCGACGTGGTCGGTTCGTCCATGACGATGACGCGCGCATTGAAGCCGACCGCCTTGGCAATCTCGATCAGCTGCTTCTGGGCGACGGGCAGATCGGCAACGCGCTTTTCCGGATCGATGTCGATGCGGAGGCGCTTGAGCAGGTCCAGGCAGAATTGCCGCATGCCGCCGATATCGCGGACGCGGAACTGCGTGCCCAGGCCCGGCCCGCGCGTCAGTTCGTTGCCGAGGAAGATGTTCTGCATCACCGACATGGTCGGGATCAGGCTCAGCTCCTGATAGATCACATGGATGCCGAGGGCCTTGCGCCTTGCGACCGAAAGCTGCTGCACCGGGCTGCCGTCGAAGAGAATCTCGCCCTGGTCCGGGAAAGTCGCGCCGGCGATCGACTTGATCAGGGTGGATTTCCCGGCGCCGTTCTCGCCGACGACGACATGGAGTTCGCCGACGCCGAGATCGAAGTCGACGTCCTGCAAGGCGAGGACGCCGGGATAGCGCTTCGAAACACGCTTCAGCTGCAGCAGCGGATGGGACGTCCCGGTCATCTCAATGGTGAAGTTGCTCCTGACGCATCGAAGCCGACTAGATCAGCAATTCGACGGCGTCGCGATCGAATTTGGTGAGGGAGACGCCCCCTTTGCCCGTCACATGGACCATGTCCTCGTTCCCGACGAGGAAGTTGTCGACCAGAATACGCGGTTCGATGGCGAGCACCATGTCCTCCTCGAGCGGCATGACCTCGATGCCCATGTCGGGGCGCTCGTGGATGTCCCAGCCAAGGCCGTGGCCCATGAAGGCGTTCCAGAGCTCGAAGTCGCCCTTCTTCGCAAGGCGCTGGCCGATCTCGACCAGCTCGAAGGCGGAGGTTCCCGGCCGCGCCGCTTCGAATACCGCCTGATGGATTTCACGGGAGACGTCATAGGCCTTGCGGTGGTTGGCCTGCATCGGCCCGAGGCTACGCGTCCGCGAGGAATCGACGGGATAGCCCTCATAGCGCAGGGCAAGGTCCCAATGGACGATGTCGCCCTTGCGGATGATCTTGCGGGCATCCGGCAGATGCAGCCAGGCGCCGCCATAGGTGGTGCCGGAGCAGATCAGGCTCGGCGAGCCGGTGCAGGAATCCTCATACATCGGATCGCGGTTGCGCATGGTCCGCTCGGCTTCGCGGATGAGATCGAGCTCGGAAATCTCGCCGTTAGCGAGGATTCCGGCGACCGCTTCATGCGCCGCATCGGCACTGCGGGCGGCCTCGCGCATCTTGGCCATGTCGTATTCGCTCTTGATCAGCCGGAGATCCTCGACGACCGTCGAGCGGACGAATTCGATATCGGGAAAGCTCGCCTTCATCTCCATGAAGAGCGGCGCCGGGAATTTGTCGAACGTCTCCATGCCGACGCGGCGCACCACATCCTCGGCGCCGATCAGCTTGCGGATATTCTCGATCGAGAGGCCGTCGCCCTTCCGCGCCGAGAAGCCGTCGCCGCCGATGATGCGCTTGATCTGGACATTGCGGGTCGGCATCAGGCCCGGATCGACGAGCAGGGCCGCCTCGTGCTTGAGGGACACAAGGACGCCGGCGCCCTCGACGATCGAGGTCTCGGTCGGGCTGAGGCTGATCCAGCCGGCGCGATCCGGGAAATAGTCTGTCAGGTAACGGACGCTGCCGTTCACCTTGTTGCTTCCATAGACGAGAAGCAGGTCGTAGCCGCGCTTGCGCATCAGCGCCTTGGTCGCGTCCAGACGTCGGCTGATCTCCGCGGCTAGCCGCTCGTCCTCGCGGTTTGTGGTGTCGTTCGACATAGCGCTTCTCCTCAATAGGCCAGCACCGGGGGATGCGGCCCCCGGCACTCTTATGCTCTTGACGTTCCTGGATTTATTTCGGCGCCATCGCGTCGTTGATAGCCTTGACCAGCTTGGTGTCGACCGGGACCGTGCCCGTGTCGATCCGGTAGCCTTCCGGGTCGGTTTTCGCGACGACATCCAAAGCGGTGCGGACGATCTGCGTGCCGACGGCGGTGCAGTAGGTGAGCACCGTGCCGAGCAGGTCGCCCTTGCCGACCGCCTGGATGGCCTCCGCCGTGCCGTTGAAGCCGGTGATCTTGATCTGGTCCTGGAGACCGCGGGCGCGGACGGCCTGGAGCGCACCGAAGGCCATCTCGTCATTCACCGCGGCGATGCCCTTGATGTCCGGATGGGCGGTGATGATGTCTTCGCTCACCTTCAGGCCGAGGGCACGATCCCAGCCGCCATTCCAGACGCCGACGACCTCGATGCCCTTGTAGGTCGCGAAGGTATCGTTGGCGCCCTTCTTGCGGAGCTCGCTCGACATGTTGCCGGGCCCGCCTTCGATGATCGCCACCTTGCCGGTCCCGCCGATTTCCTCGGCGAGCAGCTTGGCCATCGCTGCCTCGCCCTCGAACTGGTCCGGCCCGATGTAATGCTTGGCGACGGGTTCGCGTGTATCGTCGGAATGGATGAGCACCGGGATGCCGCCCTCCTGGACCGTCTTCACGGTTCCGATCATCACGTCCGGATCGGAGGCGATGAAGGCGATCACGTTCATCCGGCTTTGCACCATGTCTTCAACGAGCTTGATGATGCCCGCGACATCGGCGCCCGAGCTGCCGCCAAGCACCGTCAGCGATACGTCGCTGTGTTTGGCCGCCTCCGCCACGGCGCCGTCCCTGACGCACGCGAAGTACGGATTGCCCAGCGTCTCGACGACGACGCCGATCTTGGTCTCCGCATGAACGGCCGAAGCGCCGCCCATGAGAGCCACGGTTGCCAAAGCGAGGCTCCAGCCCCTCGTCATGCCAAGCAAGGAAAAATGACGTCCCATCACCCGCTCCTGTTTTGAAACACGCCCCTGATCGAAAACCGCCGCTTTCGACGGCAGGCTCAATCGGCATGCTTCCATCGCGGGTCAACGTTTGCCAATGCTATGAGATTATGTATTCCATGCTGAAAAGGTATCGGTGCGCGTGATCAGCGGGCACGACAGGCGTATATGCTCGACGTTCGAAAGCTTCGGTATTTTGCCACTGTTGCGGATTTCGCGAGCATAACGAAGGCTGCAACCGCGCTGCGCATCGCGCAACCGGCGCTGAGCCGCCAGATCAAGCAGCTCGAGGAAGAGCTGGGCCTCGCGCTGTTCGTCCGCGGCAGTCGGCGGATCAAGCTCACGGATGCCGGCATAGCCTTGCTCAAGCATGCCAGGACGATCGAGCGAGATTTCGAACACCTCCTCGAGGACATGCGGGAAAGGCAGTCGCCCAAGGGCCATGTCGTCCTCGGCGTGCCACCGACGCTTGCCGATTCCCTGGTGCCGCGGCTGCTCAAGCGACTGAAGCAGACCCACCCGCTGATATCGCTCAAGATCGCCGAGGGGCTGACCCCGGTTCTCGTCGATTGGCTGAACCGCAACGAGGTCAACCTCGCCATCCTCAGCATGCCGACAAATCCGGACGCGGCCGGGATGCCGGGCCTCGTCGTCGAGCATCTCGCGTTGGAGGATCTCGTCGTGGTCGATCCGCCGGGCGGCGAGACGCCGCCGCCTTTCTATGATCTGGCGGCGCTCAGAACGAAGGAGCTGGTCTTTTCGGAGCTGCTCGGGGAGATCCTGGTGAAGCAGATAGCCGACCCGAATTTTCGCCTGCGCGGCATCGTTTACGTCGAATCCGTCCAGGCGACGAAGGCGATGGTCCTGAACGGCCAGGCCTCGACGATCCTGCCGGTGTCGATGCTGAAGCACGAGATCGATTCCGGCACGCTCTACGCACGGCCGATCTCGCCCGGCCCGATGCAGAGACGCCTGATCTTCGCGCAGCGCGCCTTCACGCCGATGAGCCAGGCAACATCGGCCATAGGCGAAGCGGTCAAACAGGAGATCGCGACGATGAGGGACGAAGGCGTCTTCTCGCTCGATCGCCCTTTCCGGTAACCGCAGCTAGCCGGGCCGAAGAAGGTCGCCTTGATGCCGTGCCTGTCGAGGACATCAAGGACTTTCTCCGTGTGGGATGTCGCGGCCCGTCGTCGAAAGTGAGCCAGACCTGACGGGCGATCGCATCTGAACGCTTCGTCGGCCCGCCGGTGGATCGACGACTATTCTTCATCGAGCTGATCTGGTCTCGGCGCTCAGAAGGCGAAACGGGAGGGCGCCGAAGCGGGCCTGGCTCGCCCCGCCTTCCGTCTCGCGGAGCTGTCGTATCGGCCGCCCCTCGATCGTCACGATCCGCTCCGACGGGTCGAGCCTGACGTCGCCTTCATAACGGAGGATGAGCGACCCACCACTCTTGCCCAGCTTGCGATAGCGCAAACGCGCGAGATGGCGCGACGCGCTGTTGATCTCGAGTTCGATACGGCGCGCCAGCGGCGGCACGGCGATTTCAATAAGCAGCGACAGCGACAGCCGGGTGGCGGTGGTCGCGTCGCGCCCGAGGTCGAGGCTGTGCACCGCCGCGAATCCGGTTGCCGACGACGGTATAGCGGCCGGGCGCCGCCTCGCCGGCTTGCCGCGGAGGATTGGCTGCGCATCCGAAACGCCGCGGGACTGGCGTTCGCCGCGCATCCGCGCCTTCTTCGCCAGCCAGCGGGCGAAATCGAGGGGGCCGGACATGTCGTTGCGCGGCTTTGCCTGCAGGAGACAGCCCAGACGAGACATGCCGCCGCTCCGGTCAGCCAATTCGGCGAGCTTCCGGAGCGGGTCCGGCGGCAGGTCGAGGGCGATTTCCTGTGACAGGTAGGAGAGGACGATCGTCGCGGCCGTCGCCAATCGGCGGCGTTCGACGATATCGCAGAAGGCGGGCCAGGAAAAAACATCCGAAGCCATGATCGAGCCGCAATCGACAATCCAGTCGCTGTGCGAATGCGCTGCAAGCGAACCATGCGCGATCGCCAGAGCGGCGCGATCCGCAGCCGATGGAACGAGGACCGGTATTCCGTGGAAGCTGGCAGCCTCGGCCTGTCGCCAGAGCCGCTGCTCGTCGGCATCGTCGCGGATGGCGGGATAGGCGTCGCGATGGAGGTCGATGTCGCCTAAGGAGCCGCTGAAGAAATTCATCGACTGGATCGAACCGATCTGTGTCGCCCAGTAACGCAGGCTGGCGCCGCTCGACGACTGCCAGCCGCGCGCCTCGATGAGGGCAAACGCCTCGGCGAGCCGCGCCTCCTCGACGACAATGTCGATGTCATGCGCGACGCGGCCGGTTTCCGTCGAGGGATCCGAGGCCAGGCGGCTCGCACCCTTGATCAGCAGCAGACGGATGCCCGCTTCCGAGATTGCCTTCAGAACCGGTTCTGCCTGGCTTATCGCCATGCGCGACCGCGTCCACAGGTGACGGCGCAAGCCGAGCAGCCGGGGATAGGCGGCGTGGCGGGCGAGCGCGGTGCCGAAGCGATGGGAGATCGCGGCGAGCAGCCGATGGTCGCGGAAGGTCGCGGAATCTATGTCGTAGCGATCCAGCCAATCCTCGGCGAGCGCGAGGGCTGCTTTGTCGTCCGGGAGGAGCGCGGCCTTCAGGAGCTGATCGAGGGACCCCGTCGGCCAGGCCCAGCCATAGTCGGGAAATCTTCTGGAGAACCGGCGCGGCGTGCGGGTCATGGCCGATCAGCGGTCCGGCTTCGCGGATCGCTTCCTTTCCAGGGCGTTGCGCACGACATGGAGATAGCCGCGATCAAGCGCCGCTCCGCGTCCGTCCGACAGGCTTCCCGCCCGAATGCGCCGCAGCGCCAGCACCTCATCGAGCATTTCCATCCGGGCTCCGGATTCACGCGTTGACACGAGGAGGCGAAAGACGTTCCCCTTTGTTTTTGTTGTGGCAGTCAACGACGCATCACCCGGCGCTATGTCTCCGCCAATCTTATCGAGGATCAAACCGCGTGCGTAGCGGGGGTATCGGGGATTCCGCCCTGGCGATGATCCAAACATCGGCGCGGATCGTATCCCGATAAAACCGGAGCGATCCCTTGGCCCACATATCCGCTTATCTCGCGATCCTTCTGGTGTTCGGCGTCATCGACGCCGTGTGGCTGACCGTCATGGGCCGCCTCCTCTACAAGCCGACGCTCGGCGACATCCTGCTCACCGATCTGCGGATCGCTCCGGCCATCGCCTTCTACCTGATCTTCCCGCTGGGGGTGCTGTTCTTCGCCACCTTGCCGGCGGTTCGCGACAACACCGTTTCCGTCGCGCTCCTGCATGGCGCGCTGTTCGGCGCCTTCGCCTACGCGACCTACGATTTGACCAATTACGCGACGCTGAGGAACTGGACGCTGCAGATCACGCTGCTCGACATCGCCTATGGGGCGCTGGCCGCCGGCCTTGCCGCAGCCGCCGGCTTCTACGCGGCGAGGCTCGCGGGATAAGAGCCGCGCGTCAGCGCGACGGCTTCAGGAGATAGTGACTGACGCCCCAGGCGTTGCCACCGTCATGGCCGAAGAGACCGGCGGTGGCGAGGAAGAAAAGCCGCCAGCGGCGGTGCCAGAGCTTCCAGTCCGCGCCGTAGGTCTCCCGCAGGATCGCCGAGACATCGGCATTGCGCCCGTCGAAATTATCGAGCCAGGCTTCGGCCGTCCGCGCATAGTGGGAGCCGTTCCAGCGCCACTCCGCATCGACGCTGAAGAGATCGTCGAAGGCGCGCACCAGGCTGTGGCTTGGCATGATGCCGCCGGTGAAGAAATGCTGCGCGATCCAGTCGGCCTTGTCGCGGTGGTCGAAGCGGTAGGGCGCTGAGCGATGCGTGAAGACGTGCAGGAACAGCCGCCCGTCCGGCGCCAGGCAGGGGGCGAGCTTCGCCAGCAATGCGCGCCAGTTCGCCATATGCTCGAACATCTCGACCGAGACGATGCGGTCGAACGTTTCCGCCGGCACGAAATCATTCATGTCGGCGGTCTGGACGACGAGATTGCCGAGGCCCCGCGCCGTGGCCTGCCGCTCGATATGGCCGCGCTGCCCGTGCGAGTTCGAAACCGCCAGGATGCGCGCCCTGGGAAAGTGCTCGGCCATCCAGAGCGACAGCGAGCCCCAGCCGCAGCCGAGCTCCAGGATCGTCTGTCCATCGGCAAGACCGGCATGTGCGGCGGTGGCGGCAAGGGCCGCCTCCTCCGCCTCGGCGAGCGTGGTGTCCGGGCGATCGAAGAGGCAGCAGGAATATTTGAGGCGCGGACCGAGAACCGCCTCGAAGAAGGACGACGGCACCTCGTAATGCTGTGCGTTGGCCTCGCCGGTGTGGATGGCGACCGGATAGTCCGCCATCGCTTGCGCGAAATGCCGGTCGGAATCCTTGCCGGGGGCGGCGAGGCGCCGGTCGGTGCGGGCGACGAGACGGGCGACCGCCATCCGGCTCGCCCAGTCCGGCAGCGGCAGGCGCTCGCCCATGCTGAGGAGCGTCTCGTTCATCGGGTGCCTGCCTTCGGGGGAAGCGGGAGAAAGATGCTCGTCCGTGCCTGATAGTGCCGGAAGGCGTCGCCGCGCGTATCGAGCATATGGGCTTCGAGCGGCGGCACGCCGGAGACATAGCGGAGCAGCCAATAAATGCAGACGGGTCCGATCAGCGCCAGCCAGCCGACCGGATAGGCGCCATCGAGATTGATGGCGATCATGGGATAGGCGAGCCAGCCCAGGCATTCGAAGAAATAATTGGGATGCCGCGACCACGACCACAGGCCGCGGTCGCAGATGCGGCCGCGATTGGCCTCGTCGGCGCGAAAGGCGCGGAGCTGCCGGTCGGCCATGGTGGCGCCGGTGATCGCCACGAGCAGGATCAGGACGCCGGCGAAATCCTGCCCGGCCGGATACGGCGCCGGATTCCAGGCGGCGAGCACGACGGCGAGCGCCAGCGGCAGGCTGACCAGCGCCTGCTTCTGGAGAAGGATGAACATCTGGCGAAGCCGGTCGCCGCCCCATTCCTTCTCAAGCGCCGCATAGCGCGGGTCTTCGGTGATGAACCAGGTCCGGTAGGCGATATGGAGGCCGAGGCGAAGGCTCCAGATCGCGACGAGGCCAGCGGCGAGCTGCTGGCGAGAGCCGACTCCGTCGGCACCGGGAATCAATGCGGCGACAATCGCGGTCAGGCCGAGGCCGAAGGTCCAGGTGACGTCGATCCAGCCGGAATTTCCGGTGCGGCGCCAGACCAGCCAAGCAATCGTCATCGCCAGCGACAGGGCGACGCCGAGACCGAGCAGGAGGCCGAGAAAACCGGCAACGGTCACGAGCGCACCTTCCGATCGGTCACGCTGTGGATGAAGCGGTCGACGTCCTTCAGGACCGGGGCAAGGAAGCGAAGCGGCCAGGCGATCGACGCGACCAGCGTGATATGGCCGACGCCCCTGTATCGATGGACTTCGGCCTCGCCCCCGGCAGCAGTCAGCCGCTCCGCCAGGCTGGCCGCATTGCGCGGATCGACCGTCTTGTCATTGGCGCCCGTGCCGAGGAAGGCGGGCGGCTCGTTGCCGCTGACAAAATTGACCGGCTGGGTTTCAGGCCGGTTGGCGCCCCCGAAGATGGTCTTCAGCGTCTCGCTCTTCAGCGGCAGGAAATTATAGGGGCCGGAAAGCCCGACGAGCCCGGCGATATCCTGCTTCGGATCGAGCCCGACCTTCGCCAGCCAGCGGTCGTCGATCGCCAGCATCGCGGCGATATAGGCACCGGCGGAATGGCCCATCAGGACGATACTGTCGGGATCGCCGCCGAACTCGGCGGCATGCGCGCGGCTCCAGGCAACGGCTTGGGCGCCATCATCGAGGAAGGAAGGATAACGGATCTCGGGATAGACGCGATAATCCGGAACGATGGTGACGTAACCGCGCCGGGCGAGCGCCGAGGCAAGAAAGCGATATGTCTTCTTCGACCCGCCCTGCCAACTGCCGCCGTAGAAGAACACGACGACCGGCGCATTGGTCGCATTTTTGGGACGATAGATGTCGAGCGACCGCCTCGGTCCTTCCCCGTAAGGCTTCGACTCGACCACCGTATAACCGCTCCGTGTTGACACCGCTTCACGCGGCATGGCGGCGCCGTCGGCCGGCTGCGCGACAAGCAGCGTCACGCCGAGAGCGGCAACCACCATCCCGTCTTTGAGGCTGCGAAAAGCTTCTTGGGAATGCCCTGCAAGGCGCGCTGCGGCGATCATTTCTGCCCGCCTCTCAAAAGCGGATCAGCGGCTGCAGCAGCCGGCCGACCCATCCCTGGAGAGCGATCTGGCCTTCGAGTGCGACAAGGCAGATGCATTCGTCGCCCGCTTCGACGACGGGTCGATGCTCAATCGTTTCGTCAGCCTCGTCGAAATCAGCCGGGCCATAGATCCCATCGTCGTGCCGATAGGCGCCCTGGAGGACGCATGTCCATTCGGCGCCCTGATGCTTATGATGCGGGAGACGTGTGCCGGGCGCCGCCTTGAGCATGAAGGCGCGCATGTTTCCGGCCTCCGGAATGTCGACGCGCCGCCAGGAGATGCCGCGTCCCAGCCAGCGCCACGGCCCCAATTCGTAAGCCGCCAGCGGACCGGCGAACTCGTCATTTCCCGGCCGCGGCTCATGGGCAAACGGCGCGGCAAGCTTCTCGAGGATCGCGCCGCGTGCGCCCTGCCTCAGCGGCGTCGGCTCGAGATCGTCAAGTATGACGCCGCCGGTCGCCTCAAAGGCGGAAACGGCAACGCGGCATTGCGCGCAAATCGCCAGATGCGCCGCGACAACCAGCCGGCGCGCCTCGTCGAGCGTGCCGCCGGCATAGCTCGCGAGCGCTGCGTCGGACGGATGACGGCGCGCGCTCATGACAGTTCACTCAGCAGGTCGCGAAGCTTATTCATCGCCAGACGCAGCCGCGACTTGACCGTTCCGACGGGAATCTGGAGGGCATCGGCGATACTGCCATGCGCCCGCCCCTCGAAAAATGACAGGCGCACCACGTCGAGCTGGTCGTCGGGCAGGGACTTCATCGCGTGCCGGACGCGCGCCTCGCTGTCGGCGGCGCTGACGATCGCATCGGGCTGGGCAATCTCTTCAGGCGCGATGAGGTCGAAGAAATCGACCGCCTGCGCTTTCACGCCGCGCCGCGCCTCGTCTATGCGGAGATTGCGGGTAATGGCGAAAATCCAGGCCGAGGCGGTGGCGCGGGCCGGGTCGAAGGATCGCGCCTTCCGCCAGATCGCCAGAAGCGCTTCCTGGGCAAGATCTTCGGCAAGCTCAGCCGTCGCGCCGCGGCGCATCAGGAAGGTTTTGAGGCGCGGCGCGTAAAAGTCGAAGAGCGCTCCGAAGGCGGCGCGATCCTGCCGCTCGGCAATGGCCACGATCAGCTTTGCCGCGTCGAAGACCGCAGAGTTTCGCGTCGGATCATGCATTTGCCGGCCAATATGCCCCCTTTTGGTCGCCGGCGCGTGCCTTTCCCGTCGGGCAGGGAAGACCCGACGCGGGGCAATGACGTCGCTGAGCACCATAGACACGACAGGGAATACGGCGGCGAAGCCGAATTGGATCATCGATGATCCGTTTTCCGATTCCGGACGTATCTGGACATGACCACCGCCCCGAGGCCGGGCGAATGCCATCAAGATTGGAAGATCCGCTTTGCCTGCCAGCGAAATATCCGGAAGAAAGACGATCGCCGTCATCGGCACCGGCATTTCGGGCATGGTCGCCGCATGGCTTCTCGCCGAGCGCCATGACGTGACGGTCTTCGAGCGCGACACCCGCATCGGCGGCCACTCCAATACCGTCCTTGCCGACGATGGCGGGCGGGCCGTTCCGGTCGATACCGGCTTCATTGTCTATAACGAGGCGACCTATCCCAATCTCACCGCGCTCTTCGCCCATCTCGGCGTCGAGACGCATGAATCGGACATGTCCTTTGCCGTGTCGCTCGACGGCGGGCGGTTCGAATATTCAGGCTCTGGGCTGAGGGGGCTCGCTGCGCAGCCGGCCAATCTTCTGCGGCCGCGCTTCTGGTCGATGATGCGCGACATCCTTCGCTTCTATCGCGACGCCGCGGCCGACCAGGCGAGCCTCGAAGCCGAGCCGGAGCTGACGCTTGGCGATTATCTCGCCCGCCACGGCTACGGTGCCGCCTTCGTCGAGGACCATCTCCTGCCGATGGCAAGCGCCATATGGTCCGGCCCGGCGGATGAGTTGCGGACCATCTCCGCCGCCGCCTTCGTCCGCTTCCAGAAGAATCACGGCCTGCTTGAGTTATGGGATCGTCCGCCGTGGCGGAGCGTTGCCGGCGGCAGCCGCGCCTATGTCGCCAGGCTGACGGACTCCTACGCCGGCCGGATCAGGACCGGCGCCGGCGTCGTCCGCGTCGTGCGGACGCAAGGCGGCGTGCTGGTCCATGCCACCGACAGCACCGTCGCCCGCTTCGACGAGGTCGTGATCGCGGCCCATGCCGACCAGGCGCTGGCGATGCTCGATGCGCCGAGCCCTCTGGAAAGGCGGCTCCTCGGCGGGTTCCGTTACAACCACAATCGCGCCTTGCTGCACAGCGACGCCAGGCTGATGCCGCGGCGCAAAGCAGCCTGGGCAAGCTGGAACTATCTCGGGTCGCGCGGCGGCGATGGCGGCCGCGGCGTCACGGTCACCTACTGGATGAACCGCCTCCAGAAGCTTGCGACGGCGACCGACCTCTTCGTCACCCTCAATCCGGACCGGGACATAGAGGAGTCCGCGATCCTCCATGTCGAGGACTATGAGCATCCAGTCTTCGATGCGCAGTCGCTTACCGCGCAGAAGGAACTCTGGTCGCTGCAAGGCCGCGATCGCGTCTGGTATTGCGGCGCCTATTTCGGCGCGGGATTCCACGAGGACGGGCTGCAGTCGGCGCTTGCCGTCGCCGAAGAGCTCGGCGGCCTCAAGCGGCCCTGGCGCGTCGCGGAAGAATCCGGTCGCATCTTCCTGACCGACGGCAGAATGCCGGTCCCGGCCGAGCGCGCCGCATGAGCCTCCCCTCCTCCCTTTATGTCGGCTCGGTCGACCACCGGCGGTTCCGGCCGGTCAGCCATCATTTGCGCTACCGCATGTTCTGGCTGCTGCTCGACCTCGACGGGCTGGACGGGCTCGACCGCCGCCTCTCCTTTTTTGCGCATAACCGCTTCAACCTCTTCAGCTTCCATGATCGCGACCATGGCGATGGCGACGGCAAGCCGATCGGCGACTGGGTGCGGGCGAAGCTCGACGAAGCGGGCATCTCGCCGACGGCGCGGATCAGCCTCCTCTGCCTGCCGCGCATCCTCGGCTATGGCTTCAATCCGCTCAGCATCTATTTCTGCTACGGCTGCGACGGCGGCATCGATGCGGTTCTCTACGAAGTCCACAACACCTTCGGCGAACGGCATTCCTATCTCGTCGATCTCCGAGGACAGGATACCGACGCCGCACTCCGGCACGCCGGCGACAAGCGCTTCCACGTCTCGCCCTTCATGGACATGCAGATGCGCTATGCCTTCCGGGTCGACCCGCCCGGCGAGCGCATGACCGTCGCGATCAAGGGCAACGACGAGGGTGGCCCCTTGATCACGGCCGCGCTGTCGGCAACGCGGCGCGACCTCTCGGACGGGCAGCTTCTCCGCGTCTTCGCCACGCACCCGCTCCTGACCCTCAAGGTCATCGGCGCGATCCACTGGCACGCGCTTCGGCTCTGGTGGAAGGGCGTCGGGCTCCGCGCTCATCCGCTGCCGCCGGAAGAGGGCGTCACAAAGCTTCATCCAAAACAGAGAACAGCGTCTTGAGCATGAGCCGCAGCGCGCGCGCCAGTATTTTCGGCGGCCTCCTCGGCCGGACCAGGATCGCGGCAAGGCTGGTCGCCTGCGTCCTGCCGCGCCCCAAGGCCGGCCGCCTCCGCGTCATCCTGCCGAACCGCGACCGCGTCGAAGCCGCCGGCCGCGAGAGCGGGCCGGAGGCAACCATCGAACTCGCCCATTGGCGCGCCCTCTATTTGGTGCTTCGCGACGGCGAGATCGGCCTGGCCGAAGGCTTTATCGAGGGCCTCTGGTCGACGCCCAACCTCGACGCGGTCTTCGCCTTCGGGGTCGCCAATGCCGAGACCGTCAACGAGCGGACGCGCGGCTGGACCCTGTCCGAGGCCGCCAGCCGGTTGCGCCATTGGCTGAACGCCAACACGCGCGCCGGCAGCCGGCGGAATATCCACGCCCATTACGACCTCGGCAACGATTTTTATGCGGCGTGGCTCGACGCCGGCATGAGCTACTCCTCGGCGCTCTACCGGAACGGCGACGAAAGCCTTGAGGCGGCGCAGGAGGTAAAGATCGATCGCGCCGTCGAGCTTCTCGCCCTCAACGGCGGCGAGGCCGTTCTCGAGATCGGCTGCGGCTGGGGCGCCGTGATGGAGCGCCTCGTCGAACGCCACGCCGCGACGGTCACCGGCGTCAGTCTTTCCGCCGAACAGGTCGACTACGCCGCCCGGCGACTAGCGTATGATCAGCGTGCCAATCCGCTGCTGCAGGATTATCGCGATGTCGAAGGTCGTTTCGACCGGATCGTGTCGATCGAGATGCTGGAAGCCGTGGGCGAGAAATACTGGTCGACCTATTTCCAGCAGCTTGGCGATCTGCTCGCAAGCGACGGTCTCGCGGTGCTTCAGGTCATCACCATTTCCGAGGCGCTCTTTCCCGCCTATCGCCGCAAGCCGGACTTCATCCAGCGCTACATCTTTCCCGGCGGCATGCTGCCGACCAAACCGGCCATCGCCGAGCAGGCGAAGAGTGCGGGCCTGGTGATCGACCGTCAGGAGTCGTTCGGCGAATCCTATGCGGAAACGCTTGCCGTCTGGCGGACACGGTTTCTCGCCGCATGGCCGAGGATCGAAGCGATGGGGTTTGACGACCGCTTCCGGCGCATGTGGACTTACTACCTCGGCTATTGCGAGGCCGGCTTCCGCGCCGGATCGATCGATGTGAGCTTCTTCAGGCTGCGGCGGGAGACGGACAGATAATATCCGCACCGGAGGGGGGCGCAGTCAAACCGACGGCGTCGGCGGCCAGATGCGAGACGCGATCGGTGTGCGGGGTGTCGCGTGAACCAGCGTGTTGACCACCCTCACCGACCACGCGGCCATTTCGGGCGTCCGGTCCTCATACTGGATGAAGTGCGCATTCCGCGCCGCGAGCGAGCTGAACTCGTAGAAGCACCCGTGCTTCGCCCATCCCGCGACTGAAACGAGTTTCCGGACCCGGACGATTCCAGGCAGTGTTTTCATCGATGGCATACGCCAACGCGCGTACCACTTCGCAAGCTCCTCCTCGGCCGCGGGCGAAATCGCGTTGAACGTACCCAATTGAATGGCTGGCGACGGAAGCTCGTAGGGGTCGGCCGATTCGGGCCCCAGAACGCGGGCCTCGTCGATCATGAGATTCCAGCGTTCGCCTTCTCTCATCGCCAACATCCGCCTGTCGGCGCTGCTCAGGCGCTCATTGAACTCGCGCGGTGTCGGATCTGCAAAGGCGTAAGGCTCGGCGGCGCCGAACATCAGGATGAACTGCTTGCCGCCGGGTAAGTCCTCGGGAGGCGCATGGCGCGTGACGCGTCCGCTGCCGCCACCCAGTGGGACGGCTGCGACGTCGGCCGCATAGTGGGCCGCCCAAAGAACACCCGGTCGCGCCAGGACTGCCGGGATGTAAGAGCGATGCACCCAGTCTATGTGCGCCTGCCGATCGGACTCGGCGAGATCATACCAGGTGATCCAATAGGCTCCGTCCCTCACCGCAATCCCCCAATCGGAGCGAGCCCGCGCGTTCGCTCGTAGCCAAACATGCACTCGCGTCGGCACGGCATTGTCGGCCTTCACTGACCGCTATCAGGCAGCCAGGAAAGCGCGTAGTATGACGTCGTTGCCGCCTTCGGCAACATCAAGCGCACAAACCGGGAGCGCATGGGCGAAAGACGCCCCACCTAAGTCTACAGACATTCCTCTTCTGAGCGGCAAGCTGCCGCCGACGTTCGCGGTTTGCAAAAGCATATCCAACGGGAGGACGATGATGAGACTTCAAAATAGCTGGAAAAGCGTCGCATTTCTTGGCGCCGTCGCGAGCAGTGTTTTGGCGTTTGGATCCGTCCAGGCGCAGGAACTGAAGAACATCAACTTCATGTCGTCGAATGACGGGTCGTGCGGGACCTACCCGCAATTCATGATCCAGGCTTTCGGATATCTCGAGAAGGAAGGGTACAAGGTCACGCTCTTGGACTCCGACACGAATGTGCCCTACGTCGCCTTCCTGTCGAATGGCGACGCCGACCTCGTGTTCCTGGATTCGTCCGAAGTTCTAACGGCGCGCGCCGTCGGGCAGGACATCAAGATCGTCTACGAGGCGTACCAGTTCGCGCCCGAAGGTATCGTGGTGAAGGACGACAGCCCGATCCAAAGCCTCTCGGATCTCAAGGGCAAGAAAATCGGCCTCGCCGAACAGCCCGACGAACTGACCACCAAAATAGCGCTGGACTCGGTCGGTATCGGGTTGGATGAAGTCACCACCTTCGTCGTCGGCAACCAGGGGCCGATCATGGCGGCCGCAATTCGCGACAACACCGTCGACGCTTTTGCTGGCGGTTCGGCGGATCGCGCCGCGCTGGAAGCCCAAGGCGTCAAATTCCGCAACATCACGCCGGACGCCATCTCGAAGAATCCCGGAAACTCGATTGCGGTATGGGGACCGACACTCGAGGAAAAACGTCCGCTGATAAATGCCTTCCTGCACGCGTGGGCGTAGGCACAGCATGCCTGCGTCGCCGATACGAAAGCGGTGATCGCTGCCTGCACGACGTATATTCCGGAGCAATTCGAGAACATGGCGCTCGGCACAAGGATGATCAACTACCAGGCCTATACCCTGGAGCTTCGCCGAACCGTGAGCTATGGGGAATTGCAGGCTGAAGTCTGGAAATCGATCCAGCCGGCCCTGATCAAAGCCGGCGTCATCGACAAGGAAATCGATCCGTCGGACTTCCTGGAAACCTCTTTCCAGAAAACTGCCTTCGACTTTACCACCCAGGATGTCATCGACGGCATCAACAAGTGGAAGGAAGCCAATCCGGACAAGGTGATCAACTAAGAAAAAGCCACGGGCTTTGGGCCGGCCCACCGGGCCGGCCATTCATCTTTCCTTGCGCCCGCCGTCTATTGAGCATCGTCGATCAGATGGTGTCAGCCGACTGGGTTGTCCTGAAAGAGAAATAAGCTTCCTTACGCAGTATAGGCGCCGTCCTGTCCGGTGATCCCGGTGATGAAGGCGCGTCTCGTCATTCAGTCCTGCTCTTGCTGCCGATCGGACGCGGAGCGCCGCCGCGCCGGAGGACGGTTGCTAGCTCCTCGGGAACTGTCCGGCGTGCTGGCCTAAGAGTCGAGGCTGCGCCTCGCTTCCTTGGCATGGCCGTGTGCTTGTCCACCGAAACTTCAAATCAACCCCATGCACAGTAGGAAGCGAGTGATCTTCACGCATCTCTCAGCTAACGTAGCGTCTCTCAAAGCTGGAGGGCGCGATGGCGCGAGCAAAAGGTCGGCTGCCGGTCGAACGAAAGTCCAGTTCGCAGGCGCTTCAGCGTGTGACCGATAAGCCCGCCGATGAAATAGTGGACGCCCTTAAACGCCATGGTTTTGCTGGGAGCGCCGCTGAGCATGAACTTGGCCGGGTATGACGTCTCCCTTGGCGTGTTGATTATGCGACCTTCCTTTCTTCCTCGCCAAGCCCCTTTCTTTCATTTGCGCGAGCCTTCTCGAAGTTCATGGGGCTGAGATAGCCCAGCGTCGAATGAAGGCGGCGATGAT
>CAMCWB010000044.1 GCA_945882315.1 Bauldia litoralis | reverse complement strand
GCACGGCTCGAAGGCTTGAACGGCATCTTCCAGGCCGCACGGTCACGCGCCCGCGGATATCGAAATACCGCAACCTTCGTCACAATCATCTACCTGCTCGCCGCCCCGCTACCCGATGTCCTCAAATCCACTTGAGACGTCGAGGAACCGCAAAAAGGGGATCGAGATCCCGCCCGGCCTCTGCTTTGGTTGCGCTCCGGGCGCGGTCCAGAGCGGCAAGGGTCTCGTTGATAAACTGCTGGCCCTCGCCCTTCGAGACGATGACACGGGAAAGGCCTCCGTCGCTCTCGCGAAGGATGAACTGCAACTCCCCGTCCGAGACCTTGCGCTTGATTGTGGTCGTCAGCGTCGTCGCGCCCTGCACCACGGATGTTTCGTGGAGAAGTCTGCGGGCTTCGCTGGCGGAATAGATATTCCAGGCGAAGATTGCCGGCACGCCAACGATAAGGGCGGCAAGCGCCAGGCCGACAGGCCGGAGCAGGGGCGCCGAGACGCGGGCGCGGCCGGGCCTCGTTAAAGACGTCGATCTCGCGAAAGCCATGGAATGTTCAGCGGGTGAGGCAAGGGCCGATCCAGGTTGCCTGTCCAGTCCGAGCGCGTGCGCCAGTATTGCGACATTCTGTGGGCGCCAGCCGGGTCCGGATTGCACAATTGACGTGCTGCGACTTCTTTTCGGTGAAAAGCTTGCTAGACTTCTGCTGCAGTGCGGCAGCGTCGTCGCATACGGCCAATAAGGCCGGCGAGGGAGAGGGGACGGGGTTTTTGAGCAAGGTTTATCCCGGTGCGAAGGAGGCCCTGGCTGGTCTCCTCAAGGACGACATGGTCATCATGTCGGGTGGATTCGGGCTTTGCGGCATTCCGCAGGTGTTGATCGAAGCCATCAAGGAGTCCGGCGTCAAAGGCCTGACCGTGATTTCCAACAATGCCGGCGTCGATGGCTGGGGCCTCGGCATGCTGCTCGAGACACGCCAGATCCGCAAAATGATCTCGTCCTATGTCGGCGAGAACAAGCTTTTCGCCCAGCAGTTCATGTCGGGCGAGCTAGAGCTCGAATTCAATCCGCAGGGCACGCTTGCCGAGCGGATACGCGCTGGTGGGGCCGGCATTCCTGCCTTTTTTACCAAGACCGGTGTGGGAACCGTCGTTGCCGAGGGCAAAGAAATCCGTGAATTCGACGGCGCCCGCTATGTGATGGAGCGTGGCCTCTATGCCGATGTTGCGCTCGTCCATGCATGGAAAGGCGACACGGAAGGCAACCTCGTCTATCGGAAAACGGCGCGGAACTTCAATCCGATGATGGCCACCGCCGCGGCAGTGACGGTTGCCGAGGTCGAGAATCTGGTCGATCCCGGGACGATCGACCCCGACCACATCATCACGCCGGGCATTTTCGTGTCGCGCATCCTGCATGTGCCGGATGGCGAAAAACGTATCGAACAGCGGACGACGCGCAAGCGCGCCTGAGAGGAGCCGAGATGGCCTGGACACGCGAAGAAATGGCCGCCCGAGCCGCAAAGGAATTGCAGGACGGCTTCTACGTCAATCTCGGGATCGGCATCCCGACGCTGGTCGCAAACTACATTCCCTCCGGTGTCAGCGTTCAGCTTCAAAGCGAGAACGGCATGCTGGGCATGGGGCCGTTCCCTTTCGAGGGCGAGGAAGATGCCGACCTGATCAATGCCGGCAAGCAGACTGTCACCGAGCTTCCAATGACCAGCTATTTTTCAAGCGCCGATTCCTTTGCGATGATCCGTGGCGGGCATATCGATCTTTCGATCCTCGGCGCGCTGCAGGTCGCGGAGAATGGCGACCTTGCCAACTGGATGGTGCCCGGCAAGATGGTGAAGGGCATGGGCGGGGCCATGGATCTCGTTGCCGGCGTGCGGAAAGTGGTCGTCGTCATGGAGCATACCGCCAAGGACGAGCCGAAATTCCTTGAGAAATGCACGCTGCCTTTGACCGGAACCGGTGTGGTCGACATGCTGGTCACCGATCTCGGCGTCTTTTCGATCGACAAGGCAAAGGGCGGCGCCAGCCTGATCGAAACTGCGCCGGGCATCAGCGTCGACGAGATCAAGTCGAAGACGCTGGCCAAGTTCGACGTCAGGTTGTCGAACAAATAGCCAGAAACAGCCCGGTCGAGACTTTCCGAGCTTCGGTCGGGTCGCGCCTTGTTAGCCCGTGGCGAAGGGGACGTTTCTTGCGGGATTCTGCGGATTCCGTCCCGGGACGCCTCCTTCCGGCAATCTTTTGGGCGGTAAGTCGGGGCCGGGCCGGCACCAAGCTTGACACCCCGGTGCGGCGTCCATATTTTCCGCCACCGAAAGCGGGTGCCGTCCGAGGATGCTCGCAGACTTATTCCGCAATCGAGCATCAGCCATGAAGATCCGCAACTCGCTCCGTTCCCTGCGCGCCCGCCACCGCGACAACCGCCTTGTCCGCCGCAAGGGCCGCATCTTCATCATCAACAAGACCAATCCGCGCTATAAGGCCAAGCAGGGCTGATCAGCCCCGGACAGCTGGATTTCTTTGACCGCAGGGAGCCGATGGCGTTATCGTCGGTTCATGCGGTTTTTTGTGCTTGCTCTTATGATCGTATCCGGACTGAGCGCTCCGGCGCTGTCGCAGTCGGGACGTGAGACGGAATCTGCGTCAAATGACGCAACGATGGCTCCGGAACTGCCCAGCCGCCAGAAGCGGCTCGAGGGACTTTTCACCACCCTGAAATCGGCGACCGACAAAGATGCCGCCAAGGCGGCGGAAAACGAGATCATCACACTCTGGCTCGAGTCCGGTAGCGATACCGTCGACCTGATGATGAGCTGGACCTTGTCGGCGATGGAAAGCAAGGATTACGGGCTGGCGCTCGACTATCTCGACCGCATGCTGATCATGAAGCCTGACTACGCCGAGGGCTGGAACAAGCGCGCCACTGTGCATTTCCTGAAGGACGACTACCCGAAGGCCATCGCCGACATCGAGCGGGCGCTGGCACTCGAACCGCGCCATTTCGGCGCACTCTCGGGCCTCGGCACGATCATGCGCGACATCGGCGAGAAGGACCGGGCGCTCGACGCCTATCGAAAGGCTCTCGAGGCCGATCCGTATCTCGAAACCGTCAAGGAAGCGGTGACCGAGCTCGAAGGCGAGATGGAAGGCCGCGAGACCTGATCTTCAGCGGCGCCGGCGATCCTCGGGCTCGATGAAAGCGATTCGCAGGAGATTGGTTCCGCCCGGTGTACCGAGCGGAACGCCGGCCGTGATGATGATCCGCTCTTTCGGCTTGGCGAAGCCTTCCTCGACCGAAACGCTGCAGGCCCGTGCGACCATTCCTTCGATGTCCGACGGCTCCTCGCCGAAGACCGAGTGCGTCCCCCACACAAGCGTCAGGCGCCGGGCTGTTCCCAACACCGGCGAGAAGGCGACGATCTGCGTCAGCGGGCGCTCGCGGGCCGCGCGGATGGCGGTCGAGCCGGTCGTCGTGAAGCAGCAGATGGCGCCGAGATTCAACGTCTCGGCGATCTGCCGTGCGGCCGCCGAAATGGCGTCGGCGCCGGTCGCTTCGGGCTCGTTCCGCTGGGCGTGGATGATGTTGCGATAGACCGGGTCGCGTTCGACCTCGACGGCGATCCTGTTCATCGTTTCCACCGCCTCGACCGGAAAAGCGCCAGCGGCGGATTCCGCGGAGAGCATGATCGCGTCGGCGCCCTCGAAGACGGCGGTCGCGACATCCGACACCTCGGCGCGGGTCGGCACGGGCGCGACGATCATCGATTCCAGCATCTGAGTTGCGACGACCACCGGCTTGCCGGCGCGGCGGGCGGCGCGGGTGATCTGCTTCTGAAGGCCGGGGACGCGTTCGAGCGGCATCTCGACGCCGAGGTCGCCGCGCGCCACCATAATCGCATCGGAATACTCGATGATCTCGGGGAGCCGGTCGATTGCCTGCGGCTTCTCGATCTTGGCCATCACGCCGGCACGGCCGCGGGCGATCTTGCGAACCTCGGCGAGATCGTCGGGACGCTGAATGAAGGACAATGCGATCCAGTCGACTTCGGCGTTCAGCGCCGCCTCAAGATCCGAGCGGTCCTTTGGTGTCAATGCGCTGACCGCGAGGAGCGTATCCGGTACGCTGACACCCTTGCGGTCCGAAAGCGTGGTTCCGATCTCTACCTCGGTCTCGGCGCTCTTCTTTGAACACTTGACCACGCGCAGCCGGACCTTGCCATCGTCCAGAAGCAGGCGATGGCCTGGCTCCAATGCAGCAAATATTTCCGGGTGCGGCAGGAAGACCCGCTGGGCATTTCCCGGCGTCGGGTCGGAATCGAGGCGAAACGTCTGCCCGACCTTCAGTGCGACCGACTTCCCCGCGAATGTGCCGACACGGAGCTTCGGCCCCTGGAGATCGGCGAGAATGCCGATTGGCCGGCCCTGCTCGCTCTCGACCTCGCGGATGATGGCGACCATGCCGCGCAAGCGGTCATGATCGGTGTGGCTCATATTGATGCGGAAGACATCGGCGCCGGCCTCGAAGAGGCTCGTTATCTTTGCCTTGTCAGAAGAGGCTGGTCCGAGGGTCGCGAGGATCTTTACCTTCCGCGACCGCTTCATTGGCCGCCTGTACCGCTGGTACCCGGTTCAGTGAGTTGAACCGTCCAGCTGCGCTGTTCGCCGGTATCGACCTCAAAGAAACCGGTGCGCTCAAAACCCCGCGCCACGCAGTCCTCGATCCCCTTGATCGTGAACATCTTGTCGCGTGTGCACATGATTGCTTTGCCGCCCCAAACGCCACCCTGATCATAGTCGACGGCGTAGATATAATAAAAGCGCGAAACAAGCGGACCAGCCATGAGTGTCTCGCATGTGCCGGTCGCGACGTTCCACCAGCCTTCGGTGGTCCAGATCTCGGAGAGCTTGTAGCCGATGGCGACGCCGACCCGGCTCGCGGTCTTGTTGCAGAGACGGAGGCCGCCGGCCGTGGGATCGACCGTGAGGGCGCCGGAGACGCCCTCCGGCGCCGAGCTGTCCGCGAGCAGGCGCGCCTGGGCGCTGCTGTCACTTTGGCGCAGGATGACGAAAGCCAGACAGGCCACCAAAGCGAGGCCGATCAGACTGCTGGCGACGACCGCCTTCCGATAGCTAGATCTGGCTTGGCGCGATGGCATCAGGTCGAAAAGAGGTTGCTTCTGGCCGTTCTTGTTCGCCGCTAAACGCGACACTTATCGCTTGTGCGGCTTAACCGTGTCAAACGATTCGGACGCCGGAATTCCTTCAGTCTCCTGTGGGCCGGCGGGATCTGTCAATGGTCCGGCAGGTGCCAGCATCGGCCAATCTTGTCGGGGGCGAAGAGGGCGGGAACATGGCCGCGGCAGGGTGGCTGAACCGATGCTGCCGAATCTATGGAAGGGACGCCGCCCGGTCAGTATGATCCGGGCCATGACAGGACCGGCGCGCGAAATCCCTCCCTTCGTCCGCATGGAGGGCGATCCCGCCACGGGTTACCTCCTGCTTTGCGATCACGCCAGCAACCACGTACCGGCCGGCTACGAGCTTGGGCTGCCGGCGAGCGAGATGCGCCGCCATATTGCCTATGACCCCGGCGCCGAGGCGGTGACGCTGGCGTTGGCCGGTCGCCTCCATGCGCCGGCGGTCCTGTCGACCTTCTCGAGGCTGCTGATCGACGCCAATCGCGGCGGGGACGATCCCACGCTGGTGATGCGCCTATCGGACGGTGCGATCGTTCCCGGCAACGCCCGTGTCGATGCCGAGGAGCGGGCCCGCCGCATCCGGCGCTTTCATGCCCCCTACCACGCGGCAATCTCAGCCGCGATCGACGAAGCGATGCGAGCCGGCTTTCCGCCGGCGCTTGTCTCCATCCACAGCTTTACCCCGGTTTGGCGTGGCAAGCAGCGGCGATGGCATGCCGGCGTGTTGTGGGACCAGGATCCGAGGCTCGCCTTGCCGCTCATCGATGGGCTCGCTGCCGATGGCGCGTTGGTCGTCGGCGACAATGAACCCTATGCGGGGGCGCTCGCCAACGACACCATGTATCGCCACGCGACACGCCGCGGGCTTGCTCATGCGCTGATCGAGATCCGCCAGGACCTGATTGCGGATGCGGCGGGCGCGGTGGCATGGGCCGAGCGGCTGGAAGCGATCTTTCGCACGCTTGCCGGGATTCCCGGTCTGCACGAGATTCGTCACTACGGGTCGCTTGCAGGGCCAGTCGACCCTATCTATCCGCCCGACAGCGACGCAGCGTGAGGAGTGGGATCTTGCCCGACATAGACGCAATGGCCGAAATCGAGCTCGAAGCGGCGGTATTCCGCAGGCTGGTCGAGCATCTCCAGACACGGAGCGACGTCCAGAATATCGATCTCATGAATCTAGCCGGCTTTTGCCGGAACTGCCTGTCGAACTGGTATCAGGAGGCTGCGGCCGAGCGGTCTGTGTCGGTCACCAAAGAAGCAGCCCGGGAGCGGGTCTACGGCATGCCCTACGATCAATGGCGGGCGCTCCACCAGAAGGACGCCTCACCCGATCAGCAGGCGGCTTTCGTCCGCAGCCACCCTGAACATTGACGTCCTATAGTCGCTTCAGCCAAGGCACGACCGAGAAAAGGCTGTAGTCGCGGAACTTGCCCTTGCTGCGGCCTTCGCCGGATTCGAGGTCGAAGATCACGGCGATGTCGCACAACTCGTCAAAGCTCCACTGGTTCAGAACGCGATCGCAGAATTCATCGATCGCTTCCGGCGACTCGCAGATCATCACGGTGCCTGTCTCTCCCCACCATGCGCCGGCCTGAATTTGCGCGAGCAACTGGTCGACACGATCGGCATAGGTCTGATTGCGGAAGAGATTGAAGCTGATCAGATAGGTACCCATTCCAGTGGTTTTTCCCGCGCCTTTTCGATTGGTGTGGACAATAGAGCGCCCGCTGCGCCGCCAGCAACTGGCGCACTTGACCCTGTCATCACTAACAGGCAGTTACGCTTTTCCGTCATAGACCGAGCGAGGAGACCGTCAGCATGGCCGGACCGGCAAGCATCGCCCGCGACCAGCTCAAATCCATTATCGAGCGCATCGAGAAGCTGGAAGAAGAGAAGGCGGCGATCGCCGGCGACATCAAGGAGGTCTATGCCGAGGCGAAGGCCAATGGCTACGATACCAAGACGCTTCGCCAGATCGTTCGCCTTCGCAAGCAGGACTCAGCCGAGCGGCAGGAAGCCGAGGCGCTGCTTGACCTCTATCTCCATGCGCTCGGAATGGCCCCCTCGGCAGAAGACTAGCCAGGAGCGTCGCGTTTTCTTTTCGAAGGTTCAGTGAAAGCTCAAAAGCGGTGAGCCGCTTTTGAGCTTCGTCGCGCGCTCAGCGCGAGGCCAGGCGCGCCCGCGTGGTCAGGTCGATCATGGCCGGGAGTAGCACGGCGGGACCCGAGAATCGGTCGGTGCGGAGTTCCTGCCCCGTGCTCCGCTCGAAGCCGGCGCTGTAGGCGATCCTGGGCTTATTGAGGAGCGACGGGTCACTACCGAAATCAGGCATGGTCAGCGTCGCGTATTGCTTCTGACGGGTCGACTCGGTGCTGATCCATTGGCGGAGGCCGAGTGTGTCGAGGGCGGTCAGGGTCAGCTCTTCCGCTTCCATCCCGGATGCGACGGGCGCCCGCGGTTCGATCGAGCCGGTTGCGATCGGCTGCGGCGGAGGAACATCGACGACACGCAGTGGATTGGCGACGGGCATCGGGATGCCGCCAAAATCGTCAATGCTCGCCTTGATGATCGCGGGCCTGATGACCGCCTTCGGCGCCGGCGTGGGAGCCGGCGAGGCGTCAAGCGAGGCGGCATAGGCGAAGACCGGGGTCACGTCGCGGATCGGTCCCTGGTTCTGAAGAACCGCGGTCGTCATGGCCTCAGCGCGCAGCGGACGGGAAACATCGACGGTGGCAACGACGGCGGTCGGCCGGATCGGCAGCGACGCCGGACGAGAAACATCACGCTCGGCCATCGCCTGGGCCAGCGCCGCGGGAACCGTGGGCGCGTTCCAGTGCGAGCCGGTTTCGAATTCGAACGGCTTCGGATGGCGGGTCGGATCGCCTTCGACATCAAGATCGAAATAGGAAGCGGGGATGCTCGATGTCGGGCGCAGTTCGTCCGGGATCGGCATCGGCGGAACCGGGGAAGCAGTCGCGACCATCAGCGGCGGCTCGCCAGCCGTCTCCGTAACGGGCCTGAAGCGCGGCATCGGTGTGGGTGCGTCAGCGGCCATTTCCGTCGCGGCCGAAGCGTCGAATTCCTCGTCTTCGGCCTCATCGCTGACCGAAGCTATGACGACGGGCTCGCCGACAGCCTTGCGGCCGGCATTCTTCCTGACGTCGGCATCATCCGCCGCGACTTCGATGGCGCCCGACTTGCTGCGCATCTTCTGCGCGGCGAGAGCCTGAGCGTAGCCGGGCAGCGGCTTGCCGTCGGTCGGCACGTGAACGGTGCCGCCTTTGGGGAAGACCTTGACGAGCTGCTGACGCGTCATGCGCGGCCAGTGGCGCACCGAACCGGTGTCGAAGTGGACGAAGGGCGAGCCCGAGGTCGGATAGTAGCCGACGCCACCGACCTGCATCCGCAGGCCAATCGCACGAAGGTCGGCAAGCGGGACGCCTTCGATGAAGAAGTCCATCGCCTTGCCCTTGGTATGCTGGCTGTTCTCGGCGACGCCGTTAGAACGCTTGCGAAGCATGCCGTTGGTCGAGGGCGAGCGGTAACCGCAGATGACATGGATATAGCCGGTCGCATTGGCCTTCTGATAGGCGGTCCAGACCAGATCAAGAAGGTTTGGATCCATCTTGATCGGCTCGTTGCGGCGCCAATCGCGCAGGAACTGGTTGACCTTGGCGAGACCGGCCTTGTCGTACCTGCCGTCGCGCTTGAAGGTGATCGTCGCCCGTTCCTTGGTGTGGAGATTGTAAAGCTTCAGGGCACGGTCTTCGGCATGCGCCAAGGCAGGAGCGAATGCGCAGGCCGCAAGGATCACCGCAGCCATCGCGTGACGCAAACGCACAAAAGCCGGAGCTGTCGCCCCGTGCCCCCGAACCTCACCGATCGTCCCGTCTTGCCTTGTCAAATTCCCGTCGCCGTCCTTGACCCTGAGTGGGCTACCCCCGCGGCGCATTGTCAGTGGGGTTGGTTAACACCCCTTTACCATGACGGTAGCGCCTGAATCGAATCCCCGCCGAGGCTTCCTCGACTAGGGGCGGATCGTGGCATTTACAGGGCGCGAAAACAAGCGTTCCGGCCGGGAGTCAAGCCGTCGGCCCCGTCCGAAAATCTTTATTACACAAGTTTGTGTGGTCAGGTTATTTGCAGCCCGCTACCTGCCCTGAAGGGGCTTCCCCAGTTGACCGCCGCTGCGATCGGGGCGGGCGAAAGGTCCCTGAAAGCCAATCAATGAAACGGGCAATTTTCAGCTCGTTCCGGCGCCAGCTTTTTCTTGCGAAGACCCGATATTCTCCCGGGGGGGACAGCTTTACCCGCTTCATCCGATCTTGTTCGGGAGCGATGACTTCAAAGCCTCTTCGCGGTCGGGTGTCTTGATCGGTCGGAAAACGGGCAGCAGCCCGGTTCCGCTTCGAATGGGGTTAAGAAGCGTCGAAGCCGCCTTCGATACGGCGGTCGTGGCCGTAAACGTCCTCGCGGGTCTGGAGGGTGCCCGTATCGTCCACCCATGCCGTGAAATAGGTGAGGTGAACCGGCACCTTTTTGGTCAGCTTCACCGTCTTCTCCGAGCCGCCATAGAGCTTCTTGAGGTAGGCGGCGTTGAGGCCGGCTTCCTCGGACAGAAGCGCATCGGCAAACTCCATCGGATCCATGACGCGCACGCAGCCATGGCTGTAGGCGCGGCGATCGTTCTGGAACAGGCTCTTCGACGGAGTATCGTGGAGATAGACCGCATAGGCGTTCGGGAACATGAACTTGATCTTGCCGAGGGCATTGCGTTCGCCCGGCGGCTGGCGGATCTGGATCTTGCGCATGTCGACGGTCCGCCAGTTGATCATCCGTGGATCGACGGCGCGATAGCGTCCCTTGATCAGAGCGAAGACCTGATAGCCGCGCAGCGCCCCCGGATTGGAGCGGGCGGCGGGCAGCATTTCCTTGGTTGCGATCGAGGCCGGCACATTCCAGGCCGGATTTACGACGATATACTCGATCTCGTCGGAGAAGATCGGCGTCTGCTGGTTGGTCTTGCCGACGACGACGCGCGTGGTGTGGATGATCTCGCCATCCTTGCGCACCGTGACGGTGTAGTCCGGAATGCTGACGCGGACATGGAAGCGGCCGAGGTCGCGCGGCATCCAGCGCCACTTCTCCATGTTCACGAGCACGACCGGCACGAGGTCGACCGGGCCGGCGTTCATCGCGGCGACGGTGCGCGGGCCGACGATGCCATCGGCCTTCAGCCGAGCCGATGCCTGGAAGGTTTTCACTGCTTCGGCGACGGCCTCGTCAAAGATTTCGGGCGACTCGACGTCGCTCGGTACGTTCAGACGCTTTCGGAGAAAGCCGACGCGGGCATCGGCGACGCCGAGCTTCAGCGTGGCGCCTTCCGGAATCGCGATTGGCTGCTTTTCCTTTTCGGCGCCACGGAGCTCGGCGAGCTTCTTGCGGAGTGCCTCGAACTCGGTATGCGACGGATTATAGGAGGTCAGCTTCTTCACCGGATCGGCCGCCTCGGAGATTTTCCTGAGCGCTTCGATCGGATCCGGGAGGTGGCGCTCATAGCCGATATTGCTCGACACATCGGCGGGATCGAGCCGGCCGGCGTAAGCCTCGCGCGTATAGGCGAGGATGGCCTGGCTGAGGAGGAGGTCGGCTCGCGCCGTGTAGGGCGTTTCGGCCTTGCCGTATTTTCCGAGCGTGACGCTCGGCAACTCGTAGGCTGCCGGGTCGAGACCATCGGTATCGGCGGCGGCAATCCGTTCGATCACGCCACGGGCGCGGTCGGTCATGAACCCGTCGGGCACCCAAGTCGCCGCGTAGCTGCGCTCCTCATAAAACTCTGCCAGTGCTGCGCCGTCGCGCTTGGTTAGGAAGCTGCCCTTCTTGCCGGCCCCGGCGAGAAGATCGCGGATCGTGGCCTGAACCTCGTCAAGGACGACGACTGGCTGCTCGGGCGCCGCGGCCGTGGCGGGTGATGTCGGGGCAGGATCCTCGGCGAAGGCGGTGTTGGCAGTCAGACAAGCGAGAATGGCGGCAAAGAAAATATGCGGTCCGCGAAGGGCCATAGTCGACTGCCTCTCAAATCATCCGGTCAGCGTTCGGGCCAAAAGAAACCAAGCCCGGTGCATTTTCAATCACTTCAAGAGGATTTGACCGGCTACTCGGCGGCAATTCCCGGCACTGTGTCTGAAATGCCAAGCTCTTTCAGCTTGCGATAAAGGGTGGAGCGGCCGATGCCGAGTTTTCGGGCGACCATCGTCATCCGGCCGTCATAGCGCTCGAGTGCCAGACGAATCATCGCGGCTTCGACTTCCACCAGCGGACGAATGTCGCCGTCCTGATCGACGGCGGCGACGTTGCCGGCGGCATTGGCCGGATGGCTGCCATACGCGATCTCGACCGGCTCGACGGGAAGCGCCAGCGGTTGCGTGTCGCGGACCGGCGGCGGCGCGCCTTCAAGCAGGGCCGTGACCTGCGGAAATTCCTCCGGTGTCAGAACCGCATCGTCGGTCAACACCACAGCGCGGAAAACAGCGTTTTCGAGCTGGCGGATATTTCCCGGCCAGTCATAGCGCGACAGGAGCTGCAGGGCAGGGGCGCTGACCCCCCGTATGAAGGTCTTCTTCTCTTCGGCGGCAAAGCGCGCCGTGAAGTGACGGACGAGCTCGGGGATATCCTCGCGCCTCTCGCGAAGCGGCGGCACCCGGATCGGGAAGACATTCAGCCGGTAGTAAAGATCCTCGCGGAATTTTCCGGCCTTGACGAGCTCGATCAGGTTCCGGTTGGTCGCGGAGATGAGACGGAAATCGACGCGGACCGGACGCCTCGCGCCGACCGGATCGATTTCGCCATCCTGCAGCGCCCGCAGCAGCTTCACCTGCACGTCGGCGGGGAGTTCGCCGACCTCGTCGAGGAACAGCGTGCCGCCATGCGCCTCGCGGAACTTGCCGATATGCCGGTCGGCGGCGCCGGTGAAGGCGCCCTTCTCATGGCCGAACAGAATGCTCTCGACCAGATTGTCGGGGATTGCACCGCAATTGACCGTGACGAAAGGCTTCGACCGCCGGTCGCTGCCGCCCTGGATGGCGCGGGCGATCAGCTCCTTGCCGACGCCGGATTCGCCTTCGATCAGGATCGGAATCTGCGATGCGGCGGCGCGCTGGCCGAGGCGGATGACGCGCTCCATCGCGTCGCTCCGGGTGATGATATCGCGGAAGGTGAGCGTGCCCGTCACGGCGCGCTTCATGCGCGCGATCTCTCCCTCGAGCGCACCGAGCTTCAACGCATTCTCGATCGACACCTGCAGCCGTTCCGGCGAGACCGGCTTGACGACGAAGTCGACGGCGCCCGACCGCATGGCGCCGACCACCGTGTCGATGCCGCCCTGCGCGGTCTGGACGATGACCGGCGTGCCGCGCTCAAGCTCGCGGAGCTTGGCGAGCACCGCCATGCCGCCGAGGCCGGGCATGATCAGATCCAGGATCACGACGGCGAAATTGTCGCCATCGGCGCCGCCCAGGAGCGTCAGCGCCTCTTCGCCATTCTCGGCCACGACCGGACGATAGCCGAAGCGCTCGACAGCAGCCGTCAGCAGGCGGCGCTGGACCGGATCGTCGTCGACGATGAGGATCGTGGCGGTCATTCCGGCCAATAGTCCCGTTTCATTGTGGAACAGGCCGGTATGTCGATACCGAACCGGCCCAAGGATTTCCTAGCGTCATCATCAGGCCGGCTAGTTAATGACTTCTTAACCTGCGCCTCTTCGCTGTCGATCGTGGGGCACAGTAAACGAGGGACCTGTCGGCGGCGCCGGGCGCGCCGACAGGTCAAACGATTGAGTGGCCTTTATCCCCAGGCACCGGCGGCGGCCGCTGCCTTCGCGTATGTCCGGAAGTCCTTGGCATCACGGCCGAGGACCTCTCGCACACTATCGCCGGGCCGCCCGTTGCCCTCGGTCAGGACTTCGCTGAACAGATATTTGAGCAGCCAGACGACGTCGGAAGGTACCTGTTGCCCGACGAGGAGTGCGTCGAAGGCTTCGAGGGAAATCGGCGTGTAGCGTATATCGCGGCCGGAAGCCTTGGCGATTTCCTCGACGGCCTCCCGGAACGTCAAGGATCGCGGCCCCGTCAGATCGTAAGTCTTACCGGCATGGCCGGGTTCGGTGAGGGCCGCGACCGCCGCATCCGCAATGTCGTCGGCGGCGAGAAAGGGCACGGGTACGTTGCCAGCGGGAAGCGTGACGTCGCCACTCAGCACCAGTTCGATGAAATTACCTTCGCTGAAATTCTGGTTGAACCAGCTTGCCCGGAGGATCGTCGCTTCGGCGCCGGAGGCGAGGACCGCCTGTTCGGCCAGTTCGGCTTCGGGCTCGCCACGACCGGCCAGCAATACCAGCCGCGTCACGCGCTGCGCGACCGCGAGCTGCGCCAACGCAGTAACCGCATCGACGGCACCCGGGACGGCAAGGTCGGGGTAGTAGGAGATGTAGATCGATCCGACGCCTTTCAGCGCCGACTCCCATGTGGAGCGATCTTCCCAGTCGAAGGCCGGGGTGCCGGTCCGCGAGCCGATCCGCATCGGAAAACCGGTTCGCGCAAGGCGCTCAGCCACCCGCTTACCGGTCTTGCCGTTACCACCGAGTATCAAAATCGTGTCTTGCATCATCATGATCGTCTCTCCTCTTTGTGTGATGGCCTGTGTCCAGGATCGCGCATTCAGAGGAGACGATCTATGATTATTTATCTTGTTTATATGCCTTTTCGTCTAGCAACGTAGACGAATGAGCATCAGTTCGATATAGTGCATCAATGCGAAGTCTAGATCCCTGGTCGCCGACCGATCCGCTGGGCGAAGCGCTCCATTCGCTGAAAATGAATGGCGCCTTCTATTGCCGCTCCGAGCTGACCGCGCCTTGGGGCCTCGCGATGCCGCCGATGCCGGGCTATCTCTGGTTTCATGTCGTGGTATCCGGGCGCGTCTTGCTTAAGACCGGCGAGGCCGAAGAAACGCTGCTTCATCCCGGCGATTTCGCGCTGGTGCCGCATGGTGAGGGGCATCTTCTGCAGAGCGACCCGACAGCACCGACACCCGCTATCCTCGATCTCGATCGCGAACGGGTCAGCGAGCGCTATGAGATCCTTCGGCACGGCGGCGGCGGTGCACCAACGGGCCTGATCTGCGGAGCGGTACGCTTCGACCAGCCCTCCGGCCACAAACTCGTCGACCTGCTGCCCGCCACCATCGTCATCGGCGCTTCCCAATCCCACCAGACCGAATGGATGCAGAGCACGCTTCGGCTGATGGCCGCGGAGGCGAGGGAGCTGCGGCCCGGCGGCGAGACAGTGGTCACGCGCCTTGCGGACATCCTGGTTGTCCAGGCGATCCGCGTCTGGATAGAGTCCGACCCGGCGGCCCGTCTTGGGTGGCTCGGTGCTCTCCGCGACAAGCAGATCGGGCGCTCGATTGCGTTGATGCATCGCGAGCCGGCGCGGCCCTGGACCGTCGAAGCGCTCGCCGGCGAGGCGGCCATGTCGCGTTCGGCCTTTTCAGCCCGCTTCACGGAAATGGTCGGTGAGCCAGCCCTTCAGTATCTGACGCGCTGGCGGATGCATCTCGGGCAGGCCGCGCTCGCCGATGGGGCGACCATCGCCGAGGTCGCGCCGCGGCTCGGGTATCAGTCCGAGGCAGCCTTTGCGCGCGCTTTCAAACGCGTGATGGGCATGGCGCCGGGGGCGGCGCGGCGAAGTTCCCGGAGCCCCGCGGCGGCCGGCCTTTAGTCCGGCTTGGGTTGTCATTCCCGGTTTCTGACGATAAGTCGCCAGAATTGGCTGCCAGAAGACGGCATCCGCAATGTTTTCCGGGGCATATCATGACGCTGCAGGACGCCGTAGCCGATCTTCGCGAAGCCGCCGACGCCGCCGTCGCCATGAAGGCGGACAGCTTGCCGGAATGGGATCTCGACGATCTTTATCCCGGCATGGATTCGCCCCAGTTGAGGGCCGACCTGGTCCGGTCGGAGACGGAGTCGGTCTCTTTCGAGAGCCGCTTCAAGGGAAAGCTCGCCTCCATGGCGGAGGGGCCCGATGCCGGAGGACAGCTTGCCGCTGCCGTCGTCGCATACGAAAAGCTGGAAGAATTGCTCGGCCGCATCGTCTCGTACGCCGGCCTTCTGCACGCAGCCGACACCAGCGATCCGCTCCGCTCGAAGTTTTATGGCGACGTGCAGGAGAAGATCACGTCGGCCAGCGCCCATCTCCTGTTCTTCACGCTCGAGCTCAACCGCATCGATGACGGGCTGATCGAGCTTGCGATGAGCGAGCCGGCGCTCGATCGCTATCGGCCGTGGATCGAGGATGTGCGGCGCGACAAGCCCTACCAGCTCGAGGATCGCGTCGAGCTATTGTTTCACGAGAAGTCGGTCACCGCACGCGGTGCCTGGAACCGGCTATTCGACGAGACCATGTCGTCGCTTCGCTATTCCGTCGATGGCCAGGATCTGGCGATCGAGCCGACGCTGAACCTTCTGCAGGACACCGATCCGCGGAAGCGGAAGGCCGCCGCCGAAGCGCTTGCCGTGACCTTCAAGGCCAATCTTCGGCTCTTCACCCACATCACCAACACACTCGCCAAGGACAAGGAGATTTCCGACCGTTGGCGCGGCTTCAAGGATGTTGCCGATTCACGCCATCTCGGCAATCGCGTCGAACGCGAGGTCGTCGACGCGCTGGTGGCGGCGGTGCGTGACGCCTATCCGCGCCTGTCGCATCGCTACTACAAGCTGAAGGCCAAGTGGTTCGGCCGCGAGACGCTCGATCATTGGGATCGCAACGCGCCGCTGCCCAACACACCGGCGCGCTCGATACCGTTCGTCGAGGCCCGCGCGACGGTGCTCGGCGCTTACGGTCTCTTCGCGCCCGAAATGGCCGATATCGCGCGCCGTTTTTTCGACGATCACTGGATCGACGCGCCGGTCCGTCCGGGCAAGGCGCCGGGCGCCTTCGCCCATCCGACCGTGCCGAGCGTGCATCCCTATGTGCTCCTCAACTATCAGGGCAAGGTGCGTGACGTGATGACGCTCGCCCATGAGCTCGGTCATGGCGTCCACCAGGTGCTTGCCGGACCGCAGGGCGCGCTGATGGCGCCGACGCCGCTGACGCTGGCCGAGACCGCGAGCGTCTTTGGCGAGATGCTGACCTTCCGTGCCATCCTCGACGAGACCACCGATCCGACCGAGCGGAAGGCGATGCTCGCCGCCAAGGTCGAGGACATGATCAACACCGTCGTCCGCCAGATTGCCTTCTATTCATTCGAGCGGAAACTTCACACCGAGCGCCGCGAGGGTGAACTCACAGCCGAGCGGATCGGCGAATTGTGGATGGAGGTCCAGACCGAAAGCCTCGGCCCGGCGATCGTGCTGCATCCCGGCTATGAGACCTTCTGGAGCTACATCCCGCACTTCGTGCATTCGCCGTTTTATGTCTACGCCTATGCCTTCGGCGACTGTCTCGTGAACTCGCTCTATGCGGTCTACGAGGACACGGCGCATGGCTTCCAGGAGCGGTATTTCACGATGCTGAAGGCCGGCGGCACGAAGCACCACAGCGATCTTCTGCGGCCCTTCGGCCTCGACGCCACCGACCCTGCTTTCTGGCAAAGGGGGCTCGGGCTTATCGAGCGGATGATCGGCGAGCTGGAAGCGATGGAGAACGCTTAATCATCTAGGAATGTCGCGTATGTTTTACATTTTGTAAAACATACGATAAGATGTCGGCTCTGTCGTGTGGAGTCATCCGTGAACAAGCCATCGGACAAGCCCAACATCGCCGGTGCGGCGGTTCAAATTCGTAAAATCGGGAATTCGACCGGGATCATCCTGTCGAAAGAGCTTCTGGCGCGTCTGAGGCTGCAGGTCGGGGATGTTCTGCACATCACCGAACTGACCGAACGCGGCGTTCAATTGAGCCCTTATGATCCGAAGCACGACAAGGCGATGGAGATCGCTCGTCGTGCCTTTCGCCGATATGCCGATACATTCAAGGCGCTCGCCAAGTGAATGAGCCGGAATGGCTCGATGTCGGGCTTGTTCTGAAATTTCATTCCGAGCAACTGGCGATCTTCGGCGGGCCCGACGGCATACGCGACATGGGGCTCCTCGAATCCGCTCTTGCGCGACCGCAGAATAAACTTGCTTACGGCGAGATCGACCTAGCCCTGCTTGCAGCAGCGTACGCCTTCGGTATCGCGCGCAATCACCCGTTTATCGATGGCAACAAGCGCACCGCTTTCGCCGCGATGATTGTCTTCCTCGGCTTGAACGGTGTTAATTTCGATGTCCCCGCAGCGGAGGCGACCGCCATGTTCCTGGACCTGGCGGCGGGCGAGGTCGATGAAGCCGGGCTGGCGCGATGGATCTCTGACAACATGCCTTGAGGCTGCGATGGCACGTCGTCTTTCGATCGTCTTTCGATCCTCGCCCGTCCTTCCTAAATAGGCATTGATGGCTAATTCATCCGACCGCGAACAGAACCGCCTTTCCGGCCGCCTCTCCCGCTATGCGCGGGTGGGGGCGAATGTCGGCGGGGTAGCGGCGCGTGTTGCCGGTGCGCGGCTCTTCGGCCGCGACATCGCCGACGCCCGAAATGCCGCCGATCTTTCCGCGGCACTTGGCGGGCTCAAAGGCCCACTGATGAAGCTTGCGCAGATGATGGCGACGGTGCCGGATCTGCTGCCGCCGGAGTTCGCCACCGAATTGCAGAAGCTCCAGTCGGCGGCACCGCCGATGGGCCCCGCCTTCGTCAAGCGGCGCCTGATCGCCGAGCTCGGTCCGGACTGGGAAGCCCGATACAAGAGCTTCGACCGCAATCCGGCTGCCGCCGCCTCTCTCGGCCAAGTGCACAAGGCGGTAAGTCATGAGGGCAGGGCGCTCGCGGTCAAGCTGCAATATCCGGACATGCAGTCGGCGGTGGAGGCCGATCTCGGCCAGCTCGGGCTGCTCCTCAGGCTCCAGAGGAGATTCAGTCCGGAGATCGACACCACTGAAATCGCTAAGGAATTGACCGAACGCCTGCGCGAGGAACTCGACTATGAGCGTGAGGCGAAACACGCCGCGCTCTATCGGCTGATGCTCGCCGGCGATGCGCTCGTCCGCGTGCCGGAGCCCATTCCGGCGCTCTCCACGAAGCGGCTTTTGTCGATGGAGTGGCTCGACGGGAAACCGCTGCTCACCTTCGCCGATCACGATCTCGATGAGCGGAACCGGATCGCGCAGGCGATGTTCCGCGCCTGGTGGTTTCCCTTCTCCCATTTTGGCGTGATCCACGGCGACCCGCATCTCGGCAACTACACTGTTTTCGAGGCCGGCAAGACGCCACGCGGGCTGAATCTTCTCGATTTCGGCTGTGTCCGGATCTTCCCGCCCTCCTTCGTCGCCGGTGTCGTCGAGCTCTATGAGGGCCTGAAGGCGAACGATTTCGACCGCATGGCCGAAGCCTATCGCGGCTGGGGCTTTATTGGCCTGACCAAGGCGACGGTCGAGGCGCTCAATATCTGGGCGCGGTTCATCTACGCGCCACTTCTCGACGATCGCGTCCGCACCATCGCCGACGGCGTAGCGCCGCATGAATATGGCCGGCGCGAGGTGTGGGAGGTGAAGCGGCGTCTGAAGCCGGAGGCGGCGCTCAAGATCCCACGCGAATTCGTCCTCATGGACCGTGCCGCGATCGGGCTCGGTTCGGTCATGCTGCACCTGCGCGCCGAGATGAATTTCCATCGCCTGTTCGAGGAGACGATCGGCGAATTCGACCTCGGCGTTGTCGCCAGGCGTCAGGCCAAGGCGCTGAAAGCAGTCGGGCTGACCTAGCGTTCTGCTTATTGAATCGTGCGGTGCGGCGGGTGGGCCCCGGCCTCGAGCTTGCGCAGGACGAGGGCGATGAGGTCTGAGACCTTCTCGACGTCTTGAAAATCGCCCCGGAAGAACTCTATGCGCAGGGCCAGTTCGAGGGCCGTCCGCAGTTCGAGAAACTTGTCACGGTCGATACCCAGGTCGGTTTCGAGACTGTGTTCGTTGCGAACCCTTTTCCCGCAGGTGCGTTCGAGGATCTTGCGTATGATGCCGGGCGGCGACAGGCGGTCATCCGTGGTTGCTTTGTAAAGTGTGCCGAGCGCATCTGGTTTCCAAATCCTGGAAAAAGCTGGGTCGTCTGTCATGCCGTACCGCCTGTGATCTGCGACCCCGACGGGATTATCGGCCCCGTCTGGATGCGCCGCGCCCCCAGCGCGACCTAGCTACGCAGCGACGCGCATCAGAGTTTCAGGCCGGATTGTTTTTTGCGCCGCGCGCGCCCTGCATGTGGCTCACGCGAAATAAGTGCGGCGTCTGAGGCATCTATATGATGTGTCGCCAAGAGGCCGTTCCATGACCCGCATCATTCCAGCCTTTCAGCAGATCACCGACGCGCTCAAGGAGCCTGTCTACGCGCTGACGCGTGTCGTTGCCGGTGCGTTCCTCGTGCCGCATGGACTGTGGAAGCTTTTCGGCATCACGGGCGGCACCAGGGAAGAAATGGTCGGCTTCTTCACGTCGATCGGGCTCGAGCCGGCGGGTTTCCTCGTCACGGCAGTCGGTACAGTCGAATTCTTCGGCGGCATACTGATCGCGCTCGGCCTTTTGACCCGTCCGGCGGCCCTGGCAGCGACGATCACCACGGCGACGGCAGCGCTCTACTTCCATTTGCCGCTCGGATTCTATGTGGATACCGGCGGAGTCGAATTCTCCGCCCTTTGGGCCGTGGTGCTCCTGATGGTTGCGATCAAGGGCGGCGGCCGCTTCTCGATCGGGCCATCGGCCGCGAATTCTGACCGTTCTTGTTACGATAAAGACGGTGCTGCGACTTCCTTCGCAATTGCCGTCCGGCCAAGGTTTGCTATAAAGCGGCGACTTCCGGGGATTGAAGGAAACCGCGCATGGCCGAGCACGGCGCAATGGAAATTGGTACGGCAACCGGCAACGACTATTCCGAGCACGAGAAAACCTATCGTTTTTTCATCGGCCTCACCAAATGGGGTACGATCGCGGTCGTGACGATCATCGCCCTCATGGCGATTTTCCTGCTCTGATGCTGCCAGCGCCTCCAGGCGCTTGAGCATCCAAAGATTGTAATGCTTCCAGACAGGAAACGATCATGAAGATAGCGGTGCCGGCGGAAGCCGATCAAGTTGAAACCCGGGTCGCCGCCACGCCGGAGACGGTGAAGAAATTCATCGCCCTCGGCGCCGAAGTTTTCGTTCAGTCCGGTGCCGGCGCCGGCTCACGAATTCCCGACGCAGAATATGCGGCTGCGGGTGCGACGCTCGTGCCGACCGCTGCCGATGCCATCAGGGACGCGGACATCGTGCTGGCCGTCCGGCGCGCCGACGGAGCCGCGCTGAAGCCGGCGAAGCCGGGCGCGCTCGTGGTTGCCACGATGGATCCCTACGGCAATGAAGCGGCGCTTCAGGCGCTGGCCGATGCAGGCGTTTCGGCCTTTGCCATGGAATTGATGCCGCGCATCAGCCGTGCCCAGGTCATGGACGTCCTTTCCAGCCAGGCCAACCTCGCCGGCTATCAGGCCGTGATCGATGCGGCATCCGAATATGGCCGGGCGTTGCCGATGATGATGACGGCCGCCGGCACCGTTCCGGCGGCGCGCGTCTTCGTGATGGGCGCCGGCGTCGCCGGCCTCCAGGCGATTGCGACCGCCCGCCGCCTTGGCGCGGTGGTGACCGCCACCGACGTCCGTCCGGCGGCGAAAGAGCAGGTCGAATCGCTCGGGGCCAAATTCGTCGCGGTCGAGGACGAGGAATTCAAGCAGGCAGAGACGACGGCCGGCTACGCCAAGCCGATGTCGGCCGAATACCAGGCCAAGCAGGCGGTGCTCGTCGCCGAGCACATCAAGAAGCAGGACATCGTCATCACGACGGCGCTGATCCCCGGCCGGCCGGCGCCGCGGCTCGTGACCAGGGACATGGTCGCCTCGATGAAGCCGGGTTCGGTCGTCATCGACCTTGCCGTCGAACGCGGCGGCAATGTCGAAGGGGCCAAGGCCGGCGAAGTCGCGAGCGTGGGCGACGTCAAGATCGTCGGGCACCTCAATGTCGCCGGGCGCATTCCGGCCAGCGCCTCGGCGCTTTATTCCCGCAACCTCTATGCCTTCGTCGAGACGCTGATCGACAAGGCGGCGAAATCGGTCGCGGTCAATTGGGATGACGAGCTGGTCAAGGCGACGCTACTGACCCGCGACCGGGCCGTCGTCCATCCTGCCTTTGTCGCAAAGGGAGCTGCCGCATGAATCCCGAAGCTGCCGCCTCCGCGGCTCAGGCGGCCGCCGAAGCCGCCGCCAATTCCGCCGCTGCGGCGCAGGACGCCGCGATCGCTGCCCAGGGCTACGCTTTCGAGGCCGCCGATGCCGCGGACATTGCCGCCGACGTCGTCCATGTGGCGAGCGGCGGCGTGATCGATCCCTTCGTGTTCCGCCTCTCGATCTTCGTCATGGCGATCTTCGTCGGCTACTATGTGGTCTGGTCGGTGACGCCGGCGCTGCACACGCCGCTGATGTCGGTCACCAACGCCATCTCGAGCGTCATCGTGGTCGGCGCCCTGCTCGCCGTCGGCGTTTCCGGCACGGCCGCAGCGGGCGATGGCGCATCCTGGTGGGCGACGGCCTTCGGCTTCATCGCGCTCGTGCTCGCCTCGGTCAACATCTTCGGCGGCTTCATGGTCACGCAGCGCATGCTCGCCATGTACAAGAAGAAAGAGCGGCCGTGAGGGACTATCTGCCGCCTCTCTTTCAGCTTGGCGCGGGGATCGGCTTCTTCCTTTTCCTCATCGTCAATCTGATGACGCGGGCGGCACTCCGCGACCTGCCGAGCAAGCTCTTCGGCGGTGCCATGGTCCTGATCCCCGTCGGCTTTGTCCTCGTATCGGAGGGGGTCGACGAGAGTTCTCTCGGCGCTGCGGCGCCGATGCTGATATCGGCGGGCAGCGTGTTTCTTCTGGCGTCGGTCCTGGTCGGGATTGGCCTGATCAAGGCAGCGCGCAACGTGACCGCAGCGGGGACGCCGTGACCGAAAAGGAATGGCGGGCGCTGCTTCAGTCCTTCGTCATGGGCGAACTCGATGGCCTGACGTTCGAGCGGCGCTTCCTCGACGGCTGGCGGAGCGACCGCGATACCTTGGGTGCTTCGCCTTACGCGATCGAACGTCTCTTTTATGAAGTCGACGCCTATTGCGGCTTCCCGGAGCTTCGCGGTCCACAGGATCTCGATGAAGCGGGGCTGCGCGATGCGACGATCGAGGCGCTGGCGCATTTCGACCAGCCGCGTCCTCCGGGACCGCCGCGAACCTCGGCCGATCTGAAAGACGAGAAACTGCTTGACGATGTCCGCCGCGCGGTTGCCCGCCTCGGCCGGTCGTAGGGAAAAAAGATGTCCGCCAATTTCGCCGCGATCCTCTATCTCGTCTCCGGGGTGCTGTTCATCATGGCGCTCCGCGGCCTGTCTAGCCCGGAAAGCTCGCGGCGCGGCAATTATCTCGGCATCGCCGGCATGGCGATCGCCATCGTCACCACGCTCTTTCTGGCCAAGCCGACCTGGACCGGCCTCGGGCTGATCATTCTCGGCCTGGCGCTTGGCGGTGGCCTCGGTGCCGTTGTCGCCAAGCGGATCCCGATGACTGCCATGCCGCAACTCGTCGCGGCGTTCCATTCCCTGGTCGGCCTCGCGGCGGTCCTCGTCGCCGCCGCAGCGCTCTACGCGCCCGAGGCCTTCGGTCTCGGTACGGCGGAGGAAATCCACGGCGCTAGCCTCGTCGAGATGTCGCTCGGCGTCGCCATCGGCGCCATCACCTTCACTGGCTCGATCATCGCCTTCCTGAAGCTAGACGGCCGCATGTCGGGGTCGCCGATCCTTCTGCCGTTCCGGCATTATGTGAATGCCGGGCTCGCCATCCTTCTCGTCGTACTCGTCGCGGCCTTCGTCATGACCGGCAGCCACACTCTCTTCTGGCTGATCACGCTGGTCTCGCTGGTCATCGGCATACTGATCATCGTGCCGATCGGCGGCGCCGACATGCCGGTCGTCGTGTCGATGCTGAATTCCTATTCGGGCTGGGCGGCGGCCGGCATCGGCTTCACGCTCGGCAATACGGCGCTGATCATCACCGGCGCGCTGGTCGGCTCGTCGGGCGCGATCCTCTCCTACATCATGTGCAAGGCGATGAACCGCTCCTTCGTCTCGGTCATCCTCGGCGGCTTCGGCGGCGAGACCGCCGGCCCATCGGGCGGCGGCGAGCAGAAGCCGGTCAAGCAAGGCTCGGCTGAAGACGCCGCCTTCATGATGAAGAACGCCTCCAAGGTCATCATCGTGCCGGGCTACGGCATGGCCGTGGCGCAGGCTCAGCACGCGCTTCGCGAGATGGCCGACAAGCTCAAGGAAAACGGTGTCGAGGTGCGCTACGCGATCCATCCGGTCGCGGGCCGCATGCCTGGCCACATGAATGTGCTCCTCGCCGAGGCCAATGTTCCCTATGACGAGGTCTTCGAGCTCGAAGACATCAACTCGGAATTCGCCCAGGCCGACATCGCCTTCGTCATCGGCGCCAACGACGTCACCAATCCGGCGGCCAAGGAAGACAAGACCTCGCCGATCTATGGCATGCCGGTGCTGGAAGTCTGGAAGGCCGGCACGGTGATGTTCATCAAGCGCTCGCTGTCTTCCGGCTATGCCGGCATCGACAACACGCTCTTCTACCGCGACAACACGATGATGCTCTTCGGCGATGCCAAGAAGATGACCGAAGGCATCGTCAAGGCGCTCTGATCTTTCGGGCTTAAACGAAAAGCGGCTCCGTCCTCGACGGAGCCGCTTTCATTTTGTTCCGACGTCCCCGGACGCCATCCTTGGGGCGATAGATCCGGCTCGTCAGCCCTGAGTGGCGCTCTGGCCGCGGGCGCTGGCCGTGCGGCGCATGCCGTCCTTGGCAGGGCGGTAGCTCGGATTGATGGTGGAGGCGCGGGCAAAGGCGTTGAACGCCTTGCCGGGCTCGCCGAGCTTCTCGAGCGCCAAGGCCTGGTTGGTCCAGCCCTCGTAGGATTCCTTGTCGCGCTTCACCACTTCGTTGAAGTCGTCGAGCGCGGCGCGATAGTCGGCCGTTGCGAGATAGGCAAGACCGCGGGCGTTATAAGGCTCGGTCGCGTTCGGGGCGCGCGAGATCGCCGTGCTGAAATCGTTGATCGCCTGCTGCTGCTGGCCCATCGCCTGATAGACGAGGCCACGATTGTGGTAGGCGCGGGGATCGGGCGAATCGAGTTCGATGGCGCGGTTGAAATCGGCGAGGGCGAGGTCGAGTTGCTTGCGCTGGCGATAGATGTTGCCGCGACCGATATAGGCGACGTCATAGCTCGGATTGATCTGGATCGCCTGATTGTAGTCGGCGAGCGCCCGGTCGTCCTGCTCCTTGCGGCGATGGATAAGGGCGCGATTCGCATAGGCCTGGTAGAAGGCCGGATTGATCTGGATCGCCTTGTCGAAATCGGCGAGGGCTTCGTTGAGCTTGCCCGCCTTGCCATAGGCGGTGCCGCGCACGTTATAGGCGCTGGCATCGGCCGGGTTCTGGTCGACGACCGCCGACAGCGACGAGATGTTGACCTGAGAGGCGCTGGAGGTGTCGATGTCGCCCACCTTGGCGGTCGTCGACGACTGGCGGCTGCTGGTGCAGCCGGCAAGAGCAAGCGCCGCGACGGCCGCAAGTGGAAGCAGGTTCCGGAAGGTCGGCCTGCCGATCGTCACCACTGACATCATTATGTCGCCGCTCCTCGATGCCGGCATCCGGACGTCCATCCGGCGCCCGCGTCACCGCGAAGGCCAAGCATGCCGATCTCTGCCGCGTCCGACCTTAACGCCAGACAACGGCCGAATACCGGCGAATTTAAGGGCAGATCAGCGTTTGCCCTTGGCCGCAGCCGGGGCGGCGATCAGGCCCTCGCGCTGAGCGCGCTTGCGGGCGAGCTTGCGGGCCCGGCGAACCGCCTCGGCCTTCTCCCGCGCCCGGCGCTCGGACGGCTTCTCATAATAGTTGCGGAGCTTCATCTCGCGGAAGAGCCCCTCGCGCTGCATCTTCTTCTTGAGAGCCTTCAGCGCCTGGTCGACGTTGTTGTCGCGAACGAGTACCTGCAAGCGATCCGTCCTGTTCGAGAATGGGTCAAAAACGATGACGAAACGGGCGGGCGGCAGACTATCCTGCAAGCTCGCAAACCGTCTCGGATTGGGCGGTGTGTTAGCAGAAGCTAATGGCCGCGTCAAAATGCTGAAGCAGACTTTTTTACCGGCTAAAGCCCTTTATCCGGTTCACATGGCCCATTTTCCGGCCGGCCCGGGCCTCGGCCTTGCCGTAGAGGTGGATACGGGCGCCGGGCTCGGCGGCGATTGCCGCCCAAGCGGCGATGTCGTCGCCGAGCAGGTTGGTCATGACGACGTCGGAATGGCGGGTGGGATCGCCCAGCGGCCAGCCGGCAACTGCCCGGATATGCTGCTCGAATTGCGATATCTGGCAGCCATCCTGCGTCCAATGGCCGGAATTGTGGACCCGGGGCGCGATCTCGTTGACGAGGAGCCGGGGCCCGCTACCCGGCGGCAGCAGGAACATCTCGACCGCCAGCACGCCGACATAGTCGAGCGCCGTCGCGATTTTCTCGCCGATCGCCACCGCTTCGGCGGCAATGTCCGGCGAGACGCGTGCCGGCACGGTCGAGCGGGCCAGAATGCCGGCCTGATGCTCGTTCTCGACAATATCGTAGGCCCGCATGGCGCCGTCGCGGCCCCGGGCGAGCACGACGGAGACCTCCCGTTCGAATGCAACGAATCCTTCCAGGATCGCCGGCTGTTCGCCGATCATCCTCCAGGCCGTGACCGGATCGTCGCCGGTGCGGATGATCGCCTGGCCCTTGCCGTCATAGCCCATGCGGCGGGTCTTCAGGATGGCCGGGCGTCCGGTCCTGGCCATCGCCGAATAGATGCCGTTGAGCGCCGCGACCTCGGCATAGGGCGCCACCGCGATGCCGAGTTCGGTCATCAACTGCTTTTCGGCGAGGCGGTCCTGCGACACTTCGAGCGCGTCGGGATTGGGATAGACCGGAATGCGCTCGGCCAGGAAGCGGGCCGTTGCGGCCGGCACATTCTCGAACTCGAAAGTGACGGCCGCGACCGAAGCGGCGAAGGCCGCGAGCGCGGCTTCGTCGTCATAGGCCGCGCAAGTCCGGTGCGCCGCGACGGCGAAGGCGGGGCTTTCCGCTTCCGGTGCGTAGATGTGGCAGGAAAGGCCGATCTCGGCTGCGGCAGTGGCAAGCATGCGGCCAAGCTGGCCGCCGCCCAGGATGCCGACGGTCATGCCCGGCCGCGCCGTCAGCGCTTCATTCATCGTCGGTCGGGCGCTCGCCGACACCGGCCGACTGCGCCATGCGCCAACCGTCGAGGCGGCTCTGAATGTCGGAATTCTCCAGCGCCAGGATCGCGGCCGCGAGGAGTGCTGCATTGATGGCCCCGGAACGGCCGATGGCGAGCGTGCCCACCGGGACGCCGGCCGGCATCTGGACGATCGAATAGAGGCTGTCGAGCCCGCCCAGCGCCTTCGATTCGATCGGCACGCCGAGAACGGGCAGGGCGGTCATCGACGCAACCATGCCTGGCAGGTGTGCGGCACCGCCGGCGCCGGCAATGATCACCTTGTAGCCGGCGCGCCGGGCGCCCTTGGAGAAGGTGATCAGGCGGTCGGGCGTCCGATGCGCCGAGATGATCCGGTCGTCATGCGCGACGCCCAGCGAATCGAGCGTCTCCGCTGCATGCTGCAGGGTTGCCCAGTCGGACTGGCTGCCCATGAGAATGGCAATAGGGGGTGGCTTGTCCACCATGGCGGACGATTGCTCCGGCTGGCTGAAGAGGCGCGGATTATAGTGGCAGGCCGTGGTTCCGCAAGGATCGCCGCGAGGAGGGTGCCGCGGAATAAAATCGTCAGGCGATGATGTCGGGAAGGAGCCGATCTTCGAGCACGGCGATCCGGTCCTTCAGCACCAGCTTGCGTTTCTTGAGGCGCTGTATGCGAATCGTCTCGCCGGCAGAGCCGGTTTCGACCAGCGCCTCGATCGCCGCGTCGAGGTCGCGATGATCCTGCCGCAACTGAAGGAGTTCGCGCCGGACCTCTTCTTCTTCCGGCCCGCCGATCCGCGTGATTTCCGCCATTGCCGCTCCCAATGGGCCACGATTCTTTTTGTCTGCCGAGGCAAAGCCAGAATACCACGCCGCCAAAGCGCGGCTGAAGCGTTCATTTCGGCGTGAAGCGTCATTTCGGTATCGTGCCGGCCTATTCCCGGCACATTTCGCACCTATCTTTACTGAGGCGGCAGAACGTTTGTGCGACGCACAAAGAGGTTTGTTGCCGTTCGACAGTGTGACTGTTTCGTGTCATACTTCTTTGATCATGATGATCAGACAGGGAGGCCTTTCTGATGTCCATGGAATGGCATCTGGCGGAACTCGAACGGCGCCATAACGCGCTTGAGTCCCAGATCGAAGAAGCACAACACCACCCAAGCATAGATGTCGTGGCGCTCACGGAATTGAAGCGTCGAAAACTCGTCCTCAAGGATGAGATTGTCCGGCTCAAGACCGATTCGGTCCACTAAGCCGCAGTAGTTCTGAGTTTTAGAAAACGCCGCGGCTTCCCCCGCGGCGTTTTCGGTTTTACTCGGCCGCGACGCCGAGGGAGGTTTCGCCGCCGGATGAGGCCGCTGCCGGGACTGGCTGACGCGGCCGCGGTCTCTGCATCGCTTCGAGCGTCGCGTTGACGGCGACAAGGAATGCCAGGCCGCCGGCGACATAGAGCGTGTCGAAGACAATGCCGCCTTCATAAACGACCTTCGAGATCAGGCCGGTCATGCTCACCAATGTGCCGAGCACGAAAGTGACGAGCGCATGCTTGCCGAGCAGGACCACGGGATTCCAGACGGTGAGCCGTCGCTTGAGAATGTCGACGATCGGGCTCTGGCCGACGACATAGGCGAGCGCCAGCACATGAAGGAGCCGGCCCAACGTCAGGAAGGTCTTGTCGCTGCCATAGAGGACGAAGGGCAGCGGCCAGTCCGGCAGCGTCCCCCAGAGCGGTACGAGCGTCCAGACCGCGCTTGCCGCAAGATAGGCAAAGGCGGCGATCCACAGCCATGGATAGAAGGGCAGCGCGCGTTTCCCGGCGCGGAGCCGTGCGCCGACGGCGAAACCTATTGCGAACAGGAATTGCCAGGCAAAGGGATTGAAGAACCAGCCGCCCTCGTTTGGATAGGCCGGAAGATTCAGCTCCAATGTGCCGGCGGCAATATAGAGGAGGAACGAGAGGCCGAGCATCAGGCCGAGGCTCTTGCGTGCCAGCATCATCATCAGCGGCAGCGTCAGCAGCAGGACGATATACATCGGCAGGATGTTGAAGAAGCCGAGCTGGTGACCGAGGCTGACGACGCCGGCGAGGCCGGTCACCGGATCCTGAAAGACAGGTCCGAAATTATTGTCGTTCACGAAGCTCGGGCGTTCGAACCAGATGGCGGCAATCGCGAACATGCCAAGCATCGCTACCGTGCCGAAGAGATGCGCGACATAGAGCGTGAAGCCGCGCTTGATGGCGCGGAGGCTGGCGCCGATCGTCTCGCCGGCGGCAAAGCGGCCGAAATAGGCGAAGGCCGCGGACACGCCGGAGACGAGGACGAAGATCTCCGCAGCGTCGGAGAGCCCGTAATTCCGGGGGGTCATGTAGCTGTAGATGTTGAAGGGGATGTGATCGATGACAATGATGATCAGCGCGAGGCCGCGAAAGAAATCTATCCGATAGTCGCGCATACGCACCTCGTCGACCGATCCTGGCCTTAACAGCCGGTTCCCCCATCCCGTTCCGCCTATGGCGTCGAAACCCGGCAATAAGGTGGCCGGATGGTTGATTCAATCCTGCGTCGGTCCGGCGAGAAGGCCCGCAACTCCCTGCCAGATCAGGAAGAATCCGACAAATATAATGAGCGTGTAGATGGCGTCGTAAAAGCGCGCCGTATTGACGCGCTTGATAAGCCAGATGCCGAAAAAGGTCGCCGGGATGGCGACCGGTACCAGCACGGCTGCCGTCATCAGGTTCTCTGCCGAAAACTGGCCGAGGTAATAATAGGGGATGACCTTCATGTAATTCGTCGCCGCGAAGAAATAGACCGCGGTGCCGGCGAAAATCGGCGGCGGCAGGCGCAGCGGTCCGACATACATCTGGAATGGCGCCGCGCCGGCATGGGTGACGAAGCTCGTGAAGCTCGAACAGGCGCTGAAGAACAATCCCTTGATCAGCGAGCGCTTGCCCGGCGGCGGCAGGTCGCGGCGGCGGCGCCAGTAGAGCCAGGCGACCAGCAGAGAGAGTAGCCCGACGAGGATGCGGATGATGTGCTCGCTGGCGGTTGCCGCGGCGATCCAGCCGGCGCCGGCGCCGATGACGGCGCCCGGAATCATCACCTTGAGAAGGCCGGCGTCGAATGTCTTCCGCCAGGAGATCATCGCGACGATGTCGGAGATGAGAAAGATCGGCAGCACGATGCCGATCACCTGGATCGGCGACAGCGCCAGCGACATCAGCGGCACGATCAGCACGCCGATCGAGGAAAAGCCCGCCTTGCCCAGTCCAAGGATGATCATCGCCGGGATGGCGGCGGCATAGAACCAGGGATCGGTGATCATCGAGGCGGCTTAGTTCTTCTTGCCGGCACGGGGCCGGACGGCCGGGGTCGTTGCGGCCGTCTGCAACAAGCCTAGCCCTTCGCCTTTCGCCGGGCAATCGAGCGAGGCTTGCGCGAAAGCCAAAGCCGACGACAATGGCGCATCGACAATCCGGGTGCCGTCGCTGGTCGTGTTGGAATTCGCGTGACGTGGCTCCGGCGTGGTGAAGGTATCGGTTCAGGCGGCCAGGTCAACCGGCTGATCGACGGGCTTGGTTGCGAGGGTCTGCCAACCGTCGATTTTGCGCATGACGATCTGT
>CAMCWB010000043.1 GCA_945882315.1 Bauldia litoralis | reverse complement strand
CGGTATCAGGCTGAACGGCTTCGGGCTTCGTGGTAGTGCTCGTCATGGCGTGGTCTCCTGTCCGGCGCGTCAACGCTGGACTCGTTCGGGTTAAAGCACCCGGAGACTACGCCACCCTCAATTCCAACCAACTTCGCGACGGCACCTCTCAAGACGACCGACGGCGAGATGGATCATCGAGCCCACGTATTTGCCTCGCGCCTTATGCAGCTCAGGTACATCCGAAGAATGCCTGTACTCGCTAGTATTGTGTAGCCCCGGACAGCCTCGGTCGTTGCGGCCGACGAAAATTCCAATCAAAAGCCCGCCCAGATCTCCCGGGCGGGCTCTCTTATTCCATCACTGACTCAGCAGATCACACCGCCAGCGGCGCCATCGCCTCGATGTCCGTGGTCACGTCGATGATCACCGGACGGTCCTTGACGGCGAGCGCCTTGTCGATCGCGCTGCCGATCTCGCCGGGCTTCTCGACGCGGATGCCGACCGCGCCGATCTCTTCCGCGACGCGGGCGAAATTGGTCTCGCGATAGGTCCACAGCTCCAGGCCGCGCGGCGGCTGCTTGCCGCCATAGGCCCGGTCGAAGCCGCGCTTCGACTGGTTGCCGGAGTGGTTGTTGTTGACCACCGTGATCGAGTTCAGCTTCCAGCGCACCGCCGTCTCGAGCTCGCCGATGTGATACCAGAAGCCGGCGTCGCCGGTGAAGGTGATTACCGGACGGTTGGGCTGCGCCGCCTTGGCGCCGAGGCCCGCCGGGAAGGCCCAGCCGAGATGGCCGGCCGAACGCATGTAGCTCTGGCCGGGATTGGTCAGGTCGAACATGCCGCCCATCCACATGCCGCCATGGCCGGTGTCGACGACGACGACCGCGTCGCCCGGCATGTGCTTGGTCAGCTCGTTGACGATGCGCTCGGGACGCGACGGCACCTGCTCGGAATTCAGCGCCGGCTCGAATTCCTTGCGCCAGCCGGCATTGATCTCGCCGATGCGGCTGACCCAGGCGTTGCGCTTGCGGGCGGCCGACGAGTCGGCCATCTGGCCCATCTGCTCGAGCGCGATCTTGGCGTCCGACTGCACGCCGACCTTCAGCGGGTAGTTGCGCCCGATATTCTCGCCGAGGATGTCGATCTGGATGATCTCGGTGCCGAGCGGCGGGCACTGCCAGAAATTCGTGATCATGCCGCCGGTCTCGCTGCCGATGTAGCAGACGAGGTCGGCTTCCTTGACCGCGATGTTGGCGCTGCCGCGCGAGTAGGTGCCGACGACGCCGACCGAGAGCGGATGGTTGCCGGGGATCGAGTCCTTGCCGTTCAGCGAGGTCGCGACCGGGATGCCGAGCTTCTCGGCGAGCGCCACCAGCGCCTTGCCGGCGCCCGACGCGCGCACGCCGCCGCCCGCCACGAAGATCGGCCGTTCCGCCGCCTGCAGCAGGTCGAGCGCCTTCTTCAGGTCGGTCGGGTCCGGATAGGGACGGAAGGCCGGAACCTGCGCGAACTGCGTCTCGACATAGGGATCGAGATCCGCCTCGTCGAGATCGAGCTGGCCTTCATTGCCCTTGATCTGGAGATGCACCGGGCCGGGGCAGCCGGTCGTGGCGGCGCGGAAGGCCTGGCGGATCATGTCGGGAAAGCGCGTCACGTCGTCGACCGTGGCGTTGAACTTGGTCACCGGCTCGAAGGCCGGCACGTCGTCGATCTCCTGGTAGACCTTGCGAAACTTGGTCTTGGCGTCGCGGCCGCCAGTGAAGGCGATGATCGGCGATTTCGCCAGCCACGGATCGCGGAGGCCCGCGGCGATGTTGAGCGCGCCGATCACCTGCGCCATGCAGATGCCCGGCTTGCCCGAGGCGCGCGCATAGCCGTCGGCCATATACACGGCTGACTTTTCGCCATGGCAATGGATGCGCTTGATCTCGGTCTTCTCGCCGAGCTCGACCATGGTGCGGCGGAGAACGGCGGGCACCATGAAGACATGGCTGACGCCATAGCCCTCGAACATCTTGGTGACGGCCTCATAGCCCTTCATTTTAGGCATGATGTTTTTCCTTGGGTTTGAACGTGTTGAGGCGGTTGGGTCCTCCCCTGCGAAGCGGGGGAGGGGGACCGCCGAAGGCGGTGGAGGGGGCGGCCACGAGCTCGGAGCCTGCCCCGCCCCTTCCACCACGCTGCGCGTGGTCCCCCTCCCCCGTAAACGGGGGAGGACCCGGACGGTCCCTTACTTGATCGCCAGTGGGTTGACCGGCGAGCCGACCGCGCCGGTGATCGGGATGGCCGGGGCGACGAAGAGATATTCGTAGACGCCGTCGGCCGCGCAATCGTCGGCGAGTTCCTTGACGTTGAAGATCTCGCCCATGGTCATGCCCATGATCGGGATGGTGATCCAGTGCCAGGGCTGGTTGATGCCGTGCTTCTCCGACTCGTTAGGGCGCACTTCGCAGCCCCAGGTGTCGGAAGCGAGCGCGGCAAGCTCGGTCTTGTGGACGAAGTCGAGCGTCTCGAAGGAGAAGCCCGGCGCGTCGCCGCCCGGATAGCCGTCCCACGAGCCGGCCTTGATGCAGCGCTCCATATGGCCGGTGCGGATCGTGACGTAGTCGCCGCGCTTCAATTCGACCTTCTGCTTCTTGGCGGTCTCGTAGAGGTCTTCATTGGTGACGCCGTAGCCGTCTTCGAGGCTGTCGACGCCCTTGTAGCGGGCGATGTCGAGGAACACGCCGCGGCCGACCATCTTGTTCTTGGTCTTCTCGATGCCGCATTTCTGCGCGCCCGCCGAGGTCACTTCGCGGCAGTCGTAGCCGTTCCACATCTGCTTCTCGTAGAAGACGTGGCCGAGGCCGTCCCACTGCGTGCCGCATTGCAGCGGCATCGTCACCATGTCGTCGGCGGCCTGGATGCCGCGCTTGTCGAGCACGCCGGAATAGGCGTCGGTGCCGGTGCGGATCATGGTGTGGATCGGGTTGGTCCGGCCCATCGACGGATACTTGCTCTTGGCGCCCTGCGGGCCGGTATGGTCGAAATTCAGGGCGAGCGAGATGACCTTGCCCTTCTTGACCAGCTTGACCGCGTTGATGATGTCTTCCGGCGTCGTGAAGTTCAGCGTGCCGATCTCGTCATCCGGGCCCCACTTGCCCCAGTTCTTGTATTTTTCCGCAGCGGCTTTGACTGCGTTGCGATCGACGTCGGCCATGTGAAATTCCTCCTTGGCTGCTCTGCTTGACGTGGTGGTGAAGGGATCAGCGGCGCGCCGGCGGCGCGTCGCTGCGGAAGATCGCCACCACGACCGGCAACAACTGGTCGACGGCGGCGAGATAGTTGGACGGGTCGCATTCCCCGTTGGTGAGGGATTGGATGCGGCCGGAATTGGCCATGGTGTAGACCATGACCCCCAGCATCGCGTGGAAGCGCCAGCCGATCTGCTTGGCGTCGAGATGCGGCAGCACCTCGCCGAGCGCCGCCAGGAAGCGGCGGCTGCCGGCGTCGAAGCTTTCGGACAGCAGGCGGCGGGCGAGCGCCGTGTCCTCGGTGTTGATGCGGGCCCTGAGCTTCGCGAAGCGCGCCGCATCAGCCGGCGTGTCGCCGGCAAAGCCCGATTCGAGGAAGACGCGGAGGATCGCTTCGAGCCGCTTGTCGGCGTCGGGCTCCTGCAAGGCGAGGTCGAGGCCGCGGTCGCGCTCGGCGGCGATCTTGGTGGCGCGGCGGCGAAAAACCTCCTCGACCAGCGCTTCCTTGGAGCCGAAATGATAGGAGATCGAGGCGAGGTTGACGTTGGCCGCCGCCGATATGGCGCGCAGCCCCACCTCCGACATGCCCTGCTCGGCAAAGAGCCGCTCCGCCGCGTCCAGCATTCGCTCGGAAGCCGAGCGTTCATCGGCAATCGCCGTCTTCTTGGCCGCCACCCCGCGCACTGCCACTACGCAGCCCCTGCGATAAACGCGACGCCATCCGCGGCCTCGGTCCCTGAACCTCCCCCTTGAGGGGAGGTCGAAAGCGCGTAGCGCTTTCGGGAGGGGGGCTGGGCCTTAAACACTACGGGAAGCTTGGCGGGCAGGACACCTCCGTGCCTCCCTCCCGAAATCGGTGTCGCTGCGCTCGCCGATTTCGACCTCCCCTCAAGGGGGAGGTTCAGGCCGCGGCGAGCGGCACTGCCGGAATTCTCCAAAACGCTCCCACGGGCAGCTTCCGCCGCTCTCATTCGCTCGGCCATTCAGGCTCTCTTATTCCCACCAGCCTCGGCGCCCTCATCCCGGAGAGCGAGCCAAGCGAGCCCCGAAGGACGCTTGACTCCGAAGGCGGTCTCTTGCGACAAGCGCGATATAAACAGTCGTTTGTTTAAACGTCAATCTTGCGGTGCAAAACGAGCCGTGCCGCGGTTTTTGAGGGGATAACCACTTCATGGCGAAGACCATCCTGACCGTCGCGGTCACCGGTAATCTGACGACATTGGCGCAACATCCGGGCCTTCCCGTCACGCCGGAGCAGATCGCCAACGCCTGTCTCGAATCCGCCAAGGCCGGCGCCACCGTCGCCCATATCCATGTCCGTTATCCCGATGGCCGGCCGAGCATGGAGCTGGAGCATTACCGCGAGGTCGTCGACCGCATCCGGCAGGCCGATTCCGACCTCATCATCAACCTGACGACCGGGCAGGGCGGCCGCTATGTCCCCGGCAAGGAAGACCCGAAGATCTTCGGGCCCGGCACCAACATCGTCCATCCGCTCCGCCGCGTCGAACACATCGTGGCGCTGAAGCCGGATATCGCGACGCTCGATCTCAACACCATGTTCTCCGGCACGGCGGTGGTCATCAACACGCCCGAGAACATCACCATCATGACGAACGAGATCTACGGCGCCGGCGTCAAGCCGGAGCTGGAGGTCTTCGACTCGGGCGACATCCACATCGCCCACGATCTCCTCGCCAAGGGCGTCCTCAAGGGACCGCCGCTCTTCCAGATCGTCATGGGCGTCCGCTTCGGCTTCAACGCCTCGGTCGAGACGCTGACCTATGCCAAGTCGCTGCTGCCCAAGGACGCCGTCTGGGCGGCCTTCGCGCTCGCCCGCAACGAATATGCGGCGCTCGCCACCGCCTGGTGGCTCGGCGGCCATATCCGCGTCGGCTTCGAGGACAATGTCTATCTGAAGAAGGGCGTGCTGGCGCCGAGCAACGCGGCGCTGGTCGAAAAAGCCGTCCGCGTCCTCGACGACCTCGGCGGCGAACTCGCCACCGCCAAGGAAGCCCGCGAAATCCTCGGCCTGACGCGCTAGTTCGAGCAGCGGTTCATACCCTCTCCCACAGGGAGAGGGCTTCAAACCTTACGACCCCGGACTTGATCCGGGGGAGTTAGGAGAGAAGGGTGAGGGGTTCAAGACTATCTGTATTGCCCGAAAGCTTCTTCGCAAGATTGCTCGCGTAACAACCCCTCACCCCGCCGTCCTAAGGTTCACTGCGTTTACCAAGGACGACGGCCCTCTCCCTATGGAGACCTTTGCATAACCTAACAGAGCGAGGCGGATGTTCTTGGGTTGATTCCGATCCGTTCTCTCTTCGAATCCGGTCTGTCCCGCGCCTTGCGAGGTTGTGCAAAGGTCTCCTATGGGAGAGGGATCTTACCGCCGCGCCGGCGGTCCGTCGCAGCGGAACAGCGCCGCCACCACCGGCAACAACTGGTCGACCGCGGCGAGATAGTCGGACGGGTCGCAGCGTCCCTTGGTCAGCGCCTGGATGCGGCCGGGATTGGCCATGGTGTAGACCATCACGCCCAGCATCGCGTGGAAGCGCCAGCCGATCTGCGCCTCGTCGAGCTGCGGCAGGGTCGCCGCGATCGCCTTCAGGAATTCGCTGCTGCTGGTGTCGAAGCTTTCCGCGAGGAGCCGCCGCGCCAGGTCAGAGTTTTCCGTGCTGATCCGGGCCCGCAGCCTTGCGAAGCGGGCCGCCCCCTCCGGCGTGTCGCCGCCGGTGAAGCCCGATTGCAGGAAGGCGCGGATGATGCGCTCGAGCCTACCCTCCGGATCCGGATCGGCGAGCGCTGCCTCGAGGCTCGCGAGGCGTTCGGTCGCGATCCGCTCGGCCCGCCGCCGGAAGACCTCCTCGACGAGCTTGTCCTTCGAGCCGAAATGGTAATGCACGGCCGCGACATTGGCGCCGGCCGTCGTCAGCACCGAGCGCACTGACGTGCCCTCGATGCCTTTCTCGGCGAACAGCATCTCGGCCGCGTCGAGGATCGATTGCAGCGTCTCCTCGACGCCCCGCCCCGGTGCGACGGCTGCATCAGCCGCCCTTGCGGCCGCACCGCCCGCGCCCTTCGCTTTCGCCGCCGTCTTCGCCATAAAATTCTATCGCCCTGCTTCAATCGTCTGATTCAGACGAAAGTGGAGGCGAGTCAATGCCCCGGCGCGTAGTCGGCTGTGTCGAGCTGGGGTGAACGCCCCGGCAGATCGAGCCGGGCCAGCCGAGGCGGCGTTTCAGAAATGACCTTGCCGCGCCGGATCACGGCGAGCCGTGTCGCCTTCAGGCGGATCGCCTCGATCGGATCGGCGGCCTGCAGAATGATGAGATCCGCATTGCATCCGGGCGCGATGCCGTAGCCGTCGAGATGCATGATCTTCGCCGGCGCTTCGGTCACGGCGTCGAAGCAGAATTTCATCTCCTCACGGCTGGTCATCTGCGCGACATGCAATCCCATGGCCGCGACTTCGAGCATGTCGGCATTGCCCAGCGAGTACCACGGGTCCATCACGCAATCCTGGCCGAAGGCCGCGGCAATCCCGAATCTCCGCATCTCCGGCACGCGCGTCATGCCGCGCCGCTTCGGGTAGCTGTCGTGGCGGCCCTGGATGACGATGTTGATCAGCGGATTGGCGATTGCCGCGACACCGGCTTCCGCGATCAGCGGCAGCAGCTTCGAGACATAATAATTATCCATGGAATGCATCGAGGTGAGATGCGACCCGGCGACCCGACCGCCCAGACCCAGACGTTGCGTCTCGTAAGCCAGCGTCTCGATATGCCGCGACAGCGGATCGTCGGTCTCGTCGCAATGCATGTCGACGAGCAGTCCGCGTTCCGCCGCGATCGCGCAGAGCGCCGCTACGCTTCTGGCGCCGTCCGCCATCGTCCGCTCGAAATGCGGGATGCCGCCGACCACCTCGACGCCCTTGTCGAGCGCCCGCTTGAGATTGTCGGCCGCGTTGGGCGAGCGGTAATAGCCGTCCTGCGGAAAGGCGACGAGCTGCAGGTCGAGATAGGGCGCAACCTTGCGCTTCACCTCGATGAGCGCGTCGACCGCAAGCAGCCGGTCGTCGCAGATATCGACATGCGAGCGGATGGCGAGCAGCCCCTGCGACACGGCGAGGTCGCAATAGCGGAGCGCCCGCTCGGCGACAGCGGCATGGGTGAGCAGCGGCTTCAACTCGCCCCACAGCGCGATGCCTTCGAGAAGCGTGCCGGAGATATTCAGGCGCGGCAGCCCGAGCGACAAGGTCGCATCCATGTGGAAATGGCAGTCGACGAAAGGCGGCGACACCAGCCGCCCGCTTGCGTCGATGACGCGACCGGCCTCGCTGGCAATCGCGCGCTCGACAGCAACGATCGTTCCGTCGCGGCAGGCGATATCGATCCCGGTCTGCCCATCAGGCAGCGTCGCATTGCGGATGATCAGGTCGAAACTCATCGAAATCCTCTCAGCGCGCGCCCTTGAACCAGGGGACCAGCAGCGCGCGCGGATAATCGGCTTTCCGCGCCACCAGCACCAGCGCGACGATCGCGAAGAAATAGGGAAGCATGAGGAAGACCTGGCTGGGCAGGAAGGCGCCGACCTGGGTCTGCAGCCGCACCTGGAAGGCATCGAAGGCGCCGAAGAGCAGGGCGCCGGCCAGCGCCTTGCCCGGCCGCCATGAGGCGAAGACGGTGAGCGCGATGCAGATCCAGCCGCGGCCGTTGACCATGCCGAAGAAGAAGGCGTCGAAGGCCGACATGGTCAGGAAGGCGCCGCCCATCGCCATCAGGGCCGAGCCGGCGACGACCGCGCCGATGCGCAGCCCATAGACCGACAGGCCTTGCGCATCGACCGAGTCGGGATTGTCGCCGACGGCGCGCAGCGCCAGCCCGAGCGGCGTCTTGTAGAGGACGTAGGCGACGACCGCGACGAGGATGAAGGCGAGATAGGTGAAGGCCGTCTGGCTGAACAGCGCCGAGCCGATGAAGGGCAGGTCGGAGAGGAAGGGGATTTCGAAAGGCCGAAAGGGCTCGATGCGCGGCGGTGTCGAGACATTCGGCAGCGCGGTCCGGTAGATGAAATAGGAGAGGCTGGAGGCGAGCAGCGTCACGCCGATGCCGGAGACATGCTGCGACAGGCCGAGCGGCACAGTCAGCATGGCGTGCAGGAAGCCGAAGGCCGCCCCGGTGAGTGCCGCGACAAGAACCCCGGTCCACAGATCGACGCCGAGCCACACCGCCATCCAGCCCGCCATCGCACCGGCGGTGAAGATGCCCTCGATGCCGAGATTGAGCACGCCGGCGCGCTCGCAGATCAGCGCACCGAGCACGCCGAAGATCAGCGGCGAGGCGATACGGATTGCCGCCTCCCAGAAATTCGCCGTCAGCAGGATGTCGAGGATCTCCACTTACGCCTCCGCCTTGCGGGCGCCGACGAGACGGATGCGGTAGCGGGTGACGAAACCGCCGACCAGAACGCAGAGGAGCGACAGCGCCACGACGAGGTCGGCGATGTAGCTCGCGACGCCGGTGCCGCGGCTCATGGAATCGGCGCCGACGAAGATCGCCGCGATGAACAGTGCGGCCGCGACGACGCCGAGCGGGGACAGGCGGGCAAGCATGGCGACGACGATGCCGGCATAGCCGAAGCCCGGCGACAGGTCGGAGGTGAGATAACCTTTCAGCCCGGCGACTTCGCCGACCCCGGCAAGACCCGCCAGCCCGCCCGAGATGAGCGCGACGCGGACCATCGTCGCCGTCACCGGGATACCGGCGAAACGGGCCGCGGCGGCGTTCTCGCCGACGGCGCGGATCTCGAAGCCCCAGACGGTGCGGCGGATGAGGATCGCGACGGCGACCGCCGCAATGAGGCCGAGGATCAGTCCGGAATGCACCCGGAGCCGTGGCAGAAGCGGCGGCAGCGCGGCGCTGTCGATGATCGGCGCCGATTGCGGCCAGCCGAGGCTCATCGGGTCCTGCAGCGCGCCTTCCAGCATCATCTGCACGAAAAGCAGCATGACGAAATTGAGGAGCAGCGTCGTCACGACTTCGTCGGCGCCGAATTTGAGCTTCAGGAGCGTCGGCCCGAGCATCAGCAGAGCGCCGGCCAGCGCGCCGGCGACCAGAACCAGCGGGATCATGACGACGGGCGGGCCATCGATGATTCCCGTGCCGACCGCGACGGCGGCGAGCGCTCCGGCATAGAGTTGGCCCTCGCCGCCGATGTTCCAGAGCCGTGCCCGGAAGGCGACGGCTGCGGCGAGGCCGGTGAGGATCAGCGGCGTCGTGCGCGTCAGCGTTTCGGAAAAGACGAAGAGCGAGCCGAAGGCGCCCTGAACCATCAGCCGGTAGGATTCGAGGATCGGCGCGCCGGCGAAGGCGAGCGGAATCGCGGCAAGCGCCAGCGCCGCGACGGCTGCGAAGACCGGCGCCAGGATCGACAGGATGGCCGGCGTATCCTGGCGCGGCTCGAAGCGGATCATGCCGCGCGCTCCTCGTCATGGCCGGCCATCATCATGCCGAGCGTGCCGCGGTTCAGCGTCTCGGTCGGTCGGGCCTCGCTGAGCCTGCCGCCGGCCATCACCGCGACGCGATCGGAAAGCGTCAGCAACTCGTCGAGGTCTTCCGAGATGAGCACGATGCCGGCGCCGCCATCGCGCGCCGCGAGGAGCCGGCGATGCACCTCCGTCTGCGCGCCGACATCGAGGCCGCGCGTCGGCTGGTTGGCGAGCACCAGGCGCGGCTTGCGGTCGAGGACGCGGGCAAGGATCAGCTTCTGGATATTGCCGCCGGACAGAAGTCGCGCCGGCGCATCCGGACCCTGGCAGCGGACGTCGTAATCGCGGATCGCGACTTCGGCGCGCGCCCGGATGGCAGCGAAGCGCAGGAAGCCGTGCCGCTGGAAATCCGGCCCGCGCAACTCCTCGATCGCGATATTCTCGGCCACCGTCATCGCGCCGACGACTCCGTCATGGTGGCGGTCTTCCGGGATGCGCGCGATGCCCGCCCGGGCGAAGGCGTTGGGCGAAGGACGGGTGATCGCTTCGCCGAAAAGCCGCAGCGTGCCGCTTGCCGGCGCGACGAGCCCGGCGACGAGGGCGGCCAATGCCGCCTGTCCGTTGCCGGAGACGCCGGCAATGCCGACGATCTCGCCCTCGCGGATCGACAGGGTCGCGGCGGCGAGCGAATTGCGGGTGCCCTGTCCGGTGACGGCAACGCTGTCGAGGTCGAGAAGCACCGCACCGGGATCGCGCGGCGTTCGCCGGCTTGCCGGCAGGTCGCGGCCGACCATCATCTCGGCGATGACGCGCCGATCGGCGTCGCGCGTGAAAATCTCGCCGACCTTCCGGCCGCCGCGCAGCACCGCGATCCGGTCGGAGACGGCGAGCACCTCGCCGAGCTTGTGCGAGATGAAGACGACGGCGAGGCCGCGCGCGGCAAGCGCCCGGACCGTTTTGAAGAGGCCTTCCGATTCCTGCGGCGTCAGCACCGCCGTCGGCTCGTCCATGACGAGGACGCGCGCATCACGATAGAGCGCCTTCAGGATCTCGACGCGCTGCTTCTCGCCGACCATCAGGCGCGAAACCTGGATGTCGAGATCGACGGCAAGGCCGGAATCGGCGATCAGCGCCTCGACCTTGCGGCGCGCCGGCCCCGTCCGGCGAACGAGGCGGAAGATAGGCTCGGTGCCGAGCAGGATATTCTCCATGCCGGAGAGGTTTTCGGCGAGCGTGAAATGCTGGTGGACCATGCCGATGCCGGCAGCGAGCGCCGCGCCGGGCGATCCGCGTTCGAGAGAGCCGAGATCGCCACCCTGTTTCGGCGCCACCAGCACCTGTCCCTCGTCGGCAACGTAATGGCCGAAGAGGATGTTCATCAGCGTTGTCTTGCCGGCGCCGTTCTCGCCGAGAAGCGCCAGAATCTCGCCGCGATGGAGATCGAGATCGATATGGTCGTTGGCGAGGAGCGGACCGAAACGCTTGGTGATGCCGGCGAGCCGCAGCACCACCGGCTGCCCGGCGTTGGTGATTTTTGCGTCTGACAGGTTGATCTCGCTCATTGGAGAGCGGACCAGCTAGCGTCGTCAATGCGGCTTTTGCGGAATGGTTGGTCCTCCCCTGCGAAGCGGGGGAGGGGGACCGCCGATAGGCGGTGGAGGGGGCGGCCACAGCCTCTGAAGAGAGTGGAAATCCCGGATAAGCTTTCCGTGCCGCCGCCCCCTCCGTCGACACTTCGTGTCGCCACCTCCCCCGTAAACGGGGGAGGACCCCAGCAATCGACGTGGGGTGAGCGGCGGGAAACCCGAGGCGCCGAGGTCGCGGAACGGCTTTCACCCCACCCCGCTATCGCGCGAGTGCGCGCCAGCGACCCTCCCCCTCCGGGGGAGGGTGGACGCCGATGAGCGAGGCGAAGGTCTCCCAAGGGAGAAACCATCAACCGCTCTATAGGGTCGGCTTCGGCTCGGCGTCGTTGACGTTGACGCGGAAGAGGCCGTCCTTGATTTCCTTTTCCTTGGCCTTCGCCGCTTCGACGGTCGCCTTGTCGGCGATCGCCTCGTCGACGACGAAGCTGCCGCCGTCATAGGCCATGTAGCTGTACTAGCCGTAATCGGCCGGCTCGAACGTGCCGGCGATCACCGCGGCGATCGCCCGGTCGATGGTCGGCTCCATGTGCCAGAGCGCGCTGGCGAGGATCGTGCCGGGATAATCGGCGGCGGTGTCGATGACGTTGCCGATCGCCTTGACGCCGCGCTCCTTGGCCGCGTCCGAGACGCCGAAGCGCTCGGCATAGAGCACGTCGGCCTTGGCATCGATCATCGCGAAGGCGGCTTCCTTGGCCTTCGGCGGATCGTACCAGGAGCCGATGAAGCTGACCAGGAACTTGACGTCGGGATTGGTCGAAAGCGCGCCTTCCATGAAGGCGCTCATCAGCCGGTTCACTTCCGGAATGGCGTAGCCGCCGACCATGCCGATGACGTTGGTCGTGGTCGCCTTGCCGGCGATCATGCCGGTCAGGTAGCTAGGCTCATGGATGAAATTGTCGAAGACGCTGAAATTCGGCTGCGTCGGCCCGAAGGACGACCCCATCAGGAAAGCCTTGTCGGGATAGGCTTCGGCAACTTTACGCGCGGCGCGCTCGACGCCGAAGACTTCGCCGATGATCAGATCGTTGCCGGCCTCGGCATATTCGCGCATGACGCGCTCATAGTCGGTGTTGGCGACATTCTCCGAGAAGACATATTCGATGTCCCCACGGTCCTTGGCGGCGTTGAGCGCCTGGTGGATGCGGCCGACCCATTGCTGCTCGACCGGTACGGTGTAGATCGCCGCGACCTTGATCGGCTTGGCTTTCTGCGCCGCGGCCGGAGCCGCGAGTCCGAGCGTCGCCAGCGCCGCGGCGGCAAGGCCGAGGACCGCGCGCCGGGTAAAATAGCTTGCTGCAAATCTCGACATTCTCTTCCCCTCTCGTCGAACGCGGCCGGTGTGAACACGCTCCGATACCGAAGAATAAAAAGCAAGAAGCGTGCCCTGAAAGCCGCTTTGGGCACCGGAGTGCCGGGCGATGAATGGCGGGAAACCGCCACTCATCGAGTCATAGCATGGGGAATGCTAAGCCGCCTATCGGAGGCACCCTCTCCCATGGGGAGAGGGCTTCGAGACTTAATGAGCGAAGCGAATTTAGGCGAGAAGGGTGAGGGGCTAAGGCCCATCCGTAAGCAACCAGCGTCGGAACCCCTCACCCGCCGCTCTAAGCTCACTGCGTTCGCCAAGAGCGACGGCCCTCTCCCTATGGGAGAGGAGTAGGTGCTAAGCCGAGAGCTCCGCCGCCAAGGCCCGCGTTGCCTCAGGGAAGACGACGCCCTCGCGGCATTTCGGATCGACCGCGACGTCGACGGTGAAGCCTTCGAGTGCGCCGGCCTTGCCGAACGGGTCGAAGGTCTCGACCAGCGTCAGCACGCCTTCGGCGAAATGGAAGCGGCCGCGGCCGGTGATGAGCTCACTTGGTCCGGCGCCGGCGGGGCGATCATAGGCCTTGCCGTCGCGCCCCCTGGTGCCGGGGCTGGTGATGAAATCGACGAAGGCGACGAAGCGGCGCGGCTCGTGCGGCATCAGGATGAGGGTACGCGGCGCCAGCGTCTCGATGTCATGGGCGCCGCCCGAGCCGACCATGCGGAGCTTCGGCTTGCGATAGTCGCCGATCACCGTCGAATTGAGGTTGCCGTATTTGTCGACCTGCGCGGCCGAGAGAAGCCCGACATCGATGCGCCCCGCCTGGAGGTCGCCGAACACGTCGAGACAGTCGCCGATCATCAGCGAACTGTCGGGAATGCAGGGGCTGCCGGTCGAGAGCGGCGGGATCGCCGGATTGGAATCGATGGCGCCCGACTCGTAGATGAGCACCAGGTCGGGCGCATGCGTGCGCTTCGCCAGCATCGCGGCCAGCGACGGCACGCCGATGCCGACGAAACAGGTCTCGCCGTTTTTCAGCGACAGCGCCGTCGCGACGATGAGGTTGAGGTCTTCCTGCTTGGTCTCGGCGGGCATCAGGCGGCACTCCCCGCTTTGCCGGCAAGGCCGAGCGCTTCGATCCGCGCCGGCTCGAAGAGCTTCAGATAGGCGGCGCGGTCGGCAACGCCCCTTATGTGGCTCTCGAGATAGGCGTCCATCGTCTCGGGCTTCCGCGAAATCTTGTCATATTCGGCGAAATGCGCGTCGTCGCGGCCGTAATAATCCTGCACATAGGACGGATGCGCGCCGCCCGGCACCAGCGAGACGGAAGCGACGCGGTGCGCCGGGATCATGGTGCGCTCGGGCGATTTGCGGATCGTCTCGGTCGGCACGATCTCCTCGACGGTCGCGATCACCGTGTCGGAGGCGAGCGCCCCTTCGCGGGTGTCGCCGTCGATGCCCCAGAACTGGATGTTGCCGGCCTCGTCGGCGCGCTGGGCATGGATCAGCGCGACGTCGGGCTTCAAGGCAGGGATCGCGGAGAGGAGCTTGCCGGTATAGGGGCAGGTGACGGGCCGGACGTCGATCGAGCCGCCGGCGATGTCGCCGGCCTTGAGGATATCGGCCGGCAGGAAGGGAACGCCGAGCCGCGCCGCGTGGAGGCGGAGCACCATCGAGAAATTCGTCCACTCCTCCATCTCGATGCGGCCCTCGGCGAGCGCCCGCGAGAAGGAATGGGCAAGCCCGACGCCGGGATTGCCGATATAGCCGAAGATCACCTTCGATACGCAGCCGGCCGCGATCGCCTGGTCGAACAGGATGTCGGTGCCGGCCCGGCAGAGCGTCAGCTTCTTCTTGCCCTGGCGGATGAACTCATGCGCCGAGGCGAAGGGCACGGCATGGCCGAAGCCGCCGATGAAGACGGTCGACCCGTCGGGCAGGTGGTTGCGGATCGCTTCGGGCAGGGAGACGAGCTTCGAAGGCGCGGTCATGGTCGTCTCGCTCAGTTGCCGAGGATGACTTCCTTGCCGGTGCGGGTCGCCTCTTCGATGGCGAGCGTCACTTCCAGCGTGCGGCGGGCCTCGCGCGGCGTCGTCGAGGGGATCGGGCGGCCGAGCGAGACATGGTCGAGCCAGGAGCGCGTCTCGTTGGCCATGCCGCCCCAGAAGTTGCCGAGCGCCCAGTCGCCGGCCGAATGGCCGCCGAGGAAGGCGAAATTGACCATGCGGTCCTTGAGATAGGGATGGGGAATGCCCTTGTCGGTGTAAAGCATGTGGTCGGTATGGTCGTCGTCCAGCATCATCGTGCCGGCGTCGCCGAGGATCTCGAAGCGGTCGCTCTGGCCGAGCGCCGGATAGTTGAGCGGCAGGGCGTAGCAGACGCCCATGTTGACCACGGCGCCGTCGCGCATGGTGAGGATCGCCCAGGTCACGTCCGGCGCGTCGAAGCCACGCTCCTTGAAGACGCCGTACTGGCCGCGCGCGATCACCGAAACCGGCGGATTGTCCTCGCCCATGAACCAGGTCACGAGGTCGATGTAATAGGTCAGGATGTCGACCACCGGCGTCGCGTGCCGGTCGCGCTCCATGATGGCGAAGCCCTGGCCGCGCGCATTGTAGACCCGGGTGTGCAGGCCCATGATCTTGCCGAGCCGGCCCTGCAGGATCTGCTCCTTGGTGCGGAGGTAGCAATCCTTGTAGCGGCGCGTATAGCCGATATGGAGGCTGGAGCCGGTCTCCTCGCTGACCCGGATCATCTCGTCGGCATCTTCCAGCGTCACGGCGATCGGCTTCTCGACCAGCACCGACTTGCCGGCCCTCAGCGCCTTGATGACGGCGTCGCGATGCAGGCCTTCCGGCGTCGAGACGATGACGGCGTTGACGTCCGGGTTATGGATCAGCCCGTCGATGTCGGTGGTGATGACGTTGGCGTTGATGCTCTTGCCGAGCGTCTGGGCGGGCTCGTCGGTAATGTCGGCGACGCCGACGAAACGGGTCGAGGGATAGGTCGAAACGAGATTGGCGCGCAGCGTCCCCATGCGCCCCGAACCGATGATAGCGACGCCAAGCTCCTTGCCAGCCATGTCTCTCTCCCCTTTTTGCTTTGTCCGGACACTACCCCGGCATTTGCCTGCCGCCAAGGGCAGCGGCGCACTTTCCTTGTATATGCTGCGCAAACGTCCGGTCTTTTGGCCAAGCGAGGCTGGACTTGGCCCCGCTTCGACCGTATCATGTCCGGACAAGATCAGAACAGGCCGGCGGATAAGTCCGCCCGGCCGATAACCGCCACAAGGCGGAAAACGGGGAGTGAAGTCCGCGATTGCGCGAAGGCTTCGGCGCTTCGACAGCCAATCGGACGGGAATGGGTTTTTCAGAGATCGCGACGGGTCCTTCGGACGGCCGAGGGCGCGCCCTCGCGATCGATCGGTGAGAGAAAACATGGCGAAGACGGCAAAGAAGACCGTGGCGAAGGCTGGCAAGTCTGCCAAGATCGGTAAATCGCGGGCCAGCAGCAAGACCTACAGCGACATCATCTTCGAAGTGAAGGACCAGGTTGCCTGGGTCACGATCAACCGTCCGCGCGTCCAGAACGCCTTCCGCGAGCAGACACTGGACCAGCTCATCGACGCGATCTCGTCGACCCGCAACGATCCGTCGATCGCCTGCGTGGTGATCACCGGCTCCGGCGACAAGTCCTTCTCGGCCGGCGGCGACTTCTTCGCGATGAAGCGCCTCACCTTTCGCAACGCCTATCAGTGGAACGACCGGATGCTCGCGACCGCAATGACCATTCGCGGCCTGCCGATCCCGGTCATCGCCATGGTCAATGGCTGGTGCGTCGGCGGCGGTCATGAGCTGGCGCTGTGGTGCGACGTCGTCATCGCCTCCGACACCGCGGTGCTCGGCCAGACCGGCGCCAAGGTCGGGGCCTGCCCGACGGTCGGCGCCACCCAGTATCTGCCGCGCATCATCGGCGAGCGCCTCGCCCGCGAGATGATCTTCTGCGCCCGCCGCTTCACCGGGCCGGAAGCCGTAGAGATCGGCCTGATCAACAAGTCCGTCCCGCAGAAGGATCTGCTCGCCGAGACGCTGAAGTGGTGCGAGACGATCAAGGGCCATTCCTCGCAGACGCTGCGCATGACCAAGAAGAGCCTCAACTTCGAGTCCGACCAGCTCTACGCGTCCTGGCAGCACGGCATGGAGCTGCTCGCCTATGTCTGGGGCTCGGAAGAGGGCCTCGAAGGCATGAACGCCTTCCTCGAGGGCCGCAAGCCGGACTTCAACAAGTTCCGCATGCGCAACAAGGCCGAGATGGAAGACTATCTCGACGGCCTCGACAAGGACCTCAACACGTCGCCCTCGATGCGTCCGGCCAAGAGCCGCAAGTAACGGAAAATGGCCGGTCCCCTGGAAGGTATCAAGGTCCTCGACCTGACGCGGGTCCTCGCGGGCCCGCTCTGCACCATGATGCTCGGCGACATGGGCGCCGACGTCATCAAGGTCGAGCCGCCCGGCAAGGGCGATGATACCCGCGCCTGGGGACCGCCCTTCCAGGGCGGCGAGTCCGCCTACTATCTCGGCGTCAACCGCAACAAGCGCTCCGTCGTCCTCGATCTGGGGACGGAGGAGGCGCGCACCGAACTCGCCAAGCTGATGCGCGAGGCCGATGTCGTCATCGACAACTACAAGCTCGGCCAGCTCGAGAAATGGGGCTTCGACGATGCCTGGTTCGCGGCGCAATCGCCGCGCGCCGTGCGCTGCTCGATCACCGGCTACGGCAAGAGCGGCCCCGATGCGGCGCGCCCCGGCTACGACTTCATCCTCCAGGCCGAATCCGGCCTGATGAGCATCTGCGGCGAGATCGACGGCACGCCGATGAAATATGGCGTCGCCATCGTCGACATCTGCACCGGCATGCTCGCCTGCAACTCGATCCTCGCCGCGCTGAACGCCCGCCATGCCACCGGCAAGGGCCAGAAGGCGGAAGTCTCGCTGTTCGAGACCTCGCTCTTCATGCTGGCGAATGTCGCCTCCAACTATCTGATCGGCGGCGGCCAGGGCGCCCGTTACGGCAACGGCCACCCGAATATCGTGCCCTACACCGTCTATGCCGCCAAGGACGCCTCGATCGCGGTCGCGGTCGGCAATGACGCGCAGTTCGGCCGGCTGGCCGAGATGACGGCGCATCCCGAATGGGCGGCCGATCCGCGCTTCGCCACCAACAAGGACCGCGTCGCCAACCGCGCCGTGCTCGACAGACTGATCGAGACGGCGCTCGCCGCCGAGACCGCCGATCACTGGATCGCGGCGCTGCACAAGGTCGGCATCCCGGCCGGCCGCATCAACAGCGTCGCGGAAGCGCTGGAGACCGAGCAGGCTGTGGCCCGTCGCATGGTCGAGACCGTCGAGCACCCGAAGGTCGGCCCGGTCCGGCTTCTCGGCGCGCCGTTCAAATTCTCCGGGACGCCGACTTCGATCCGGCGCCATCCGCCGACCCATGGCGAGCATACCGCCGAGGTGCTCGCCAACGGCTTCGGCAAGGCCGACTAGGACAGACGATGTTCCACGGATTGAGCCATGTCGCGATCGCCGTGCCGGACCTCGAAAAGGCCATGGAGCGGCTTGCCAAAATTTACGGCCTGCCCTCCGGCAAGATCTACGAGAATCCCGACCAGGGCGTCCGGCTCTGCTATGTCGAGCTCGGCAACACCCATATCGAGCTGATCCAGCCGCTCCGGGCCGACACCCCGATCGGCAAGTTCATCGAAAAGAACCCGCATGGCGGGCTGCATCACGTCAGCCTCTATGTCGACGACGTGCCGGTGGCGCTCGGCGAACTTGCCGGCCGCGAGGTCGCGCTGATCGGCGACGGCCGGGTCGGCAAGAACGCCTTCGGTCAGGACATCGCCTTCGTTCACCCCAAGAGCTTTCTGGGGGCCCTCCTCGAGGTCGAGGAACTGCCCGCAGACAAACATTAGCAAGGCCGAAAAAAAGCGGAGTTCGCTTTTCCGTTCGACATTACGTAACGCCTAAGAAATAAGACCCGAACTCAACCTGTTGGAGAGCCGCCATGGAAAGAATCAATGTCGGGATCATCGGCACCGGCTGGTGTGGCGGCATTCGTGCCGAGACCGCCGCCGACAGCCCCTTCGTCAAGGAGCTTCATATCGCGGAGATCCGTCCGGACCGTCTCGCCGAGATGAAGAACCTGACGAATGCCAAGACCGCGACGGACGACTATCGTCACCTCCTCGACAACAAGGACATCCACGCGATCATCATTTCGGCGACGCCGGAAGCCACGCATTTCGTTATGGCGCGGGATTCGCTTCTCGCCGGCAAGCATGTCTTCCTCGAAAAGCCGATCGCCTCGACGCTGGAAGAGGTCGACGAGCTGAACGCGATCGCCAAGTCGAAGAACCTGAAGTTCACGATCGGCTACTCGCAGCGCTTCAATCCGAAATACGCCTATATGCGCGAGAAGCTGCTCGACGGCACGATCGGCGAGCCGGTCACCGGCCTGATCAGCCGCCACATCTCGCGCAGCCTCGGCAAGAAGATCCTCGGCCGCACGCGCCTGTCGCCGGCGGCGATGGAAGCCACCCACGATCTCGACTTCATGCTGTGGTGCCTGGAGCCCCGCAAGCCCGTCCGCATCTATTCGCAGGCGGTCGAGAAGGTGATGATCAAGTCGGCCAACGCCGCCGACCATATGTGGATCATGGTGACGATGGATGACGGCTTCATCTTCACCGTCGGCGCCGGCTGGATCCTGCCGCCGGGCTACCACAACTATTCGAGCACCTGGCTCGAGCTGGTCGGTTCGGAAGGGGCGCTGTTCATCGACGACACCCACAAGGATGTCATCCTCAACACGATGACCAACGGCATCCAATTCCCGGTCTCGACCATGCCCGGCGAGAAGGTCGGCCACACCTATGCCGGACCGATGGCCGGCGAGACCATCCACTTCCTCGACGCGATCGCTCGCGACCGGCCGTGCTTGGTGACGATCGAGCAGGCCCGCAAGGTCATGGAATGCTACATCGCGGCCGACCTCTCGGCCGAGCGCAACGAGCCGGTCAACCTGCCGCTCAATGCGACGCCGATGCAGACCAAGATGGCGGTCTGACAAATAAAAAAGCGGGCTGGAAGGCCCGCTTCGATTGCACGGAATTTGGGGCGGAAGAGCTTGGCTCTTCCGCCCTTTTTCCTACCTGAAATACTGCATCACATTGTCGTCGATGTTCTTCGCGGTCGCCTCGAGCACGTCGGTGGTCGCTTCGACGAAAGCCGGCCGGTCGAACTCGCCGGCGCGGATCAGCTGGACGCCGGCCGCGGCGAGGATCGGGTAGCAGCGATTGTCCTCGTCATTGGCGAAGCCGCGCTGGGCCTTGGTCGCGTCCTGCATCGAGGCTTCGAGCCCGGCGCGCGTCTCGGCAGGCAATGCGGCGATCCGCTCGGCGTTTCCGAGCACCAGCGACACGCCGTAGAAATGGCCGGTCATGGTGATGAAGCGATGCGTCTCATGCACCGCGAAATTGACCGTGTTGGTCAGCGGGTTTTCCTGCGCATCGACGATCTCGGCGCGGATAGCAGCCGGGAAATCCTTGATGTCGATGAAATCCGGCTGGAAGCCGAGGGCGCGGAAGGTCTCCTGGTGGACGGCGCTGTTCATCGTGCGGATCGACAGGCCTTCGCAGTCTTCCGGCTTCACGATCGGCCGGAGCCGGTTGGTGAAATGGCGGAAGCCGTTGTCCCAGAAGCCGAGGACGACGAAGCCGGTGCGCTTGGCGACATCCGCCTTGATCTCGTCGCCGAGCCCGTTGTCGAGCAGGTCGTAGATCTTTTCGCGGCTTTCGATCGCGAAGGGCAGGTCGAAGGCGGCAAGGTTGGGCACGCGGTGGACGAGATAGCTCGACGCGAAATAGCAGAGGTCGAGCTCGTTTCCCTCGACCATGTCGAAGAGGTCGAGGGAATTGCGGCCGAGCTTGGTGACGTCCTCGATCAGCGTCAGCGAGGCCTCGCCATTGGTCCGCTCGGACAGTCCCTTGCCAAGCACATAGGCGGCCCGGTTATGCACCGACGCAGGGCCCTGATAGCCCCCCATACGGATCACATCACCATCCATTTCGTCCTCCCTCTCTTCTTGTCGGACAGAATTGCCGCTTTGCCGGCCACTGTCTACGAGCCCGAGCGCGCCCCGTCGCGCCTGCCGCAAAAAGATGCAGCACGCCCCCGGTGGGGACGCTGCTCGATCCTGAAAAATGCGGGGAAACCATCGCCGGGGGTCTCTAAAGTGTCACAGGATATTTGTCCATACAAAGCGATCTGCTAGATTGTCGCCGGTGCCGGTACCAGACCGCGACTTTAGAAGCGCGGAACCGCTGCCGGCGGAGGATGTCACCTTAGCGAGGTATTATGTCGGATTCGAAGAACACGGCCGGTCAGCCGGCGGTAGGCGTTGTCGGCCTTGGCCAGATGGGCGGCGGTATTGCCCGCAATCTCGATAAGGCGGGGCTCCTGACCGGCGCCTATGATGTGTCGCCGGCCGCCTTCGGCACCCAGAATTTCTCTGCGAAGGTCGCAAATATGACGCCGGCCGAGCTCGGCAAAAGCTGCGACATCGTCATTTTCGTCGTGCCGGCCTCGCCCCAGATTCGCACCGTCGTCTCCGGGCCGGACGGCCTGCTCTCGGTCAAGCGGCCGGGCCAGGTTCTCTGCGACCTGACCACCTCTTTTCCTCCCGATACCCAGGAACTCGTGACGATGGCCAAGGCCGCCGGCCGCGAATATCTCGATTGCGGCATGACCGGCGGCGCCACCGGCGCCGACCAGGGACGGCTGTCGCTCTTCATCGGCGGCAATGCCGCGGCGCTCGAAAAGGCCCGCCCGGCGCTGGAGAAGTTCACCGTCAAGCTCATGCATCTCGGCCCCTCGGGCGCCGGCCATGCCATGAAGCTCGTGCACAACATGATCCTGCACACGACCTTCCTCGCCACCGTCGAAGGCTGCCGCATCCTTGAGGATGCCGGCCTCGATCTCGGCGCCGTGGTCGACGCGCTGAATTCCGGCAATGCCCGCAGCTACACCACCGAATTCCGCTTCCCGAAGCATATCGTCAGCGGCAAGTGGGATGCACGGTCCTACGTGTCGAACCTCGCCAAGGATCTCGGCATGGCGGTGAAATACTCCAACGCCGGCGGCCATCCCGCGGTGTTCGGAACGCTCACCTCGACCATCCTCAACAAGGCGATGGAACAGGGCAAGGCCAAGGACGACTACGCACTCCTGTACAAATATTTCGACGACCTCGTCGATTCCTTCGACAAGCCGATCGAGCTCGGCGGCAAGCCGAAGGCGACGCGGGGCGCCGCATGACCGATCAGGCGCCGGTCGGCGTCGTCGGCATCGGACTGATCGGCGGCGCGCTCGCCGGTCGGCTGCTTGCCGCCGGCTACAAGGTTATCGGTTACGACGTCGATCCGGCGAAGCGCGATGCGCTGGCGGCGAAAGGCGGCGAGGGCGTCGCCTCGCTGCCGGAGCTCTTCCGCAGGGTCGACCGCGTCCTCGTCTCGGTCTTCAACACCGAGCAGGTCGAGGACGTCGTCGAAGGCAAAGGCGGCCTCAGGGAGATCGCCGCCGAGACCGGCCGCGACAAGCTCGCCATCGTGGTCAGCACCTGCGACCCCGAACGCATCGCGCGCCTCGGCGAACGCATCGCCGGTAGCCGTGCCCATCTTCTCGAAATGCCGATCTCCGGCGCCAGCGGCCAGGTCGCCTCCGGCGACGGCGTCGGCCTCGTCGGCGGCAGCAAGGAAGACGCCGACTGGGCCGCCGACCTCCTCACCGCGATCTGCAAGAAATGTCATTTCATGGGCGCCACCGGCAATGGCGGCCGCACCAAGCTCGCCGTCAACCTGATCCTCGGACTGAACCGGGCCGGGCTCGGCGAGGGTCTGGTCTTCGCCGAATCGATCGGCCTGCCGCTGCCGGCCTTCCTCGATGCGGCGCGCGACTCCGCCGCCTATTCGCAGATCATGGACGTCAAGGGCGACAAGATGATCACCGGCGATTTCTCGCCGCAGGGCCGCATCAGCCAGGCGACCAAGGATGTTCACCTGATGATCGAGGCGGCGGAAGCGGTGGGGCAGGACCTGCCGCTCGGCCGCACCTATCTCGATCTGCTCGAAAAATCGATCGCGGCGGGCGACGGCGACATCGACAATTCGGGCGTCATGCGTGAAGTCCGCCGACGGAAATTGTGAGATGCCGGTGAAGCGCAACGAGAAGCTTCTCCAGGGCCAGCATCGTCCGCGCTATTCCGAGATCGAGGAAATCCTGCGGAAGGAGATCCGCAGCGGTGTCTACAAGCTCGGCTCGCGGCTGCCGACCGAGCATGAGCTCTGCGACCGTTTCGAGGTCAGCCGCTTCACGGTGCGGCAGGCGCTGTCGCGGCTGCGCGAAGCCGGCATCCTCGATGCGCGGCCGGGCATCGGCACGGTCGTCGTCTCCGCCGCCGACCGCGTCACTTTCGTCCACACGCTCTCCTCGATGGAAGAGCTTCTTCAGTATCCGGCCGAGACCTATCGCCAGCATCTCTCGGTCAACCGGATTGAGGCGACGCCGGAACAGGCCGTCATGCTCCGCTGCAGCCCCGGCCAGCGCTGGGTGCGGCTGAAGGCGATGCGCCTGGCGCGACCATCGAGCGCGCCGATTGCTTCGCTCGATGCGTATCTCCTGCCGAAATTCGCCGGCGTCCTCGACCTTCCCAATCCGGCCGGCACCGCGGTCGTCCGGCAGATCGAGCAGCTCTACAATCACAGGGCCGCGCAGGCGCAGATCGAGATCTTCGTCAGCCGCATCGATCCGCAACTTTCCGAGCCGATGATGGTCGAGGAGGGCGATCCGGCGCTGATCATCCTGCGCCGTTACCGCGGTGAGGACGGCGTGATCTTCCTTGTCACCTATTCCGTCCATCCGGAAAACCGCTTCACCCTCAATATCGAGCTCGAGAAACGCGAGCCGATCTAACCGCTCAACGGGCGCCCGCCGCCGCAATCAGACAGGGAACTGACTTCAAATGGATAATCGGGCCAACCAGGCCGGCGGCACGCCGACTGCCATCGACACCCACTCGCATTTCCTGCCGCCGAGCGCGGTTGGTCCGGCCGAGGCCAACGAACGCTGGCACGGCATCGAGTTCAGCCACAGCGCGTCCGGCAAGATCATTTCGTCGGTGGGCGATCGATCGATGGAGATTCCCTGGCCGATGCCGGTCGAAAGCTTTGGCCAGCGCCTGAAGACGATGGATGCGAAGCGCGTCGGCCATCACGTCCTGTCGGTCAGTCCGACCATGTATTGGCACACGCTGGGGGAAGAAGACGGCCGCTCCTTCTCGCGAGCCGTCAATGACGACCTCGCGGCGACGGTCGCGCAATGGCCGGAGCGCTATTCCGGCCTCGGCTATTTGTCGCTCCAGGATCCGGCCGGCTCGGTCAAGGAACTCGAGCGCATCATGGCGCTGCCCGGCATCAAGGGCGCCATGGTCTGCACCCATGTCAACGGCACCGACTGGGACGAGCCGTCCCTGTTTCCGATCCTCGAAGCCGCTGCGAAGCTTGGCGCCGTCGTCTACTTCCATCCCGGCCGCGGGCGCGCCGATTCATGGATGAAGAAATATCATCTGCGCAATCTGATCGGGAATCCGCTGGAGACTACCGTGGCGCTGGCGTCGCTGATCTTCAGCGGCGTCTTCGACAAGCTGCCGGAACTGAAGACCTGCTTCTCGCATGCCGGCGGTTACGGCGTGCTCGGCGTCGGCCGCTTCGATCACGGCCAGGAAGTGCGTCCCGAGGCGAGCGGCATCGCCGGCCTGCCGTCGGACTATGTCCGCCGCATCTGGGTCGATACGATCACCCATAGCGAGCGGACGCTCCGCTATATCGTCGATGCGGTCGGCGCGGACCGCGTCGTGCTCGGTTCCGACTACCCGGCCGATATGGGCGAGCCCAACCCGGTCGATTTCGTCGAAGCCTGCGAGAGCCTGACCGCCGACGAGAAGAACGCTATTCTCGTCGGAAACGCCGCCAAGCTCTTTTCGATCAAGGCAGCCGTAAGCTGACAACCCAAAGGCGCCGCGAAGCGGCGCCTTACAACTTTAAAGGTTAAGTTTCCGGAAGGCCGACTCATCGATACCGAGCGTCCGGAGAGCCTGCACGCTGGGCTGGCGACGAGCTTCGACCGCAGTCGCAACATCGATCACGGCGCCGAAGGTTGCGAAGACCTTGCCGATGCGACCTAACTTGCTTTCATTCTTGGACATGGTGTTTCCTTTCAATGTCTTGATGCATTGCAATATAAGGCGAGTGCGCTGCGCCACAATTGCAGGTTTCGGACACCAGCCATGCAGGAATGACGTTCAGACCTGAATTTCGATCGGGAGGAAGAGAAATGCTTACAGAAGCAGGCACAACGAGCGTCCCAACGACGCCGGCCGCGGAAATCCACCGTTTCATCCGTGAGGCCTTCACCAAGGTCGGCCTTCCGGAGGCCGATTCCGAGACCGTCGCCCGCCTGATGACGCGGGCCGATCTCACCGGCGCGGATGCCCACGGCATCTTCCGGTTGCCGCAATACGTCGCGAGGATCGAGGGTGGTGGTGTCGAGCGCAACCCGAAGATTACGGTTGATCGCACCGCCGCCGCGACCGCGATGATCGACGGCGGCAACGGCATGGGCCATCTGGTCATGTCGAAGGCGGTCGACACGGCCGTTGATATCGCCGCCGAAAGCGGCGTCGCCTGGGTCGGCGTGCGCCGCTCGAACCATGCCGGCCCGGCCGCGCTCTATGTCGAGAAGCCGATCGAGCGCGGCATGGTGGCGCTCTATTCGGTGGTCGCCAGCGCCAACCACATGCCGATCTGGGGCGGCTCGGAACTGCTGCTTGGCACCAATCCGGTCGCCTTCGGCATTCCGGCCGGCGAGGAGCCGCCGATCATCCTCGACATCGCCACCAGCGTCACCTCCTACGGCACGGTCAAGAACCACGTGCTCAACAACCAGCCGCTCGAAGAGGGCTGGATGGTCAACCGCGAAACCGGCGAGCCGATCATCGATCCGATGGACGTCGCCAAGGGCGCGCTCCTGCCGATCGGCGGCTACAAGGGCTCGGGCATCTGCCTCGTGCTCGGCCTGATGGGCGGTCCGCTCAACCGCGCCGCCTTCGGCCGCGACGTCACCGATTTCAACGCCGATTCGATGAGCGAAACCAACACCGGCCATTTCCTGGTGGTGGTCGACGTGACCAAGTTCCTGCCGCTCGCCGAGTTCAAGGCCGATATCGACCGCCACATCCGCGAGCTCCGCTCGTCGAAGCTGATGCCCGGCCATGACAGCATCCGCTTGCCGGGCGAAGCCCGCGCCGCACGGTTGAAGGATCGGGGCGCAAGCGGCGTTCCCCTGTCGCCGGCCCTGCTCGGCAAGCTCGCCGAACTGGGCAAGAGGCTGGGCATCAAGCCGATCAGCTGATCAGCCGGCCGCCGTCAGCCGTGTCGTCGAGCGTCTCGAAGCCTCGACGACCGGATGCCAGGTGGCGCGCGGTCGCCACCGGCCTAATCCGACCGGCGGAGCGTCTTCGGCGAACCCGACTATCCGCCGCGGCAGGCCGCCCAGATCTTCTCCGGCGTCGCCGGCATCTCAATGGCGACGCCGCGGCCATTCGGGATGGCGTGGGCGATGGCGTTCATGATCGCCGCGATCGCGGCCGTAGTGCCGGCCTCGCCGACCCCCTTCACGCCGAGCACATTGGTGGTGCAGGGCACCGGATGGAAGGCGGAGGCGATTTCGTCCGGCATCATGTCGGCGCGCGGCATGCCGTAATCCATCAGCGACCCGGACAGGACCTGGCCGTCATCGTCGTAGCGGACCGCCTCGATCAGCGCCTGGCCGAGGCCCTGCGCCATGCCGCCGATCGTCTGGCCGTCGGCGATCGTATGATCGAGCACAGTGCCGCAATCGTCGATCGCGGTGTAGCGCACGACGGAGATGATGCCGGTCTCCGGCTCGATCTCGACTTCTGCGACATGGCATCCGTTGGGATAGGTCGGCGTTGTCGTCACGTCGGCACGCGTGTCGAGATCCTCGGCGATCTCGCCGCGCGATTTCATGGCGGCGGCCTGGCTCGCCACCTCGAACAGGCCGATGCGCCGGTCGGTGCCGGCGATGATGAAATCGCCCTTCGCGTAGGAAATATCGTCCTCGCTGGCTTCGAGAAGCGTCGCGGCGATGCGCCGGCCCTTCTCGACGACGATGTCGGACGCCTTCGTCATCGCCGGCCCGGCGCTCATCGCCGAGCGCGAGGCGACCGCCGGCCCGCCCTTGATGGCGAAATCGGAATCGCCCTCCTCGAGGATCACGCTGGCGCGGGCGATGCCGAGCCGGTCGGCGACGACGTTGCGGAAAACCGTCGCATGGCCCTGGCCGCTCGCCTGCATGCCGAGGCGGACGCGCAGTCGGTCGCCGTCGAAAACGAAAGCCGTGCCTTCGAAAGGCACGACGCCGGAATGTTCGAGGAAGCAGGAAACGCCGAGGCCACGGAGTAGTCCCTTGCCCGACGAGGCGACTTGCCGGGCCAGGAAGCCGTCGGTGTCGCCGAGCGTGAGGGCCTGCTCGAAGATCGCGGCGAATTCACCGCTGTCGAAGGTGTGGCCGGCGGCTGTCTTGTAGGGAAAGGCGCCGGGCGCCGTGAAATTCCGGCGCCGCAGTGCGAAGGGATCGATGCCGGTCTGGCGGGCCGCCGCGTCGACCAGTCGCTCCATCACATAATTCGCCTCCGGCCGTCCGGCGCCGCGATAAGGCCCCACCGGCACGGTGTTGGTGAAAGCGCAGCGGACATTGATGCTCGTCTTGGGGATGTCGTAGGTCGTCGGGAAGCAGCCGGCGAAGCCGGTCGTCGAGATCATCGGGCCGGCATAGGTGCAATAGGCGCCGAGATTGGTGATGGCCTCGACCTTCAGCGCCAGGAACTTGCCGTCCGTGTCGAGTGCGAGGGTCGCCTCGCAATACTGGTCGCGGGCCTGATGGTCGCTGAGGAAGGATTCGGCGCGTGTCGCCATCCAGTGGACCGGCCGGCCGACCTTCTTCGCCGCGACGAGCAGCGCCGGATATTCCGGATAGGGCGGCGTCTTCAGGCCGAAGGCGCCGCCGACATCGTCGGCGAGGACGCGGAGCTTGTCCGGTGCGATGCCCATGATCGCCGCAACGCCCGCCGCCAGAACGCCGGTGCCCTGGCAGGGGCAGTGGAGCGTGTAGTGATCGGAGGCCGGCTCGTAGAAGGCCGTCGCGCCGCGCGGCTCGAGCGTCACCCCGGCGAGACGCTGGTTGAAGGTCTCGATGCGCACGACATGCGCCGCCGCGGCGATGATCGCCTCGATCTCGACCAGCGCGCCGCCGTCGTCTCTCGGCGTGATGTAGTCGATGGCGAGATTGCCGGGCGCAAGCGGCCAGAGGAGCGGCGCCTCTGCCGACAGCGCGGCGCGGGCGTCGGCGACGGCGGGCAGCGGATCATAGTCGATCTCGACCAGTTCCGCGGCATCGGCCGCGATCGCCGCGGTCTCGGCGACGACCAGCGCTACCGGGTCGCCGACATGAAGCGCCCGCTTGCCGGCAAGCGCCGGCCGTTCCGGCACGAGCATGGTCTTGCCGTCGCGGCCGGCGATCGGGATCGGCCGCGACACGCTGCCGACGCCCTCCATGTCGGCAGCGGTCAGGACGGCGAGGACGCCCGGCAAGGCGAGGGCCGCCTCCGCCGAGATCGTTCCGATCCGCGCATGGGCATGCGGGGACCGCACGAAGACCGCCGCAGTCTGACGGGGGAGCTTGAGGTCGCCGATGAATTTGCCCTGTCCGGTGATGAGCGCATTGTCTTCGACCCGCAGGGTTTCCCCATGATGGTCCTGCGGCGCGCGGGTCTGAAGCATTCCTGATCGTTCCCTGAAAGCATCGTTGTTTTGCGGGCGACCGTAGCAAGGCGGCGGCACCGAGGAAAAGCCGCAGCGGCCCGATTTCGCTTTTCGGGAGCCCGTCCGCCCCTTACGATTGCGTGATCGGCTACAGCGCCGCTGCGCATCCGGGGTCCAATGAACGAGAAAACACTGACCCGCAGCATCGATTCCGTCCATTTCCGCCGCGTCATGGGCAGTTTCGCGACCGGCGTCACGGTCATCACCGCGGAAGCCAAGGGCGAAATTCGGGGCATGACCGCCAATGCCTTCGTCTCGGGCTCGCTGGAGCCGCCGCTCTGCGTGGTCTCGGTGGCGAAGCACACGCGCATGCATGCGATCCTGCTCGAGGCCGGGCGCTTCGGCATAAACATTCTGGCCGCCGACCAGGAGGCGCTGGCGAGACATTTTGCCGGCAAACCGGTGACCGGGCTCGGCGACCCCTTTGCCCATGACGATGGCGTGCCGGTGCTGGCCGACGCCCTGGCGCGCATCCTCGCCGAGAGCACGGCGCACCATGATTGTGGCGACCATACCCTTTTCGTCGGCCTCATCCAGGCGATGTCGGCCGATGACCGCCCGCCACTCCTCTATCATGCCGGCCGCTTCGGGGCCTTTGCACCGCTCTAGAACTTGGGCAATCTGGGCTTGGGGGCTCGGCCTGCCGGGCCTTGGGGAGAAATGCCATGCGTGACTTCAACGAGGCGAACGTCACCGACGCCGTGCTCGGGCGCATGGCGGAATGCGACGACCCGCGGCTGCAGGCGGTGATGACATCCATAGTCCGCCATCTCCATGCCGTCGTCCGCGAGGTCGAGCCGACGATGGACGAATGGAATGCCGCGATCCGCTTCCTGACCGAGACCGGCCACAAGAGCGACGAGCGGCGGCAGGAATTCATCCTCCTTTCCGACACGCTGGGCGTCTCGATGCTGGTCGACGCGATCAACAACCGGAAGCCCTCCGGCGCGACCCAGTCGACGGTGCTGGGTCCTTTCCACGTCTCCAACACGCCGCGGAAGGCGATGGGCGACAATCTCTCGCTCGACCTCAAGGGCGAGCCGGTCTTCGTCTCCGGCCGCGTGCTCGATCCGGACGGCCGGCCCGTGGACGGCGCGACGCTCGACGTCTGGCAGACCTCGGGCAACGGCCTCTACGACACCCAGGACCCCGACCAGCCCGAGAACAATCTCCGCGGCCTCTTCACCACCGGCGCCGACGGCCGCTATTTCTTCCGCTCGGTGCGGCCGATGCCCTATTCGGTGCCGACCGACGGACCGGTCGGCAGGATGCTGCTGGCGCTCGGTCGCGATCCGATGCGGCCGGCGCATATCCATGTGATCCTCGCCGCGCCGGGTTTCGACGCGGTGACCACGCATCTTTTCATCGCCGGCGACGAGTATCTCGATTCCGATGCGGTCTTCGGCGTCAAGGACAGCCTGGTCGTCACCTTCGTCCGGCAGGACGATCCCGAGGTTGCCAAGGCGCTCGGCCTTGGCAATCCCTTCTGGCGCGTCGAGCACGACTTCATCCTGTCGCGGCAAAGGGCGCCATGAGCTTCTTCGATCTGTCCGGCAAGGTGGCGCTGGTCACCGGCGCCCGCACCGGCATCGGCCGGGCGCTGGCCGAAGCGCTCGCCGACGCCGGCGCCGATATCGCCGGCCTCGGCTCGCAGCCCATGCCGGATACGGCCGAATCGATCGGCGGCCGCGGCCGTGACTTCATCGAGATCGTTCGCGACCTCAGCGGCCCTCAGGATTTCCGCGCCGTCGTCGATGCCGTCGTGGCGGTGATCGGCCGCATCGACATCCTCGTCAACAATGCCGGCATCATCCAGCGCGGCGACCTCTTCGACGTCACCGCCGAGGAATGGGATGCGGTAATGGACGTCAATCTGAAGAGCGCCTTCTTCCTGTCGCAGGCGGTCGCCGCGCATATGATCGAGGGCGCCATCGCCGGGCGCATCGTCAACATCGCCTCGATCCTCTCCTTCCAGGGCGGCATCCGGGCGCCGAGCTACGCGGCGAGCAAGCACGGCATCGCCGGCATCACCAAGATGATGGCGAACGAGCTCGCGCCGCATGGCATCACCGTCAACGCCATCGCACCGGGCTATGTCGCCACCGACAACACCGCCGAGCTGCGTGCCGACAAGGCACGCAACCGCGATATCCTGGCGCGCATCCCGCTCGGCCGCTGGGCGGAGCCGCGCGAGCTCGCGACCGCGCTCCTCTTCCTCGTCTCGCCGGAGTCGTCCTATGTCACCGGCACGATCGTCCCGGTCGATGGCGGCTGGCTGGCGCGCTAGGCCGTGACCGAAATCACGAATCGGGAATCGCCGCCGGTGCGTCCGTCCTTTGCCGAGGCGGTACGGGTCTGGGCAAAGATCGCCTCGCTGAGCTTCGGTGGCCCGGCCGGCCAGATCGCCGTGATGCACCGCATCCTCGTCGACGAGCGGCAATGGATATCCGAGGCGCGGTTCCTGCACGCCCTCAATTTCTGCATGCTGCTTCCTGGACCGGAGGCCCAGCAGCTCGCCACCTATATCGGCTGGCTGCTCCACGGCGTGCGCGGCGGCCTCGTCGCCGGCCTCCTCTTCATCCTGCCCGGCGTCCTCGCCATCATGGCGCTGAGCTTCGTCTATGTGCTGTTCGGCAATGCCGGCCCGGTCGAGGCGATCTTCTTCGGCGTCAAGGCGGCGGTGCTCGCCATCGTGCTCGACGCCGTCATCCGCATCGCCCGCCGGGCGCTGACCGGCTGGCTGCTCTGGTTTCTCGCCGGCGCGGCCTTTGTCGGCATCTTCTTCTTCGGGGTTCCGTTCCCGCTCATCATCCTCGCCACCGCCCTCATAGGCTTGATGGCGGGCAAGCTCGGATGGCTCGGCCGGAAAGAATCGGCTTCCGATACCGTCGTTGACGACCGGCTGGCGGTTCAGGACGGCCGCGGCGCCGTCCTCGCGGCAGCGGGCTTTTTCGTCCTGTGGCTGGCGCCCGTGGCACTGCTCCTGGCGACGCTCGGTCCCGGCGACGTCTTCGCCGATATCGGGCTCTTCTTTTCCAAGATGGCGGTCGTCACTTTCGGCGGCGCCTATGCGGTGCTCGCCTATGTCGCGCAGCAGGCCGTCGAGAATTACGGTTGGCTGAGTGCCGGCGAGATGCTCGACGGCCTCGGCATGGCCGAGACGACGCCAGGGCCGCTGATCATGGTCCTGCAATTCGTGGGCTTCATGGCCGCCTATGGCGATCCGGGCTCGCTGCCGCCGCTGCTCGCCGCGACGCTCGGCGGGCTGCTCGCCACTTGGGTGACCTTCGCGCCCTGCTTCCTCTGGATCTTCCTCGGCGCGCCCTTCGTCGAAAAGCTGCGCGGCAACCGGGCACTCTCGGCGGCGTTGTCGGCGATCACCGCCGCGGTGGTCGGCGTCATTCTCAATCTCGCCGTCTGGTTCGCCATCCATAGCTGGTTCGGCGAAACGCGATCGCTTGTGGCCTTCGGCCTCGATACCGACCTGCCGGTGCTGGCAAGCGTCAACCTGCCGGCCGTGGCGCTGTCGCTCCTCGCCATCGCGGCAATCTTCCTGTTCCGCCTCGGCATGCTGCCGGTGCTTGCCTTGTCGGCCGGCGCCGGGCTGGCGCTCTACGCGGCCGGGCTGATTTGAGCTAGCCTCATCACAACGAGCCTCGGGGGGAAACATGGCCGAACCATTCGGGCGCCTGGCGCTGCACACCTGGACGATCGACACGACGCCGCTGCCCGAGGCGCTCGATGCCATCAGCGGCGCAGGCTTCGCCGCCGCCGAACTTCGCCGCATCGATTTCAAGCGCTGCTACGAGACCGGCATGAGCAACGATGACGTGCTCGCCCTCATCCGCGCGAGCGGCGTCACGGTCGCCGTGCTCGGCGTCGAATATGGCTGGCTCTTCGCGACCGGCGAGGACAGCCGCCGGCTGTTCGAGGATTTCGCAAAATCCTGCGAGAACGCGGTGGCGCTCGACTGCGCCATGATCATGAGTGCGCCCGGCCCCTTCGTCGGGTCCATAACGGACGCGATCACCCATCTCCGGCGCGGCGCCGACATCGCCGCCGAGTTCGGCCTGAGGCTCGCCATCGAGTTCAACTCGCAGCACGAGGTGCTGAACTGTCTCGAGGCGCAAAGCGAACTGGTTCGCGGCGCCAGGAAGGAGAACGCCGGCTTCCTGCTCGATGCCTATCATCTGGCGCGCAGCGGCCGGCCCGGCCGCGGCTTCGAGGACGTCGCGCCGGAGGAGATATTCTGCTTCCAGTATAGCGACCTGTCGCCGAACCCGGTCACGGGCGTGAAGCGGCCGACCGACCGCCTGCCGCCGGGCCAGGGCGTTATCCGCTGGCGCGAGGTCTTCGGCCTCCTTGCCGAGAAGAAATACACCGGCGTCATCAGCTATGAAGCGCCGAACCCGGTGCTCTGGGCGCGGCCGGCGATAGACGTATGCCGCGAGGGCGTCGAGCTGACGGAGAAGCTGCTCGCCGAGGCCGTCGGGTCGTAACGTGAAGCACCGCGGCACTGCTTACCCTCTCCCATAGGAGACCTTTGCGGAACGGTTGGTCCTCCCCTGCGAAGCGGGGGAGGGGGACCGCCGATAGGC
>CAMCWB010000042.1 GCA_945882315.1 Bauldia litoralis | reverse complement strand
GCCCAGCGTTTCCCAGCGCAGTCTGATGCCGTCCCCGTCGATCATGCCGACGGCACTTACACCCGTTCGCGCCGCACCGGAATCCGCCCGAGTCGATTCGCCGCACGCCCAAGGATCACGATTCACTTATCGTTGCAGGTGTCCTAAGCAAGGAAATCCGAAAAACGCGCAGCAGTTCGGCTTGCACGAACGCGGGAGGATGTTCGGCACGGGTGCTGGAAAACCGGCACGCGCAAGCCCCGTTTCCATCGGCCGGTCACGTCTTGTGCCGGCCTCGTCGACCCGATAGCGGGCAATGAGGACGAAGATGACAGGGATTTCCAGACGCGAGGTTATGCAACTGATCGGCGCCGGCGCGGTGGCGCTCGGCACGCCATTCGGCTCCCGCCCGGCCTTCGCGGCCCGCGAGACCGAGCTCAATATTCTCTGCTGGGAGGGCTACAATTCGGCCCAGGTGCTCGACCCGTTCCGCTCGGACATGAGCGCCACCGTCAAAGCCGAAAGCCTGACCAACGACCCGACCATGATCAACCGGCTGCGCGCCGGCGAGACCAATGTCTGGGACCTGATCAACGTCAACAATCCCTGGGCGCGCAAGATCATGGCGCCGGAAGGGTTGATCAAGCCGCTGCCGAAGGAGGAGTTCGAGCCGTTCTTCGCGTCGATGATGCCGGAGTTCAAGGCGCCCTATAAGTGGGCGATGAGCGACGACGGCAAGGACCTACTCGGCATGGCCCAGCGCTTCGGGCCCTACAGCTTCGTCGTCAACACCGACAAGGTCAGCCGTGCGACGGCAGAAGAGCAGGGCTGGGAACTCTTCAACGACCCGGCGCTCGCCGGCAAATACGGCATCCTCGAATCCGACGACTGGAACGTCTTCAACATCTTCATGGTCGCCGGGATCAACCCCTTCGTCGAGCACAGCGCAGAGGAGTTGAAGAAGTTCGAGGACACCGCCTTGAAGGTCTTCAAGGGCGCCAAGCTGGCCGGCGATATCGCCACGATGAACCAGGCGCTGGTCTCGGGCGAGATCGACCTGCATCTCACCGGCGGCACCTATTCGGTCTCGCCGGCGCGCGCCGACGGCTATCCCAACATGCGCGCCATCACACCGCTCAAGGGGCCGATCGATGGCAAGGGCGGCATCGCCTGGATCGAGGTCACGTCGACGGTCAACAATCCCGAACTGTCGCCGCTCGCGACCGACTTCCTGAAATATGTCCAGGACCCGGAAGTGGCGCATACGGTCGCCTTCGCCGAGGGCACCTTCAACCCGGTGGCGCAGATGGGCAATCCCAAATGCTTCGAGCTCTTCACGCCCGAAGAACTGGACGCGATCCAGTGGGACAGCCTCGCCGAGGAAATGGCGCGCTCGGCCGAATACGACATCGTGCCGGATTACGACAAGGCGCTAGAATTGATGACGGCGGCGAAACGGGCCTGAGCCGACTCCCGGCCGGCGCTTCGGCGCCGGCCGGTTCTTTCATACCCGGGAACTGATCGATGAAACTTGCCGTGGTCGAGACCGAAATTCCGCCGGACGCCGACCCGAAGCTACCCCTGCCCGTCCTGCAGCTCGTCGGCGTCCGCAAGACATTCGCCGACTTCGCGGCGATCGAGCGCATCGATCTCGACATCTTCGAAGGCGAGTTCCTGACCATCGTCGGCCCGTCCGGCTCGGGAAAGACGACGCTTCTGCGCATGCTCGCCGGCATGGAGGCGCCGAGCGAAGGCAACATCACCTTCCGCGGCGAGCGCATCAACAACCTGCCCGCCAACCGGCGGCCGACCTGCCTGGTCTTCCAGTCGCTGGCGCTGTTCCCGCACAAGAGCGTCGGCGAGAACATCGAGTTTCCGCTGAAGGTGAAGAAGATTCCGCCGGCGGAGCGCAAGCAGCGCGCGCTCGAGCTCCTGCGCATGGTGCGCCTTCCGGAATCCTATTACGGCAAGAATGTCATGAAATGTTCCGGCGGCGAGAAGCAGCGCGTCGCGCTGGCCCGCGCCTTCGCCTATGACCCGGCCATCCTCCTCTTCGACGAGCCGCTGTCGGCGCTCGACTACAAGCTCAAGAAGGCGATGGAGAAAGAGCTGAAGGACCTCCATCGCGAGAGCGGCAAGACCTTCATCTACATCACCCATTCGCTGGAAGAAGCGATGGTGATGTCCGACCGGATCGGCGTGCTGCGCGCCGGCAAGCTCGTCCAGCTCGGCACGCCGGAGGACATCTACGCGCGGCCGGCCGACCGCTTCGTCTCGGAATTCGTCGGCGAGGTGAATGTCGTCAGCGCGCGCAGGAATGACGGCGGCGAATGGGTGGCCGACGACACCGGCAAGCGGCTTCGCGTCATCGTGCCGGCGGCGCTTGCCGGATCGCCCGAGCTTGCCCTCGTCATCCGGCCGGAATTCATGCGCTTCGTCGATAAGCCGGGCGGCGCCGATAACACGCTGGAAGGCACGATCTACAACGAATATTCGCTGGGCTCCCGCATCCAGTACCAGGTCCGCGTCGGCGAGAAGACGTTCCTCATCGAAATGTCGCGCGGCCATGCCTGGAAGGCGGCGCCGGCCGCAACCGTCACCATCGGCTGGGACGCCGGCGACGCGATCGTGGTGACGCCGTGATGGAAATTGCCGGACGCGGCGTCGCCGTTACCCTCTCCCATAGGAGACCTTTGCATAACCTAACAGAGCGAGGCGGATGTTCTTGGGTTGATTCCGATCCGTTCTCTCTTCGAATCGGTCTGTCCCGCGGCTTGCGAGGTTGTGCAAAGGTCTCCATAGGGAGAGGGCCGCCGCGCTTGGTGACGAAGGAGCCTTAGCGCGGCGGGGTGAGGGATTTAGGCGTCGATTGTTTGGCCCTTTTCGCGAAGCTCCAACCCCTCACCCTTCTCGCCTAACTCGCTGCGCTCCTAAGGCTCGAAGCCCTCTCCCCATGGGAGAGGGTACGACCTGCTGGCGCAGAGGCCCCTGATGGCCGACATCGCGGCAACCGGCCTGCCCGCAGAGCGCAAGTCTATCAGCCGGCGCCTGTCCACCGGATTGCGCTGCGCCATTCCCGCGATCCTCTTCCTGATCGGCGGTTTCCTGGCGCCGCTGGTCACCGTCGCGGCCTATGCTTTCGCGACGCCGAAGAGCTTCGATGTCTTCCGCTCCTTTACGCTTGAAAATTTCGCGACGATCTTCGATCCGGCCAACAGCGTCTGGGTCTCCTTCGCCTGGTCGGTCGCCTTCGCGATCCTGACGGTCGTCTTGCTGGCGATCGTCGCCTATCCGATCGCCTACGGGCTGACGCGGCTCTTCGGCCGATGGGCGGGCCTGGTCAGCGTCCTCTTCGTCTTCCCGCTCTTCGTCTCCGAGAATGTCCGGCTCTATGGCTGGGTGCTGTTCTTCATCAAGAACGGCGTCCTCGACGGCTCCATCAAGCTTTTGGGCGGCGCCGGCGGGCCGGACATCCTCTTCACGCCGGGCATGATCGCCTTCGGCCTCGTCTATGTGTACCTGCCCTTCATGCTCTTCCCGATGACGCTCGGGCTCGCCATGGTGCCGCGCGATCTCGTCGACGCTGCCTCCGACCTCGGCGCCGGCCGCATGATGATCTGGCGCGAGATCGAGCTGCCGCTGGCCATGCCCGGCATCCTGATCGGCATGCTCCTGACCTTCGTGCTCGCCGTCGGCGCCGTCGCGGAAGCCAAGATTCTCGGCGGCCAGTCGATCATCACCATCACCCACGACATCGAGATCGCCTTCACCTATGCGCAGAACTGGCCGCTCGGCTCGGCGCTCGCCGTGCTCCTGATGATCATGGTCAGCGTGCTGGCGCTCTTCGTCATGTCGCGGCTCGACCTCGACCGCATCCTCGGGAGGCGCTGAGGATGGAGGGCATCGGCTCGAAGCGCGTCCGCCTCTTCGTCGGCCTGTGGACCGGCTTCGTCGTCATCGCGATCTACCTGCCGATCCTCTGCGGTGCGCTGGCGGGCCTGTCCAAGGGACGCTACTTCGCCTTTCCGGTCCGTATCTACTCGACCGAATGGTGGTGGCGCACCGTTTCCTCCTTCGAGATCCACACGCTCGTCACCAACTCGCTGCTGATCGCGCTGATCGTCACCGTCGTGGCCGTGCTGATCGCTTTCTTCGGCGCGCTGGCCTTCGCACGCTACCCCTGGAAAGGGCGGCGGCTCTACCAGAAGGTCCTGCTGCTGCCGATCTTCTTCCCGCAGCCGGTGCTGGGTCTCGCCCTCCTCCTCTGGTTCAACGCGCTCGGCATCACGCCGAGCTGGCAGACGGCGGCGGTGGCGCATCTGGTCTGGATCGTGCCGGTGGTGACGCTGGTGATCGCGATCCAGGTCTACAGCTTCGATCCGGTGCTGGAGGAAGCCGCTGCCGATCTCGGCGCCGGCCGTGGCTTCATCCTCCGCGAGATCACCCTGCCGATCCTGTGGCCCGGCATCTGGTCGGGCGCGCTCTTCGCCTTCCTTCTGTCCTGGGGGAACTTCCCGCTGTCGCTCTATACGGCCGGCGCCGACTCGACGGTGCCGAAATGGCTCTACTCCAAGATGGTTGCCGGCTACACGCCGATGGTCCCTGCCCTCGGCACGATGAGCACGCTGGTCGCCGCGACGCTCCTGCTTCTTGCCGGCGCAACGCTGATGGTGCTGCGCCGCCGGCGCGCCGGCTAGCGGCATGAGCTGGAGGCAGAGCTACCGGTCTTTCTATTATGACGGCGCCCCTGAACCGGCCGATCCGGTGCTTGTTGCGGGCAAGGTCGCGCTCCTCGTCATCGATGTTCAGAACACCTATCTGGAGCGTCCGGATGCAGCGACGCTATCGGGTGCGGCACTGGCGCGCTACCACGCCTGGACGCCGTTCCACGACCGCATGAACGGGATCGTCGTCCCCAATATCGCCAAGCTGCTCGACCGCTTCCGCGCCCGAAACCTCGATGTGCTTTTCGCGCGCATCGCCTGCCTCCGGACGGATGGCCGCGACCGCTCGCTCAGCCAGCGGAAGCCGGGCTGGAACGACCTGCTCCTGCCCAAGGACGACCATGCCTCGCGGATCGTCGCGGCGCTAAAGCCGCTCGGCGAGGAGATCGTCGTCACCAAGACGACCGACAGCGCGCTGACCGGTACCAATCTCCGCCTCGTGCTCACCAATCTCGGCATCACGCATGTCGTCTGCGCCGGCATCTTCACCGATCAATGCGTGTCGTCGACCGTGCGCAGCCTCGCCGACGAGAGCTTCGACGTGATCGTCGTCGAGGACGCCTGCGCCGCCGGTACGCAGGAGCTGCACGACCGCGAGATCGAGATCATGAACATGATCTATGCCAGCGTCATGAGCACGGACGAGCTGATCGGCTATCTGCCCTAGGCAGACGGCGTTCCGAGCCGGACATTTGCCGTTCTGCGTAGAACCACTAAAAAGTAGGCTGGTGCATCTAGTCGCGCTTCGGTCCAAGCCGGCACCGACGACAGGTCGCACCGCTGGCGTCGAAAGATGTCTTGCAAAGACACGATGCCGGGGGAGAGCCATAGATGGGTTTGAAGACGTTCTTCGGACTGAAGCCGCCGCGGCACGGCGGAGAGTCCGGGTCGAATGCGAAGCCCAAGGCCCCCGTCGAGACGGGCCGCTTCATCACCGACACGCTGTTGCCCCCCAATTTTCCGATCGACGTCGTCTATACTTGGGTCGATGCCGACGATCCCAGATTTCAGGACCGACTATCGAGTCACCTGCCGGCCGGCGGCATCGACAAGAACACAATGTCGAAGGCGCGCTTTCAGAACCATGACGAGCTCCGCTATTCCCTGCGGTCGCTGCTAAGCTTCGTGCCCTGGGTGAACCACATCTATGTCGTGACGTGCGGCCAGACTCCTTCCTGGCTCGTGCCGAACGAACGCCTTTCGCTGGTCGACCATACGGACATCCTCGACGAGCAATATTTGCCTACTTTCAATTCGCACGTCATCGGCTCGGCGCTGCATCGCATCGCAGGGCTTTCGGAACACTACATCTACTTCAACGACGACGTTCTCCTGCTGCGTCCGATCGAGCCCGGCGACGCGTTCACCGGTAACGGACTGGCCTACGGCTTCGTCGGAAACCTGGCGATCTCGGATACGTCGCCAGAACCCAACGAGACGGCGACAAACTGGGGGGCAAAGAATGCGCGAACGCTGGTGGCGCGGCAGTGGGGGCGGCCGCTCGATCGGCGCTTCTCGCATATGTTTCATCCCCAGCGAAAAACCGTCGCCGAGGAATGCGAGGCGATCTTCGCCGCGGAGTATCATTCGTTCCGGCAGAACAGATTCCGCGCCATGGACGATCTCCTGTGCTGCAGCTATCTGCATCCGGTCGCGGCATACATCACGGGCCGGGGCTTATTCACCCGCAGCAGCCTCTGGTACGTCAAGATCAGGGATCCCTCCGCCCGCAAGCTCTATGAGCAGATACTGCGGTCCCACGATCTCAATTCGACGCGCAGCGTCGTGTGCCTCAACGATATCCCGACCGAGAGCGAGTTGCCGGGCTACGGGGACCACCTTCACGCCTTTCTGAGCACCTATCTGCCGGAGCCCTCCTGTTTCGAGAGCCGCCGGCCTTAGCGGGATCATCGTTTCATGCGGAATATGGCGGCATGCAAACGCAGCTGAACGAGCCCAACCCAGCCTCGGCGACTCCGGATGAGGGGCCGGTGTCGGATGTCGACAGGCTCTATGACTCGCATTCCCTCGGCGACCATCGGCGCGCCGTGCAGATGCTCCTCGACCGCCAAAGTGATCGCCTTGGAGCAAACCCGGACCCGGCACGGCCGAAGGTCGAGGTCTCGATCGAGCCAGATCTTCCCTCCCTGGCGTGGCTCTGCCGGATATCTGCCGGTAACCGCTGCGCGATTTCGGTGGGTCCCGGGGTGGAATTCGGCCGGCACAGGCTCTTCGAAGGAGTCTGGGACGGAGATTTCGGCAAGGGCGCCTTCCAGGAGTCCCAGTATGTCTATGGCTCCGGAGTAACGTGGCGGGGGCAACTCGTGTTCGTTCCGCCGAAACATGGCTGGGAGTATCTTTTCGTGCTCCACGATGCCGGAGAACGGACGAGCTTCGTTTCCAACTCGATGAATTTCGCGCTGGAGCGGGCGGGGATCGATCCGGACGGACCGTTCTTCGCCGGAATCGAGACGGCGCTGTTCGACAAGACCAACGCAGCGACGGCAGCGGGGATCGACAAATACGATCCGCTGGTGATGACGGACGGGCGCTTCAGCCTCACGAGAATGATGTTCTACAATTTCACTGCCGATGCGGATGGCCGCATCCGTCCGATCGAGAGCCTGCCGGAAGCGCCGTTCAAAGACTTTGCATCCTGCCGGCGCTTCCTGATGGACAAGATCTCGGCTATCGGCGCGAATGCCACGGACCGGCGACGCCAACGGCCGCTGCCACCGATCACGCCCGTCTCGGGCGGCTATGACTCGGCCTGCGTTGCCGTGCTCGCGGCGGAGGCCGGCTTCCGGGACGCCGCAACGATCGACGTGACGGTGAAGGGACGCGATGACAGCGGCGCGGCGCTCGCCGAGCGGCTTGGCATGACGATCGTCAGGGCTGAGCACATACTGGGAAAGATCGTCCCCTCGCTCGAGGTCATCTTCGATGGCCCATTAAAGCGGTTGCTCTACGAATTCGTGGCGACGCCGGGTGTCGGTGACGACGTGGCGTTTCTGGCGCTGGAGCAGGCCCTGATAGGACGAACGTTCCTGAGCGGCGCGATGGGCGATTCGATATGGCGGCGCAATTCGTCGCTGCCGCCGGGTCTGCCGGTGCGGGTCGTCTACGGCAAGAGCCTCACCGAATTCCGGCTGCGCGCCGGCTTCGCATTCGTTCCGGTGCCGAGCATCGGAGCCCGTTTTCCACGGCGCGTGAAGCGGATCACGCGCTCGCCCGAGATGGCGCCCTATACGCTGCACGCACCCTATGATCGCCCGATCGCCCGGCGCATCATCGAGGAATCAGACATTCCGCGCGGCAGTTTCGCGGCGGCAAAGCTTGCCGTTTCACCGCATCCGCAAAACCATCGCGCGCTCTTTCGGGAAGCCGTGGCAGCAACGCGGCAGCGCTACCGTCCGGCCGGCCCACGGCATGCCCAGCCCGGTTTCTTCGCGAGCGGCCGGCAGAGCTTCGCCCGGCTCCTCGGCTTGCGGCGCCTGGCCCGCTGGTAGCATCGGCATGGGCAGGACGCGCATCGTCGGCATCGTTCGTTTCTCGGTCCTCTCCACCCGGCCGAGCCCCTTTCATGCCTATCGTGAGCGGACCTTCGAGGAGATCACGGCGGCGATACTGGACGAGGCGCGCCTCGTTGAGCGCTTCCGGCTCTTCGAGGCCATCTGCCTGCCGGCACTCGACGGACAGGACGATCCGGATTTCCAGTTGCTCGTCGTCGCGCCGAGGCTGTTGCCGCCACGTTGGAAATCCCGCCTCGCCTTCCTTGCTTCCGAGCGGCCCTATGTTCGGCTTCACTACGCTGACGAGACCGATTTTCTGATCGCCGACTGCAGCAAGATCGTCTTCGACATGCTGGAAACGAGGGGACTGTTCTTCACCTTCCGACTGGATGATGACGACGCGCTTGCCCGTACCTTCGTCTCGCGGGCGCGCTCCTATCTGGTGCCGCCGCTCGCCGGTCACGGGCTTTCTTTCTGCAAAGGCTACTTCTTCCAGATCCGGGACGAGGCGTATCGGATATCGCAGCAGATTCGTCCCAACATTGGGGCAGGTCTCGGCTTCATCTCGAGCGGCCGGACGCCTCAAACGATCTTCGACATTTCAGAACTGCATCCCGGCCTCCCGAAACGGGTTCCCGTCATCACCGATGCGACCCGCGACAGCTTTCTCGTGACTGCACACGGGTCTAATGATTCCGGGAAGGCCCGCCCCGTCGACGAAGCGCCCATGAGTACCGAGCAGGCGGCGAAAGCGCTCCGCCAACTCGGCTTTACCGTAGAGCTGGAGTTGCTCGACCATTTGCGGAAAATGCCGCCGCCGGCTGGATCCTGCCTCGAACTTGCGAAGACGCTTCGCGGAGACCCATTGGACGACCTCCAGCGCGGGCTCGAGGGGCTGACCAAGCCGACCAGGCAACAAATCGCGGCGCGGCGTGCGGGGCGGCGCCAAGCGAGAGGCTGGGCGAGATCTTTCAGGGATTTCGGACGCCGACTTTTGAAAAGGTGACGGTGTCACCGGGGCCGGAACGATTCCTCCAGGCGCTCGACGACCGGATCGTAGAGTTTTTGCATCGCCTCGGGGTACTGGATGCTGAAGGCGTGAACCCTGCCGCCCTTGACGGAAAGACGGTTTTCACCCCGGATCGTGGTCCGGGCATGCTTTTCCTGACATCGCTCTAGCGCCCACGGCGTCTGGCGCGCGCCGGGGTGCTGCCCGAAAGCGCCCTTTGGAGCTGCTTCACCGCCTGCCAGACCAGATAGTATTTCATGAGTTTGCCGAGCACGGTTCTCTCCTCCATGTCAGGAGGCGGAACGCGGGAGTACCGCAACGGGTTCCGAAGCAGCCTACGCCCAGCCGCGCCAGCGATAGACGAGAAGGCCCAGCCACTCCTTGATCGCCGCGGTCGACAGCGCCAGCGCTTCGGCATCCGGCAAGAGGTCGAGCGGCGAATTGTAGAGCGGAAAGGTCGCCTGGATGTCGGTCGCGGCCGGCGCGAAATCCAGCCCGGCGCGCTGAAAGACGGCAAGCGCCCGCGGCATGTGCGCTCCCGACGTGACGACGATCCCCGACCGCCAGCCCTGCTCGCCGACGATCGCAGCGGCATTGATCGCGTTCTCATGCGTGTTGCGGCTCTCCGTCTCGAGCACGATCGCCTCAGGGCTGACTCCGAACTCGACGAGCAGATCGCGGATCAGCTCCGCCTCCGACGTCGTGCCCGGCAGCCACGGCAAATTGCCGGCAGCGACCAGGATATACTTGGCCTTGCCGGCCTTATAAATCCGCGCCGCGTGGAGCACCCGATCGGCCGCATCGCCGAGGTCAGAGGCAAGCCGCGGCGGAAGCGGCTGTCCGATGGCGCCGCCGAGGACGACGACAACGTCGCTCACGGGCAGATCGTCAATGGCCGCCGGCGGGACCCTGCCTTCGAGGCCGGCGACGAGCCAGCCCGCGAAAAGCGGCGTCGACGCGATCCAGAGGATGGCGAGGCCGGCCACCATCAGCGTCCTGGCCATGGTGCGAAAGCGCGTGAAGGAGAGCGCGACGGCCAGGAGGCCCAGCAGGATCACCAGTCCGATCGGATAGGCGAAGACCGGCAGCAGCTTCGAGAGAAAAAGACCCACTTCGCGTCTAACCTCGTCCGCACGATGAGTGCTATCGATTCGCCGGATGAATCTTAGGCGAGTCCAATGGATCTTTTGACGACTATCATCGGCTTTGTCGCCGCAGCCTGCACATCGGGCTGTTACCTTCCCCAGCTCTACAAGAGCTGGAAGACGCGATCGACCGGCGACCTGTCGCTTGTCATGATCGCGGCGCTCGCCATCGGCACCAGCCTATGGACCGTCTATGGCGTGCTCCAGGCGGATGTCGTGCTCATCATCGCGAACATCGTCAGCCTGACGCTGCTCCTCGGCATCCTGCTCTTCAAGCTGGCCGAATTCAGGCGCTGAGCGGCGCACTGCCGGCAACGTCACCTGTTGCGCCGGCGGCTCACCACGCCATCGTCGGCCTGATCCCGAACCAGGGCCGCGCTTCTTCGAGTTGCGCCGCCAACCGGATCAGCTTGGGTTCGTCCCCCAGCCTTCCTGCAAAATGGACGCCGAGCGGCAGACCTTCCTTCGTCCGGCAAAGCGGCACGGACATCGCCGCGCCGCCGGTCTGGTTGAAGAGCGCCGTATGCGGCGCGATCTCGGCGAAGAGCAGCGCGATGTGCCGTTCGGCATCGGCGCCGCTGGTGTCGACGGCGCCGAGCTTCAGCGCCGGTACGCCCGTGCTTGGCGTCAGGATGAGGTCGTACCGTTCCAGGAAAGCGCCGACACGGCGGGCGAGCGCGTGCATGCCCGAGATTGCCTTGAGGTAATCGGCGGCGGTGGTGCGACGGGCGATTTCCATCCAGGCGCGGTGCACAGGCTCCAGATCCTCGTCGTTGATCTCGCGGCCGAGGGCGCGGGCCCGCGCCGTGGCGACATGCAGGAGATTGGTCGCCGGAACGATGCGCCAGGCTTCGAGCGGCGAGACGTCGCCAAGATCGGGGCGCGCCTCTTCGACATGATGGCCGAGGGATTCGCAAAGCGCCGCCGCATCGCGGGCCGCCGCCGCGCATTGCGGGTCGACCGGGTTGCCGAGGAAATCCGTGGTGCAAAGCGCGATGCGAAGCCGGCCCGGCGGTGCCCCGACTTCCGCGGCGAGCGGACGCTCCAGAGGCGGCGCGGCATAGGGATCGCCCGGCTCCGGCCCGGCGCTGACGTCGAGGAGGGCGGCGCTGTCGCGGACGCTCCACGAGACGCAATGGTTCGTCGCCATGCCGGCCAGCCCCTCGCCGAAATCCGGCGCGGCGGAGATGCGGCCACGCGACGGCTTCAAGCCGAAGAGGCCGCAAAAGGCGGCGGGCACGCGGATACTGCCGCCGCCATCGGTGGCGTGCGCCATCGGCATGTAGCCGGCAGCCACCGATGCGGACGCTCCGCCGGAGGAACCGCCCGGCGAGTAAGCCAGGTTCCAGGGATTATGCGTCGGTCCGTAGAGCCTCGGCTCTGTCGTGATCGAGAGGCCCATCTCCGGCGTCTTGGTGCGCGCCAGGATGACGAGCCCCGCCTTGCGATAGCGCGACACCACCGCGCTGTCGTGATCGGCGACGAGACCGGCGAACAGGCCGTTGGCAGAGGTCGTCGGCGTGCCGATCGCGAAGACGCCGAGATCCTTCAGCGAGAAGGGCACGCCGGTGAACGGGCCGTCGGGCAGGCCGGCCGCGACGGCGCGGCGCGCCTGGTCGTACATCGGCTTGACGATCGCACGGATCTTTCCGTCGCGCGCCTCGATACGGTCGAGCGCGGCGTCGAGGAGTTCGCCCGCGCTGACGTCCTTTTCGCGCACCAGCCGGGCAAGGCCGGTCGCGTCATAGGTCTCGTATTCCGGAAATTTCACAGAGCCCCCATCGCCTTTTGCTGCACCGGGGCGAGGATAAAGCCCGCATAGCCGGCGGCGACGACCTCATCGCATTTCCGGATATAGGCGGGAAGGCCGGCGACGAAGGGCATGAAAACGCGCTTCTTGCCCGGCACATTCGCACCGAGATACCAGGAGGCGCATTCGTAGCGGAGAGTCCGGTGCGCGACCTCGTCGTTATAGGCGACCCAGGCATCCTCGGCCGCGACCTCGGGCTCGATCGCGCCATAGCCGCCGGCCTCGACATGATCGATGCAACCGGCGATGAAATCGACATGCTGCTCGATGGTCGGCACCATGTTGGTCAGTACCGACGGGCTGCCGGGGCCCGTGATGATGAAGAGGTTCGGAAAGCCGGCCGAGGCGACGCCGAGATAGGCGCGCGGGCCTTCCGCCCATTTCTCCTTCAGTGACAGGCCGCTCCTGCCCCTTATGTCGATTTTGTTGAGCGCCCCGGTCATCGCATCGAAGCCGGTGGCGAGCACCAGCGCATCGACCGGATATTCCCTGCCCGCGACGACGACGCCGGTCGGCGTGACGCGCTCGACCGGATTGGCCTTCACGTCGATGAGCGCGACATTCGGCCGGTTGTAGGTGGCGTAGTAGCCGGCATGGACGCAGAGGCGCTTGCAGCCGATCACCGAATTCGGGATCAGCATTTCGGCAATCGCCGGATCCTCGACGATCGAGCGGATCTTGCGATGGACGAAATCCGAGGCCAGCCGGTTCGCCTCGTCATTGGTGGTGATGTCGGAGAAGGCGGCGAGATAGCCGATGCCGCCTTCCCGCCAGCGCTTCTCATATTCGCGCTCGCGATCGGCGGCGCTGACCTCGAAGGAGGTCTGTGGATTGTAGTAGCAGAGGAAGCCGCTCACCAATTTCTTGGCGCGCTTGCGGTTCTCGACATAGTTCGCCTTGAACCAGGCGAGGTAGCCGGCGTCGAGCGGGGCGTTCCAGGCAGGCACGGCATAATTGGCGCTGCGCTGAAAGACGGTCAGTTGCGACGCCTGCTCGGCGATCAGCGGGATCGCCTGCATCGCCGAGGAGCCGGTGCCGAGCACGCCGACGCGCTGTCCGGTGAAATCGATCTTCTCCCGCGGCCAGCGGGCGGTGTGATAGGTCGGCCCGGCGAAACTCTCCAGCCCCTCGAAGCGCGGCGTCAGCGGCGACGACAGGCAGCCGGTCGCCATCACGCAATAGCGCGCCACGGTCCTGCCGCCGTCGGAGGTCGTCACCGTCCAGCGCGCCGCCGGCTCGTCGAGGACGATGGACTCGACGAGCGTGCCAAGCCTGATGTCGCGGCGGAGATCGAAGCGGTCGGCGACGTGATTGAGGTAGCGCTCGATCTCCGGCTGGGTGGCGTAACGCTCGCTCCACGCCCAGTCCTGCTGGAGTTCTTCGGAGAACTGATAGGAATACTGCAGGCTTTCGGTGTCGCAGCGCGCCGCGGGATAGCGGTTCCAGTACCAGGTGCCGCCGACGCCCTCGCCCGCCTCCAAGAGGCGAATGTTCAGCCCCAGGCGGCGCAGGCGATAGAGTGCATAAAGTCCGGCAAAGCCCGCGCCCACCACGACGACGTCAACATGCGACGCCGCATTTCCGGTTCCATCGGCCATTTTCTTGTCTTCTCCCGGACCGATGCTATATCAGCCGCGAAGCGCGCACCATATGGCCGGCGCGACTTCCGCACGGGCCCGTGGATGACTCGAAGGCCTCCGTCCTGTACTCTTAAGCTCCGCTAAAGATTCAGCGCCAATAATCGCCGTTTCGCCCGCTAGTATGGAGTTGGGTAATGCCGCGTTCTTCCTGGAAGGGCTATCTGAAGCTCTCGCTCGTCTCCTGCGCCGTCGCGCTTTACAACGCGACATCGGCCTCGGAGCGGGTGTCGTTCAACACGCTCAATCGCAAGACCGGCAACCGGCTCAAGCAGCAGATGCTGGATGCCGTCACCGAGGAGCCGATCGACCCGGTCGACCGGGTCAAGGGCTACCAAGTGGCCAAGGGCCAGTGCGTGATGGTCGAGGATGACGATCTCGAAGCCCTCAAGATCGACAGCACCAGGATGATCGACATCGAGACCTTCGTGCCCGAATCCGAAGTCGACCAGCTCTATTTCGACGGCTCCTATTACATGGCGCCCGACGATGCCGTGGCCGAGGAAGCCTTTGCCGTCATCCGCGACGCGATGACCCGCAAGAAGGTCGTCGGCATCGGCCGCGTGGTGCTGAGCCGCCGCGAGCGGATGCTGATGCTGCAGCCGCGCGACAAGGGCATCATCGCGACGACGCTGCGCTATGCCTATGAGGTGCGCCAGGACGCGGAATATTTCGGCGGCATCTCGGACATGAAGCTGCCGAAAGAGCTTCTCGACATCGCCGAATTGATCATCGACCGGAAATCCGCCCATTTCGAGCCGGAGAAATACACCGACCGTTATGAAGAGGCGGTGGTCAGCCTGCTCAAGGCCAAGCAGGCCGGCCAGGAATTCACGGTTGCCGAAGCGCCCGCGCCGAACAAGGTCGTCAACATCATGGACGCCCTGAAGCGGAGCCTCGAGGCGGAAGGCGCCGGCGCGGCGGCGGCCAGGCTGCCGAAGGCGGCCAGCAAGAAGCCGGCGGCCGCGGCGAAGACGGCGGCCAAGCCGAAAGCGAAGAAGGCGCGATAGGATTTCGATGGCGGAAGACGAGCAGGCGAAAGGCCCCCTTACCGGACAGGTGCTCTACATCCTGGGGCGCGTCCAGGGAGTCACGCGCCGCCGCCTCGACCAACTCGCCCAGCGCGCCGGCGGCAAGCTTGCCGCCAAGCCCTCGGCCAAGGTGACGCTGATCGCGCTCGGCCATTCGGCGATCACCAATGTCCTGCCGGACGGCCGTATCCGCCTGCCCTCCACCCTCCCCGCCGACGCGCCACTGATCAGCGAGCTCGACCTGAAGCGACGCCTGGGCATTGCCGCGCCGCCGCCGGATATCGGCCGGACGCTGACGTCACGCGAAATAGAGCGCGTCGCGGCGATCAGCCCCCGGCTGATCGCCTGCCTGTCGCTGTTCGATATCCTCGAACCGGTCGACGAGCAGTTCTCCTATGGCGACCTCGTCGCGGCGCGGGAAGCCGGCAGGCTGCTGGCGCGCGGCATCGACATCGCGCGCATCCTCGACGCGGCGCTCGGCCTTCGCCGGCGCGGCACGACGCTGGCCGATGCGCGGCTCGTCGAAAGCCCGAACGGCCAGCTTTTCCGCGAGATCGAGGGCAAGCTCGCCGAGTTCAACGGCCAGCTCACCATGCCGATGGACGAACAGGCGCAGACGGTCGACGAACTTCTGCTCGAAGCCGAAGGCGCCGAGGAAGCCGGCGACCTCGCCGTCGCCGAACGCCTCTATTCGACCGCGCTCCGCGCCGATCCGGACGATCCGGTGCTCGCTTTCAATCTCGGCAACATCTTCGACGCGCAGGGCCGCACGGCCGAAGCCAAGATCGGCTGGCAGATCGCCGTGGCGCGCGATCCGGCCTTTGCCGACGCCTGGTACAATCTCGCCATGGCGGCGGAAGAAGAGAAGCAGATCGACCTCGCGATCGCCCTCTATCGCCGCGCCGCCAATGCGCAGCCGGACTATGGCAGCGCGCATTACAATCTGGCGATGCTGCTGACCTCGCTCGAACGCTGCGCCGAGGCGATCACGCATTGGGAGAGATTCCTGGCGGTGGAGCAGAACTCCCGGCAGGCGGTGACGGCGCGCCGCGCCATCGCGCTCTGCCGGATGCATCTGCAGCGCGAGCGCGTCAAGGCCGGCTAGAGGCGATCCTCTTCATCCACACTGCCGCAAGATCGAGAAGCGCTACCCTGACCTCGGGATCCTTGCGCCCGCTCCGTGCCGGCACATGGAAGGAGTGGTCGGCGTCCTCGGCGAGTTCCAGCGTGGTGCGTTTGCCGAGGCTCTTCACCAGCGGCTTCAGCAAGTCGAGCTCAGCCAGCGCATCGCGCGTGCCCTGCAGGAAGAGCATCGGCACCTTCACATCCGACAGATGCGCGCCGCGCTCGTCGGAGGGCTTGCCGGCGGCGTGCAGCGGGAAGCCGAAGAAGACGAGTCCCTTGACACCCGGCAGCGGCGACAGCCCTTGCGCCTGCGAGGTCATGCGGCCGCCGAAGGATTTGCCGCCGGCGAAAAGCGATAGGCCTTTCGCCTCATGCGATGCCGCCTCCACCGCGGCGCGAACCGCGGTGTGTGCCAGCTTCGGCGGATCGGGGCGTTTGCCGCCGGCCTCCATATAGGCGAACTGGTAGCGGAGCGTCGCGATGCCGCGCTCCGCCAGCTCGACCGCGACCGCCTGCATGAAGGCGTGCGTCATGCCGGCGCCAGCGCCGTGGGCGAGCACCAGGCAGGCGACGGCCTTCGGCGGCATGTCGAGAAGGCCGGAAACTGTCCGGTCGATGTTGACCCTGATCTTCAGCGATTTGGTGTTCGTCGGCACATTCTTCTCTCGTCCTCGGCGTCATCGGCGGGCTTGACCCGCCGATACATTCCGGTTCGCCTCCCGCGGGAGGTGCGTGCAGAACATGAACGCGTATCGATGCGGCCGAGTATACTCGCTATCTCTTCCCCGAGTTGCGAGTTCACGGCATGGGTCGGCGGGTCAAGCCCGCCGATGACGACTGAGTATGCTGGAGCGCCGCGAATACAGCAGCGGCAGCGACAGCTTTCCACTCTAGGTCGATCCGTAAATCTGGCCTAACTTCGCGGCGTGAAAAAGCCCCTCAGCGACTACAAAGCCAAGCGCGATTTCTCAAAAACGCCGGAGCCGGCAGGATCGGCAAGTTCGCGCAAGGCCGGCAACGGCTACCTTATCCAGAAACATGCCGCGACGCGGCTACATTACGATTTCCGGCTCGAGCTGAACGGCGTTCTCAAGAGCTGGGCGGTTCCCGAGGGGCCGAGCCTCGTCCCCGGCATCAAGCGCCTTGCCGTCCATGTCGAGGATCACCCGATCGAATATGGCGGCTTCGAAGGCGTGATCCCGAAAGCGGAATATGGCGGCGGCACCGTCATGCTCTGGGACAAGGGCACCTGGACACCGGAGTTCGATCCCGACTTCGGCTACAAGAAGGGCCATCTCAAATTCCGGCTCGACGGCGAGAAGCTGAAAGGCGACTGGCATCTCGTGCGCATGGCGCGCAAGCCGCGCGAGAAGCAGGAAGCGTGGCTCCTGATCAAATCCGACGACGAGTATGCCCGGCGCGAAGACGACAGATCGATCACCGAGGAGATGCCGCGCTCGGTCGTCTCCGACCGGCTGATCGAGGAGATTTCCGAGGACCGCGACCGGGTGTGGTCTTCCTCCGGCGGCGGCGAGGTTGCGCAGAAGCGGAAGCGCAAGAAGAAGCTCGCCATCGAGCCGGGGGATATCCCTGGCGCAAAGCAGGCGGCAATGCCGCCCTTCATCGACCCGACCTTGCCGTCCACGGTCGACACTCCGCCAAAGGGCAAGGACTGGGTGCATGAGATCAAATATGACGGTTATCGGACGCAGATCCGCATCGCCAACGGCAAGGCGACGCTGCGCACCCGCACCGGCCTCGACTGGAGCGACCGCTTCCGCTCGATCGCCCGCGCTGCCGCCGAGCTGCCGGCCAAGGCGGCGATCATCGACGGGGAGATCGTGGCGCTGACCGACGCCGGCGTGCCGAATTTCAGCTTGCTCGTCGACGGGCTGAAGGCCGGTGGCGGCAACCTCGTCTACTTCGCCTTCGATCTCCTGCATCTCGACGGCTACGATCTCCGTCGCGCCACGCTGGTCGAGCGCAAGGCGGCGCTGCAGGCGCTGCTCGCATCCAACGGCGATACGCCGATCCGCTACAGCGAGCATCTCGAAGGCGACGGCGCCCTGATCTTCCGCCATGCGAGCCGGATCGGCCTTGAAGGCATCGTCTCCAAGAAGGCGTCTTCAGCCTATCAATCCGGCCGCACCAAGAACTGGCTGAAGAAGCGGACGGTCGAGCAGGCGGCTTTCGTGATTGCCGGCTTCGTCCCCTCGACGCTCGACAAGAAGGCGGTCGGCGCGTTGGTGCTCGCCGAATATGTCGGCGGCAAGCTTATCGCCTCGGGCCATGTCGGCACCGGCTTCACCACTGCCACCGGCCGCGAGTTGTTCGCGACGCTCAATGCGATCCGCATATCGACGGCGCCGATCAAGGACGAGTTGGCCATCGGAAAGGGCGCGAAATGGGTCGAGCCGACGCTGGTCGCCGAGATCGAATATCGGAGCCGGACCAGCGCCGGCATCATCCGGCACTCTTCCTACAAGGGATTGAATAGCGAGCGGCCGCCGGCCGAGGTCGTCCGGCCGACAGAAGCGGCCGACAAGTCGAAGAAGCCGAAAGAGCCGACGGTGCGGCTGACCAATCCGTCGCGGCTTCTCTGGCCGGCCGAGGGCGTGACCAAGCAGGGGCTCGCCGATTTCTATGCGGAGATCGCCGACTGGATCCTGCCGCATATCGTCGACCGGCCGCTCAGCCTTGTGCGCTGCCCCGGCGGCGTGCAGAAGCAGTGCTTCTACCAGAAGCACCGCTGGGCGGGTCTCAGCCCATCGGTGAAGTCGGTCAAGACGGCGGCTGACGATGAGCCGGCACTCTGCATCTCCGATGTCGAGGGGCTGCTCGAACTCGTCCAGGCCGGCGTCCTCGAAATCCATCCCTGGGGATCGGGCGTCAAGAATCCCGAACTGCCCGACCGGGTGACGATCGACCTCGACCCGGGCGACGGCGTGCCTTGGGAACGCGTCGTCGAAGCAGCCTTCGACGTGCGCGACCGCCTGTCGAAGGTCGGGCTCGCGAGCTTCGTGAAGACCACCGGCGGCAAGGGACTGCACATCGTCTTCCCGCTCGTGCCCAAGGCCGACTGGGCGACGATCAAATCCTCCGCGCAGGCGCTTGCCGAGCAGATGGCGTAATTCATCATCTGTCTGATTATGTTCTTGTCATGTACGGCGGGAAGATAGTCAAACGAGGCAATGCCGACGTAGTTTTTACTACGCCAACCGACACTTATACAAAGCAGCTTCTTCAGGCTGTTCTCCAACTCTGAACAAGGAACGAGCAGATGACACAAAGCAGACGCGCGAAGTGGCTCGCGGGGGTCTTCGGCCTCACCGTTGCCACGGCGCTTTTTACCGGCGCCGCCTCCGCCCAGGAGGCCGCTAATCCGCAATCCGGCGGCACGCTGACAATCGTTCTGCTGAGCTTCCCGGAAGAGGGCCTCAACCCGCATCACCGCGGCGCGATCAGCCAGACTCAGGCCGTGCGCAACGTCTATGACGCGCTGATCGCCGCCGACTACGACGAAAGCTTCCATCCCTGGCTGGCCGAGAGCTGGAGCCGCTCAGACGACGGTCTCGTCTGGACCTTCAAGCTGAAGCAGGGCGTCAAGTTCACCGACGGCGAGACTTTCAACGCGCAGGCGGTGAAGGCCAATTTCGATCTCGTCATCGACGGCAAATATGCGCCGAGCGCCGCCAAGAACAGCTTCCGGTCGCTGAAGGAAACGACGGTCGTCGACGACTACACCGTCCAGTTCACCCTGAAGAATCCGGCGGCGAATTTCCTCCATACGCTGGCGACGCTCGAAGGCGCCATCATCTCGCCGAAGTCGTTTCAGAACCCGGATGTGCGCGCCGGCGGCGTCGGCATCGCCGGCACCGGTCCCTTCATCCTGACCGAGGTCGTCCCCGGCCAGGAGCTGATCTTTGTGCGGAACGAGAACTATAACTCGCCGCCCGCCACCGCCCATCACACCGGCCCGGCCTATCTCGACAAGCTCGTGATCAAATATGTCAGCGAGCCGTCGGTCCGCGCCGGACTTCTGTCCTCCGGCGAGGTGCAGGCGATCGTCGAAGTCGCGCCGACCGACATCCCGCTCTTCGCCGGCGTCGACGGCTTCCAGTACGAAGCCAAGAGCTCGAACGTCGCGCCGACCTCGCTCTACTTCAACACGACGAGCGGCCCGACGCAGGACGTCCGCGTTCGCAAGGCACTGCAGGAAGGCGCCGACGTCGACGGCATCGTGAAGTCGGTCCTGAAAGGCTACGGCACGCGCGCCTGGAGCATCCTGCAGCCGCAGAGCAAGTTCTACGACGCCAAGTATGAGAAGGCCTATGGCGGCAATGTCGAGCTCGCCAACAAGCTTCTCGACGAGGCCGGCTATACCGGCCGCGACTCCGACGGCTACCGGACCGACGCCGGCGGAAAGCGCCTGACGGCCCGCGTCATCGCGACCAATCCGAAGGCGCCGCTCGACACCGTGCTCGCCGCCTACCAGTCCGAAATCCGGCAGAACATCGGCGTCGAAATCGATCTCCAGTATCGTGACGAGGGAACGGTCGACAAGGTTCGCGAAGCGAATGCCTATGAAATCTTTCCGCGTTCGGTCGGCGGCACCGATGCCAGCACCGTCCTCGACAAGATCTACACCAAGGACGGCACCGTGAACGGCCCGCGGCTCGACTCGGCCGAGGTCACGCAGTGGCTCGACGAAGCGCGCTTTGCGCTGACCGACGAGGCCCGCAAGGCGACCCTCGACAAGATCGCGCAGTATGTGCTGGTCGACCAGTCGATCACACTGCCGCTCTATCTCGACCGCTACAGCGTCGCCGCTCTTTCGAGCGTCCACGACGTCACCGCCTTCATCGATCCGCCGCGCGGCCTGCTCAACGGCTGGGCCTACAACACCTGGATCGACCAGCAGAGCCAATAGGCAGCACTACCGGCGGCGCCCTCCCCCGGCGCCGCCGGCTCCTTTTTCCGAGAAGCGAGAGTCCGCCTTGCCCGATATCGGCATCATGTTCCGGCTGAACGATCCTGCCGCCGATCCGGCGCAGCAATATGAAGCCGGCCTGCAGCTCCTCGAAGCCGCCGACCGGCTCGGCATCGACAGCGCCTGGATCACCTCGCATCATTTCGGATCGGACAAGGGCACGATCCCCTCGCCGCTCCTTTATCTCGCCGCCGCCGCCGAGCGCACGAAGCGCATCCGGCTTGGCGCGGCGGTCGTCGTTCTGCCGCTCGAGAATCCGATCCGCGTTGCCGAAGACGCGGCGATTGCCGACATGATGGCAAGGGGCCGCCTGCAACTCGGCCTCGGCTCGGGTCTTGAGAACTGGGCTTTCGAGGCATTCGGTATCGATTGGGACGAGCGCCATGCGCTCTTCGACGAAAAGCTGGCGACGCTCCGCCAGGTTCTCGCCGGTGAGATGCTCGGCGGCGTCCGCCGCCTCTATCCTCCGGCCAAGCAGCTCCTCGACAAGATCTGGCGCGTCGGTACCGAGCTCGACGACATCCGGCGGATCGCCGACGATGGCGACAACCTCCTCCTCGGCGCCTCCAAGAAACATACGCTGCCGGAAAACCGCGAGCGCCAGGCGATCGCCATCGCTGAGTTCCGCAAGCGTGCCCGGCCGCGCCAGCGGATTGCGACGTCGCGCTATCTCTACACGCATCGCGACAGTGCGTCGGCCCATCGCGATTTCGCCGTGGCACCCGCCTCGCCGGTGAAGCCCGGAACGGTGCCTTTCCGTTTCGAGGAAGCGGCGATCGTCGGCAGCCCGGACGAGATCCGCCGGGCACTGGAAGCAGACCGCCAATTGCCGCTGCTCGACGACCTCTTCATCCAGGTTTTCCCGGCGCGGGTCGGCCTAAAGCAGTGGATTTCGTCGCTCACGCTCCTGGCGAAGGAAGTCTTCCCGCCGGGCTCGCCGCTCCGCGGCAAGGCCGAGAAGCCATCGCCCGCCAACACCCGCCCGGCGCCGGATCGGCACCATGTCCTGGCTGCGGAAGCTTAGCCAAGCCATCCACGGAGATCACTCGGCAGACGCTGCCGGGGCGATCGATCGCGAGCCTGTCCAGCCGCGCTCCCGGAAAGCCTGCTCCGAGCTCGAGCTGGCGCTGCTGGCGCCGGTCGGCGACTGCGCGCCCTATCTTGCCAGCCTGGCCGACCTCGCGTGGCGTCCGGAAGACTGAAGCCTGCCGCAGGCGCTCCGGATGCGCCTTGGCCCCAATCACGCGCTTTCGTTTCGCGGCGGCTAAGGCTATCTGATCGCGTTCGGATGAACCGCGCGCGAGATGCTGGGCCAATGACCACAATGGAAGATACCGAGGTTCTCTTCGAGGCACGCGGCAGCGCGGGTCTCATCATGCTCAATCGTCCCAAAGCGCTGAACGCGCTCAATCTGTCGATGGTGCGCGCGATCGACGCCCGTCTCCGCGCCTGGGCGGACGCCCCCCGTATCGACTGCGTCGTCATCCGCGGCGCCGGAGAGAAGGCCTTCTGCGCCGGCGGCGATATCCGCCAGTTGCGGGAATGGGGCCTGGCCGGCGACAAGCAGGCCGAGGCCTTCTATCGCGAGGAGTACCAGCTCAACGCGCTGATCAAGCATTATCCGAAGCCCTATGTCGCGCTCGTCGACGGCATCGTCATGGGCGGCGGGGTCGGCGTCTCGCTGCATGGCAGCCACCGGTTCGTGGGAGAGCGTACGCTCTTCGCCATGCCCGAAACCGGAATCGGCTTCTTCCCCGATGTCGGCGCGACCTTCGCCTTGCCGCGCCTGCCCGGCAGCCTCGGCACCTATCTCGCGCTCACCGGTGCGCGCCTCGGCCCCGCCGATCTGCACTGGTGCGGCGTCGCCACCCATTCCGTGGCCGGCGCTTCTTTCGATCATATCATCGACGACCTCGCCGCCGGCGCCGGTATCGACGAGACCGGCGCCCACCATCCGCGGGCTGCGGGAGAGCCGACACTACCCGGCCTCATGCCGGCGATCGACCGATGCTTCGGCGCCGGCTCGGTGAAAGATGTTCTCGCACGCCTGGCGCGGGAGAAGGACGCGTCGGCGACATGGGCGACGGAAACGGCCGCCGGGCTTCGGTCGAAGTCGCCGCTCAGCCTCGGCATCGCCTTCCGGCAGATGCAGGTTGGCGGGCACGAGGATTTCAACGAGTGCATGCGGATCGAATATCGCATCGCCAGCCGCATTCTCGGCCGCGGCGATTTCTTCGAGGGCGTGCGGGCTCTCCTCGTCGACAAGGACAACAAGCCGCGCTGGCGGCACCCATCCGCCGAGGCTGTCGACGACGCCGAGATCGACTTGTATTTCGCGCCGCTCGGGGAAGCGGAACTGACCTTCCCCAACGCCTGAACGCGATCGGCGTCCCGAAATACCTCATCTTCCGCAATGTGAGTTTCCCCACAGAGAAGCTTCGCTTTCCCGCCTAGCGTCCGCCCGCTGAAGCGATCCCGCTTCCATGGACGAAGGAAGGGACAATCCCATGTCGCGCTTTCCGTTCGAAGAAGACTTCAGGCATCGCTTCGGCGAGTTTCAGGAATGGACCGGCCGCTACCTCTTCATCGGGCGGTGCGCCTGCAGCGGCCCGCAGCCGCGGCTTGAGCCGACGGTCCTGCAGCCGTTGCCGCGCGTTCGCCGCTATCGCCTTAGCGCGACACGGCCGACCGCCGCGCCCGGCGAAGCCTTCACCAGCAAACACCAGCAGGGATGATCAACATGCCCGCCTCTCTCTCGGAAGCCCCGGAACGGCCGGCTGTTTCCTGGCTCGGCCAGGACGACACGCTCGGCCAGACGGAAATGCGCATCCGGACCGCCCATGCCAACCATATGGGCTATCCCTACAACCTCGCCTTCTCGAGCGAAGGCCTGCAGCGGTTCTCCGGCTATCTGATCAACAATCTCGGCGATCCCTATAGCGGCTCGCATTATGCCTCGGAGGTCTGCGGCCTCGAACGCCAGGTCGTCTCCTGGTTCGAGCGCCTGTGGGAATGCGACAGCCCGGCGTTCTGGGGATCGGTCGGCGCGAGCGGCACCGAGGGCAATCTCTGGGCGCTCTATCTCGGGCGGGAAGCCCTTCCCGATGCTATCCTGCTGCACTCCGACGAGGCGCATTATTCGATCCCAAGGCAGCCCGCATCCTGAAGATGGAGGCAAGGCCGATCCGCTGCGCTGCCGATGGCGCGGTCTCGCTCGCCGATCTGCAGGAGACCTTGAAGAGCCTGCAAGGGCGCCCGGTCGTGCTCGCCTTGACCTGCGGCACGACGATGAAGGGCGCCCATGACGACATCGCGGGCGCCATCGCGGCGCTGGACGAGGCGGACTACGGACGCGACCGCCGCTTCGTCCATGTCGACGGCGCCCTCAACGCCATGGTGATTCCCTTCGCGGCAGGCGCCGCGCCGTCGATCCGGCCGTCCTTCCGGATGCCGATCGACAGCCTGTCGACGTCGGGCCATAAGATGGTCGGCACGCCGATGCCCTGCGGCGTCCTCATCGCCCGGCAGCCGCATGTGGCGCGCGTCGCCTCGGCGATCAGCTATCTGCGCTCCAACGACACGACGCTGATGGGCTCGCGGAACGGCCATGCGGTGCTGGCGATCTGGAGCCGGATCGCCCGTCATGGCCGCCTGGGCTTTGCCGCCGACGTCGCCGGATGCCTGGCGCGCACCGACCGGCTCGTCTCCGACCTCGAGGCGGCGGGCGTTCCCGTATTGCGCAATCCGCTGTCGCTGACGGTCGTCTTCCCGGCCCCCGCCGAGCCTGTCGTGCGCAAGTATCAGCTCGCCTGCGACAAGGGCCGGGCCCATGTCATCGTGATGCCCAATGTCGACGATCGCCTGATCGACCGCTTCCTGGCCGAATATACCGCCTGGTGGCGGGCGACGAGCCCGCTCAGCCAACGCAAGACCAATCAGATGGCCTCGTGAAGCCGGGCCTGGCCGCCGCGACGGCCAGCCCGCGTCACAGGTCCGGTTTGACAGGCGGCGGCCATGGTCGCACCATCGCGCTAACAAGGCGCGAAACTGGTTCCGTGGCCGCTTCAGCAATCCTCGATCAGTTGCGGCAGATCGATCTCTTCGATCAGCTGCCGGACGAAAAGCTCGCTTTCGTTCTCTCGCACGCGACGGTGCAGACCTTCGCGGCCGCGAGCCAGATTCTGTCCAACCGCGACCGGTCGAACGACGTCTTCTTCATCCTCAGCGGTCGGCTGCAGGTCAAGAACTACTCCCGCAACGGGCGCGAGTTCATTTTCTCCGAGATCGGCGGCGGCCAGCTTTTCGGCGAGTTCTCGGCGCTCGACGGCCTGCCGCGCTCGGCGTCCGTCGAGGCGATGGAGGATTCGGTCGTCGCCCGCATGAAGGCGGTGGATTTCGTCGCCCTGCTCAAAACCGATTTCGAGCTGACATTCCGCCTTCTCCGGCTGCTGACGGCCAAGTCGCGCGGGCTCAGCGACCGGCTTTTCGAGCTTATCGCCCTCAATGCGCGCGACCGGCTCTGCGTCGAGCTTGCGCGTCTGGCGGCCGACGGCGCCCCCGACGGGCCGAGCGTCATGATCCGTCCGGCGCCGACGCATTATGAATTCGCCGCCCGCATCGGCTCGCACCGCGAGGCGGTGACGCGGGAGCTGAACCAGCTCGTGGCGCGCGGCTATCTGCGCCTCGGCCGCAAGCACATCCTCGTCCTCGACATCACGCGCTTCACCAACGAGCTTCTCGGCTCCAGCCGCGGCTGAAACGGGCGCAGGCGCGCCGGCCGGCGAATATCCGCCGGCAAAATTGCGTGCCGCCGCCAACTCCACTAGATATCATCGGGATTTCCGTCCCCATGGGAGAGGCGCATGGAGCGCAAGCTGTCCGCCATCGTCTCCGTGGATATCGTCGGCTACAGCCGGCTCACGGACCTCGACGAGCGGGGCACCCATGCGCGGGTGAAGGCGCTTCTCGAAGCGCTTAACGAATTGATTACCAAGCATGGCGGGAAGACCATCAAGACCACCGGCGACGGCGCGCTGGTGACCTTCGACAGCATCGTCCATGCCGTGGACTGCGCCATCGAGGCGCAGGCCGAGCTGGCGCAACGTCCGGACGATGCCCCCGACCCTCTCAAGCTCAAGATGCGGATCGGCGTGAATCTCGGCGACATCATCGTCGACGGCGGCGATGTCTATGGCCATGGCGTCAACATTGCGGTCCGTCTGCAGGAAGTCGCCCAGACCGGCTCGGTCTATGTCTCGCGGGCCGTCGTCGACTATGTGCAGGGCAAGATAGCGGCGCGCTTCGATCCCGTCGGCAAGATCGCCCTCAAGAACATCCTCGAACCGGTCGAAGCCTTCAAGGTCGTCGCGGGCGCCGCACCCGAAAGGGTCCTCCCGCCTCCCCCGAAACGGCGTCCGTCGATCAAGCAGCTTTCAGGCGCCGTCGGATTCCTGATCGCGCTCGCCATAGCGACGGCGGGCTACTGGTATCCGGGCGCGCGGAACGCCAATCCTGTGGCGAGCCTCGCGGCGGTGACGCCGTCGGTGCCGCGTGAGGATTCGATCGCCGTCATGCCCTTCGTCGATCTCGGCGGCCAGGCCGAATCCGAGCTGATCGTCGACGGCGTCTTCGACGATCTGATCACCGACCTCTCGAAGCTCGGCGAGCTGACCGTCCTCGCGGCCAATGCGGTCAGTTCCTACAAGGGCCAGACCGTGGCGCCGCTGACCGTCGCCAGCGAGCTCGACGTCCGCTATGTGCTCGAAGGATCGATCCGCCGCGTCGACCAGGACCTGCGCATCAACGTCCGCCTCATCGACAGCCGCGAGGGACGGAATGTCTGGGCGCAAAGCTATTCCGGGCCGATCACCGACGTCTTCGACTTCCAGGACAACATGGTCGAGAACGTCGTCAGTTCGCTGGCGATCAAGGTCAGCGAGAATGAGCGCAGCCGCATCCTGGCGCGCGAGACCGACAGCATCCCGGCCTATGAAGCCTTCCGCCGGGGTCAGGCGGCTTTCCTGCTCAAGACGCCGGAGGGGTTGCCGGTGGCGCTGGCCGAGTTCCGCAAGGCGATCGGGCTCGACGCCAATTATGGCCAGGCCTATGCCGGCATCGGGCAGGTCTACTGGAATGCCTGGGTATGGGGCTGGGAATCGTCCGTCGAGGAAACCTCGGAGACCGCCCCGACGCTCGCCAACGAGTATCTTCTCAAGGCACTCGAAAGGCCGAGCGCCACCGCCTATCAGCTCGCCTCGGATATGAACCTCTATGCGCGGAAATTCGACGACTCGCTCGAATTCGCCCGCCTGGCGGTCGATTTCGCGCCGGGCGATCCGAGCAGCCACGTGGTCATGGCCGAAGCCCTGATCTATGCCGGCCGGCCGGCCGAGGCGGTCGCCTGGGTCGAAGCCGCCAACCGGCTCGAACGCGACGCCGCGAAGGAGCCGCCGCCCTACAATGTCTGGGTGCTCGGCGTCGCCTTCTTCGGCCAGGGACAATACAGCGAGGCGATCGCGCTCTTCGAAAACGCCCTCAAGACCAACCCGGACGATTTCGCGCCGGCGGCGCCGCTCGTCGCCGCGCATTGGCATCTGGCGGCCGCTGCCGGCGCCGACAGCGCGGCAGCGGCAGCGCATAGGGCGCAAGCCGCCGCGGCGCTCGAGACCTATTACGAGGGCTGGCCCGACGCCAATATCGAGGAGATGATCGTCTACTGGCCGTTCCGCGACAAAGCCGACGAGGAACGGCTGGTCGGACCGCTGCAGGCGCTGGGCATGCCGTCGGCGCCGAGCGGATAGCCCGCAATGTCGCTCGTCCTCGCCACCGCCCAGCGCGCCTTCGATGCTGTGCCGCTTTATCGCGCGCTCTACGGCAGACGTCCGGAGCGTGTCGAGGACGTGCCGTTCATTTCAGCCTCCGCCTTCCATCGCGCGCAGCGGCCGCTCGATGTGATCACCACGCCGGACGGATTGCGCGGTGTCGTGCCAGCCTTTTCGCGGCACGGACGCCGGCTCCCGGTGGCGGTGCTGGAAAGCGAGGAGGAATGGCGGCTGCGGCGCGACCGTCTCCACCATGCCCTGTCCGTCCTGGACGCGACGCCCGCGCCCAGCCGGCGCTATGCCATCGTCACCGATGATTCCTCCGGGCCGTTCGCCAGCGATATTTCCAATTTCCTGGCCTGGGACCGCACCGCCTGCTCGATCGTCTTCGTCTGGGATTCCCCGCAGCGCGTCGAAACGGCGCTGGCGGCGGTCTCGCCCGATATCGTTCTGGTCGCCGGCGCGGCAGCGCTTGTTCCCCGCCTGACGAAAGCGGGCAGGAAGCTCGTCGCCTGCGTGCCCGTCGATGGCGCGCCGGACGATTTTCTCTATCTCGACCGGCTTCTGGTTTCCGACGAAATGTTCGTCATGGGTGCGGCGCCGGTAAATGAGGCCGCCTACCGGTTCGATCCCCGCTCTGTCATCGCCGAGATCGATCCGGCGACCGGCCGACTCGCGGTCACCACGCTGGCGTTCAATTGCTTCGCGCTCGTCCGCTACTGCCTCGATCTTCCCGTCGATCCCCGGCCTACCGACCGCGACGTCCATGCCCGTCTTTGATTTCGTCCATCACGATGACGGCTCTGCGACGCTGGTGGACGATGCCGGCCGGGCCGCCTTGCATCTCGAATCGCTGTTTCAAAAGCTGGGCAACCGGTCGCCGCATTATCGGGCGCTGATGCAGCCGCTTGCCAGCCGCGATCCGGTCGCGCTGCTCGGCGCGATGCCGGTGACCGACAAGGCGACCTATCGGACCGTTCTGGCGCGCGAGGCGCTCGAAGGACTCGGAAGCGAGAGTTTCGTCGTCGATCTCAGCTCCGGTTCCACGTCACGCCCGGTGTCGCGCTTCTGCCGCACGGTCGACGATCTCTCCGAACAGGAGGCGACGGAGCGCGCCTTTCGCCGGGCCGGCATCGGCAAGGACGACCGGCTGGTCTTCATCGATGTCGGGATGGCGCAGATCTAAGAATTCTACGGGCGGGCGGCGCGCAGCTTGGGCGTCGCCGAGGTCACCTATCTGCATCTGACGCATGACCTCGACGCGATGCTTACCGCGCTACGGGCGCTGCGGCCGAGCGTTATCCTGACGATCCCCAGCCTTCTTGCCCGCGCCGAGAAACACTTCGCCGGGCTCTGGCCGGCCGGCACTTCGCCGCTGCGCTGCCTGATATCGACCGGCGAGCCGATGCCGGCCAAGCTGCGCGACGCGATCAAGCGGGCGTGGGGCTGCAGCGTCATGTCGCTCTACGGAACGACGGAGACGGGATGCCTCGCCAGCGAATGCCGCTGCGAGGACGGGCATCATTTCGACGTCGACGCGCATGTCCTCACGCTTGGCCAGCCACGCCGGGTGGCGCCCGACATGCTCGAAGGCGAGCTTCTGCTGACCACGACGCAGATCTGCACCCAGGCCGTCGTGAAATATGCCGTCGGCGACATCGTCCGGGTCGGCCTGGCGCCCTGCCCCTGCGGCGAGCCGACGCCGCGCATCTGGCACATGCGGCGCACCCAGGACGCATTCGTTTTCGCGGGCGAGAAGTTTCACCACGGCATGATCCTGGAAGCGCTGCGCGCCGTTGCCCCCGATCTCGATTCGCTGCTGCTCGAGATCGACGACGTACCGGACGGGCCGGAACATGTCCTGCTACGCGCCGTGCTGCCGGAGGAATTTGCTTCGCGGCATTCCGTCCTTCTGGAAGTGCTGCGCGACAGGATCTTCGAGCTCGATTCCCTCGTCCATGCCGGCCTTGTCCGCCTTGAGGTCGATTGCCGGCCGGCGACCGCCCGGGACGCGCAGACGCGAAAGGCGCTCCGCGTCATCGATCGCCGCTCGATGTGAGGTAGGGCGCCGGCGTCGTGCCGGTCTCGCCTTCCGTGCCTAAGCGCCTCCGGCGAATGTGGGATTCTGCACATCGCGGCGCATAGCCAGCGGCGACACTCCACCGACGCAAGTTGGTGGTGTTTCATGGATCCCCTGGTCTTCGTTCTCATTCTGCTCTGCGCGGCCGGACACGCCGCGTGGAACAGTCTGCTGAAGGCCCGGATCGATCCGGCTGTGGCGACGACGATGCTGGCCATCGGCGGCGGCATGGCGGCCATGCCGGTCCTCTTCTTCACCGGCATGCCGGCAGAGGCCTCACGGCCGTTTCTGCTCGTTTCGGTCCTCATCCACCTCTTCTACTGGACCTTCCTCGGCAAGGCGTATGCGGCCGGCGACTTCGGACAGGTCTATCCGCTCGCCCGCGGCACGGCGCCGCTCATCACCGCGGCCGGCGCCATGCTGCTGGTTCACGAATATCCGAGCCCGCTCGGCTGGCTGGGCATCGTCGTCCTGGTCGCCGGCGTGCTGACCATCGCCTGCCGCGGCGGCTCGTGCGGCGGACCATTCAACCGCATGGCGGTCGTCCTCGCCGTGACGACAGCGCTTGCGACGGCAGGCTATTCGCTGGTCGACGGCATGGGCGCCCGGCTGGCGGGATCGGCCTTCGCCTACACCGCGTTCCTCTACGCCTGCAACGGATGGACACTGCTTGCCTATGGCCTGATCCGGCAGCGCCGGTCGCTGTTCGAGGCCGTCGAAGGCAACTGGCATTTCGCGCTGGCGGGCGGCGCGCTCTCGCTTCTCTTCTATGGCGTCGGCGTCTGGGCGATGACGCAAGCGCCGATCGCGCTGGTCGCGGCGCTTCGCGAATCCGGCGTGCTCGCCGCCCTCGTGATCGGCGCCGTCTTCCTCAAGGAACCGCTCCGGGTGCCGCGCGTCGTCGGCGCCGTCGCCGTCTGCGCCGGCCTCGTCGTTATTCGGCTCGTCTAAGAAAAGGATCTCATCATGTTGCAAGCAACCACGCTGCTTCTCGGCGTCGCCCTGTGGTCGGCCGGAACGAGCCTGCGGCGCCAGCCGGCGCTGAGCCCGTGGATGCCCGCCACGGTGCTCACCGCCGGCGGCTATATCATCGTCGTCGGACTGGCGCTCGCCCTGAAGGCCGGCCTGGCATCGTGACGGTCAAGCGTCTCGGCGGAACGGCGTCGCGCCTAAAAGTCTTCCGCCGCGAGGACATAGAAGCTCTTTCGGTGCCGTGGCGTGTACATCCTGCCGGCGACGGCAAAGATGCGATCGCGGGCTGCGTCGAAGGCCGCGAGTATGCCGGCCTCGGCGTTGTCGGTCTGGGGATAGAGCTTGAAGAGCGCGCTCTCCTCGAGGAGGAAGGCAACTTCAATTGAATCGTCATGGCCCCAGAAGCGGATGCGCCCCTTGTCGGGGTCGTAGCTGCGGCTGGGATTGGGAAAATTGAGGGCCATTTGACGTCTCCTGCTGTTCTGCGCGGAGGACGAAGCCGCTGTCGGAAGTTGAAACGTTGCCGAAGGCGGGCGGACCCGCCTTCGGCTAGATTTTGGCATCAAGAGCGATGGGCCCGATGGACTAGAAGTCCATCCCGCCCATGCCGCCCATGCCGCCACCGCCGCCACCCGGCATCTGCGGGGCGTCCTGGCGCGGACGCTCGGCAACCATCGCCTCGGTGGTGACGAGGAGGCCGGCGACCGAAGCCGCATCCTGCAGCGCCGAACGCACGACCTTGGTCGGGTCGATGATGCCGGCCTCGACGAGGTCCTTGTAGGACTCGTCCTGGGCATCGAAGCCGAAGGTCTCGGACTTCGAGTCGAGGATCTTGGCAACGACGATCGAGCCTTCGACGCCGGCATTCTCGACGATCTGGCGGATCGGCGTCTCCAGCGCGCGGAGCACGATGTTGATGCCGGCCTGGACGTCGGCATTCTCGGAGGTGATCTTCACGACCGCCTTCTTGGCGCGCAGAAGCGCGACGCCGCCGCCGGGAACGATGCCTTCTTCAACCGCCGCACGGGTGGCGTTGAGGGCGTCGTCGACGCGATCCTTCCTCTCCTTGACCTCGACTTCCGTCACGCCGCCGACGCGGATCACCGCAACACCGCCGGCGAGCTTGGCCAGACGCTCCTGCAGCTTCTCCTTGTCGTAGTCAGACGTGGTCTCTTCGATCTGCGACTTGATCTGGTTGATGCGCGCTTCGATCTCGGTCTTCTTGCCAACGCCGTTGATGACGGTGGTGTTTTCCTTGGTGATCGAGACCTTCTTGGCGCGGCCGAGCATGGCAAGCGTGACGCTCTCGAGCTTGATGCCGAGGTCTTCCGAGATGACCTGGCCGCCGGTGAGGACGGCGATGTCCTCGAGCATCGCCTTGCGGCGATCGCCGAAGCCCGGCGCCTTCACGGCCGCAACCTTGAGGCCGCCGCGGAGCTTGTTGACGACCAGCGTGGCCAGGGCCTCGCCCTCGACGTCCTCGGCGATGATCAGGAGCGGCTTTGCCGACTGCACGACGGCTTCGAGCAGCGGCAGGAGGGCCTGCAGATTTCCGAGCTTCTTCTCGTGAAGGAGAATGTACGGATCGTCGAGAAGCGTGATCATCTTCTCGGCGTTGGTGATGAAGTAGGGCGAGAGGTAGCCGCGGTCGAACTGCATGCCTTCGACGACTTCGAGCTCGGTTTCGGCGGTCTTGGCTTCCTCGACCGTGATCACGCCCTCATTGCCGACCTTCTGCATCGCATCGGCAATCATCTGGCCAATGGCCTTCTCGCCATTGGCGGCGATGGAGCCGACCTGGGCGATCTCTTCCGACGTCTTGATCTTCTTGGAGCGGCGCTTGAGGCTGGCGACGGCCTCGGCGACGGCGAGATCGATGCCGCGCTTCAGGTCCATCGGGTTCATGCCGGCGGCAACCGCCTTGGCGCCTTCACGGACGATCGCCTGGGCAAGCACCGTGGCGGTCGTGGTGCCGTCGCCGGCGATGTCGTTGGTCTTCGAGGCGACCTCGCGGACCATCTGGGCGCCCATGTTCTCGAACTTGTCTTCGAGTTCGATCTCCTTGGCGACGGTGACGCCGTCCTTGGTGATGCGGGGAGCGCCATAGGACTTGTCGATGACGACGTTGCGGCCCTTGGGGCCGAGCGTCACCTTGACGGCATTGGCGAGGATGTCGACGCCGCGCAGCATGCGGTCGCGCGCATCGGTGGAGAATCTTACGTCTTTGGCAGCCATGTGTTCAAATCCTTTGAAGTATTATTGGGGAGACGAGGCGCGACTTCAGGCCGCCTTGCGGGACGAGGACGCCTTGCCTTCGATGATGCCCATGACGTCGGATTCCTTCATGATCAGGAGCTCCTCGCCATCGATCTTCACTTCGGTACCGGACCACTTGCCGAACAGGATGCGGTCGCCGACCTTGAGGTCGATCGGGATCAGCTTGCCGCTTT
>CAMCWB010000041.1 GCA_945882315.1 Bauldia litoralis | reverse complement strand
ACTCGACACCCGCATCTATCAAAAGGGCATCAAGGTCAGCGACGCCGAGATGGTCGACCTCGACATCACCGGAGACCCGTTCCATCCCGAATGGAACTACACAATCAAGCCCCGAAGCTCGTAGCAATTATTGTGCGGCGTGGCCTTAGACCGCGATGTTGTCGATGAGCCGCGTCTTGCCGAGCCAGGCGGCGACGAGCAGCCGGAGCTTCTCGGTCTTGAAGTCGACGACCGGGGCTAGCGTCTCGGCATTGCGGAGCTCGACATAGTCGACCCGGAAGCCTGCCGCCTTGAGGTCGAGGGAGGCGGCCGAGAGGACACGCGCCACCGGCGCGCCGGCGCGGATGGCACTGCCGGCCCGGACCAGCGCCTTGTTGAGCGCCGGCGCGGTGGCCCGTTCGGCAGGCGTCAGATAGGCGTTGCGCGAGGAGAGGGCGAGGCCGTCCGCCTCGCGGATGGTCGCATGCCCGATCACCTCGACAGGCAGGCTGAGATCGGCCGCCATGCGACGGATGACGAGGAGCTGCTGGTAGTCCTTCTCGCCGAAGATCGCCGCGTCCGGAGCGCAGGCGATGAAGAGCTTGGCGATCACCGTCGCGACGCCGCCGAAGAAATGCGGCCGGAAAGATGTTTCCAGCCCCTCGGACGGACCGCCGACCGTGATCGCGGTGACGAAGCCGGCAGGATAAATCTCCTCGACATTCGGCGCGAAAACAGCGTCGACGCCGAGCCCCGACAGTGCCGCGAGATCGGAGTCCTCGGTCCGCGGATAGGCGGCAAAATCCTCGTTCGGTGCAAACTGGGCCGGGTTGACGAAGATCGAGACGACGACCCGCAGCGCCTTCTCTCTGGCCGCCTTTACGAGGGTCAGGTGACCCTCATGCAGCGCCCCCATGGTCGGCACCAGCGCCACGCGCTCGGACGCCTGCCGCCATCCGGCGACGCGCCAGCGCATGGCGGCAACCGTCCTGTCGATCGGCGGATTGGCGAGGATTTCAGTCATGCGGCGGTCTATACACGGCGCCGCCGCGCGCGCCTAGCAGCTTGATCGCCTTGGTAAATTTGCGGGTGCGCTGATGTGGTTTAACCACATCTTAGCCTAACCCGACGACGCGGCGCCTTTCTTTGCTATAGCGGAACGCGAAGGAGTCGATTCGCCTTGGAACCGCCCGTCGACGATCCGCAGTCGAAGCCCGCGCCGCGCGCCGCGCATGTCATCGTGCTTGGCAACGAGAAAGGCGGTTCCGGCAAGTCGACGACCGCGATGCACATCATCGTCGCGCTCCTGAAGGCCGGCCGCCGCGTTGCCTCGATCGATACCGACAGCCGCCAGGGTTCGCTCACCCGCTACATCGACAACCGCAAGCGCTGGATGCGGAAGTCCGGCGTCGTCCTCGACGTGCCGGAGCATTTCTCCGTGCCGCTCGGCGACGGCCAGATCGTCAGCGACATCGAGCATCGCGAATATAACGCCCTTGCCCGCGCCATCGACGAGATCTCCGCCACCTTCGATTTCGTCGTCGTCGATACGCCGGCCGCAAACTCCTACCTGATGAAGCTCAGCCATTCGATCGCCGACACACTGGTGACGCCGCTGAACGACTCCTTCATCGATTTCGACGTCCTCGGCCGCCTCGATCCCGATACGCTCGAAGTCGTCGAGACGAGTCATTATGCGGCTCTCGTCACCGATGCCCGCCACTACCGCCACACGGTCGACGGCGTCCGGCCGAACTGGGTGGTGGTCCGCAACCGCCTCTCGACGCTGGCGAGCCGCAATCAGCGCGACGTGATCCACGGGCTGCGGAATCTTGCAGAGGTGCTGGGTTTCCGGCTTGCCGACGGCATTTCCGAGCGGGTTATCTTTCGCGAGCTCTTCCTGCTCGGCCTCACTGTTTTCGACAGCCTCGACCGCAAGACGCTCGGTCGCGCGCCGTCGATCTCGCATCTCGCGGCCCGCCGCGAGGTCCGCGAACTGATCGAAAGCCTCGACCTTCCCGGCGCCGCGCCGCGGCCGGCGGGAACCGCCGGCGGCGCCGATGTGTCGGCGATTGCGGCCGCGCCGCTTGTCGGGGCCGAATAGGACGGTCAAACTCCGGCCAGAATCATTTATGGGTTGAGAATGACAAGCGATTCACGCAAGGCCGACCCGGCTCACGTCATCGTGCTCGGCAACGAGAAGGGTGGCTCGGGCAAATCGACCACCGCGATGCATATCATCGTCGCTCTCCTCAAGGAGGGCGCGCGCGTCGCGTCGATCGACACGGACGGGCGTCAGCGGACGCTCACCCGCTATATCGAAAACCGCGCCTGGTGGGCGCGCAAGACCAGCGTTGCGCTGGAGATGCCGAGGCATTTCACCGTGCCGCTCGCGACCGGCGAACTGGTTTCCGACATCGAGGGCCGCGAGTTCCGCGCCTTCGCCGAAGCGATCAGCCGCACCGAGCATGGCTACGACTTCGTCGTCGTCGATACGCCCGGCGCGAACTCCTACCTGATGCGCGTCAGCCATGCGATGGCCGATACACTGATCACGCCGATCAACGACTCCTTCATCGACTTCGACGTGCTGGCGCAGGTCGATCCCGAGACCTTCGACATCAAGTCGCCCAGCCATTATTCGGAACTCGTCGCCGATGCGCGCAAGCAGCGCCAGCTCGTCGACGACCGCGCCATGGACTGGGTCATCGTCCGCAACCGCCTGTCGACGCTGGACAGCCGCAACCGGCGCCACCTCGTCCGCAATCTCGAGGTCCTGTCCGGCCAGATCGATTTCCGCATGGCCGCCGGCATCTCGGAGCGGCTTATCTTCCGCGAGCTGTTCCCGCGCGGCCTGACGGCGCTCGACCGCCTCGACAAGACGACGCTCGGCAGCGAGCCGACCCTGTCGCATCTATCGGCCCGCCGCGAAATTCGCAGCCTTATCGATATGCTCAACCTGCCGACCGCCCGCCGCCGCGGCGAGCAGAAGCCGATGTCGAGTCCCGCCAATGACCGCGGCCCGACCGAGGATGGCTCGACGATCGCCGCTGCCGGGACCGTTGCATCCCGCCGCTAGAGCGCCACATGATGCGGTGAAGGGCTGCCCCGACGGCGGCCGGACTCGAAGGTTCCTGTGATGCCGGCAGATGATAAAGCGAGGCCGCTTGCGCCACGGCAGGTGAAAACGCCTGCCGAAACACCGGCCGAAAAGTCGTCGCGGAGCGCGATTGACGCGTTTCTCGCCCAGGCGAAATCGATCGCGCCGGCCGGCGAGGGGCGTGGGCGCCTGATCATGGCGCTCGACGCGACCATGAGCCGCCAGCCGACCTGGGACGCTGCCTGCAAGCTCCAGGCGGAGATGTTCGAGGAGGCCGGCCGCATCGGCGGCCTCGAAATCCAGCTCGTCTATTTCCGCGGCTTCGGCGAATGCCGGGCAAGCCGCTGGGTCGCCGACGGCCATACTTTGAGCAGCCTGATGACGGCCATCGATTGCCGCGGTGGCCAGACCCAGATCGGCAAGGTCCTCACCCATGCCCGCAAGGAGACCGGCAAAAAGAAGGTCGCGGCGCTGGTCTATGTCGGCGATGCGCTGGAAGAGCCGATCGACGCGCTTGCCCAGAAGGCTGGCGAGCTTGGGCTCCTCGGAACGCGCGCCTTCGTCTTCCAGGAGGGCAGGGACGCGACGGTCGAGCGCGGCTTCCGCGAGATCGCCCGCCTGACCGGCGGCGCCTATGCCCGTTTCGACGCGAATGCCGCCGGCCAGCTCCGTGAACTCCTGCGCGCTGCCGCCGCTTTCGCCGCCGGCGGGGTCAAGGCCCTCGCCAGCCACAGCGGCGCCGGCGGCAAGCGGCTGCTCGAGCAGTTGCGCTGATGGCGGGTAAAAACGGCGACCGGCCTTCCGGCCGGCCTTGCCCAGGTCAGGGAGATAGGGGAGCGATCCGCTTCGTTTGAAGCGGACCGTGCCCCGGACGACATGGTCTATATTCTCGGCGGCTTCGCCTTCCTTGGGCTTCTTCTCGTAGCCGGTCGCGCCTTTGTCGGCACGGATCCGCGCACGCTGATGCGGATCATCCGCTATACGGCGGGCTTTGCCTTGTTGGTCATCGGGGGTGTCTTTGCCTTTGCCGGCCGCTTTGGCCTCGGCCTAATGCTCGTCGCACTGGGCGTCTCGGCAATCTCCACGGGCCGCATCGGCCCGATCGATCTCGGCGGCCATGCCCGCAGCGCCGGCACGGACTCGACGGTGCGCTCGCGTTATCTCCGGATGCGCCTCGACCATGACAGCGGCACGCTGAACGGCGAGGTGCTGCGCGGCAGTTTTTCCGGCCGGATGCTCGACGAGCTCGACAAGGCGGCGCTCATGGCCCTCCGCGACGAAGTCGCAGCGGATCAGGAGAGCCTAGCCCTCGTCGAAGCTTATCTCGACCGCCGGATGCCCGGCTGGCGTGAAGACGTCGAGGCGGATGGTGCAGCGGGGGCGCGCAGCGCGTCGGATGCGGGCCCCATGACTGACCAGCAGGCCTATGAGATCCTTGGCCTTGCGGCCGGCGCCGATAAGGCGGAAATCCGGGCTGCGCACAGGCGCTTGATGAAGATGGTCCACCCCGATCGGGGTGGCTCGACGTTCCTGGCGGCCAGGATCAACGAGGCTAAGGACTGGCTTCTCGGCAATCATCGCTAGATCCGTTACACATTACTATGGACCCCGACGAGATGAGCGTCGTCTCAATCGCTTAAGGCTAGGCAGGCGAATTTCTGCTTGGTCAGTTGTGCGCAGGCGGCGCGGGCGTCGTCCTTGTCGGCAAAGCCGGCAAAGCGGGCCCGGTAGAGGGTGACGTTTTCCTTGACCACCGTCTCGGTGTAGGGCGAGGCGCTGCCCAGCGCCTTCGGCGCCTTGGCTTGCGCCCGCTCAAGGATTTCCTTGGCGGAACCTTCGGTTGGCGTCGCCGCGAGCTGGATCTTCCAGCCGCTGGCGATGGGCTCCTGCGGAGCGGAAACCGGCTCTTCTGCGAGCGAGGCGACTTCGACCGGCGCCGGCATCTCTTCGATCACCGCTTCGATAGGCTGCGGCTCGGCCCGCTCGGAGGCGATCACGGCCGAGGTGACGGTCTCGACGTCGATCTCGTCGGAAGCCGAGGCGTCGCCCTTGTCGTCGGCTGCGGCAAGCGCGAAAATCGAGTTGGCGCCGACGACCGAAGCCGTCGTGATCGGTTCGGCGGCGAGCGGCCGCTTCGGCGGGACCGGGGCGTCGCTCTCGGCATAGGCGACAAGCTGGCTGCCGTCGAAGGTCGGTGCGCCGGCGATCATCGGCGCGCTGCGCGCGCCCTTCGTCGCCTTCGGCATGTAGTCCTTGATCAGCTCGGCCATGCGGTTGTCGCGGGCCTTGCCGGAATCACCGCCGAGCACGACGCCGATCACGTAACGATTGTCGCTCTTGACCGAGGTGACGAGATTGAAGCCCGAGGCGCGGGTATAGCCGGTCTTGATGCCGTCGACGCCATCCACGCGGCCGAGCAGCCGGTTGTGGTTGCCGATCGTCTGGCCCTTCCACTTGAAGGAACGGCTGGAGAAATACTTGTACTTCGCCGGGAAATGCTCCTGCAGCGCCCGGCCGAGCGTGGCCATGTCGCGTGCGGTTGTGATCTGGGCCGGGTCGGGCAGGCCGGAGGCGTTGCGGAAGACCGTCTTGGTCATGCCGAGCGTGCCGGCGCGCTTCGTCATTTTCTTGGCGAAGCCGCTTTCCGTGCCGCCGAGATATTCGCCGATGGCGCAGGCGACATCGTTCGCCGACTTGGTGACGAGGGCGAGGATCGCGTCCTCGGCGCCGATCGTCTGCCCGGCCTTGAAGCCGAGCTTGGACGGCGCCTGGCCGGCGCAATGCGAGGAAACCTTGATCTTGGTCTTGAGACCCGTCTGGCCGCTCTCCATCGCTTCGAAGAGCATGTAGAGGGTCATCATCTTGGTGAGCGACGCCGGATGGCGTTTGGCGTCCGGGTTGCTGGAATAGAGGACCTTGCCGGATTTGCCGTCGATGATGATCGCGGCATTCGGGGCCGCCGACGCAGGTGCGGCATGCACGAAGGCAACGCCTGCCACGAGCGCCGCGACTGCGAGGCCTCGTGCTTTTTGCAGGGCCGGGCGCCGCGAAGTTACGAATCGATCATGCATCAACAAAAAAACTCCGCATCCCGCCGACCTTTGCCCAACACGCCGGCTTCCGAAGGCAACGCCATTTTTTCAAACGAACAAACCGATGGCTTTTCAACAGCTTGGCTGGAATTTCCGGCTCAAAGTGCCGGCATAATACCAAGCTGCATCGGCCTCGGACATCGGTCCAGAAGGAGGGTGCCGTTCCATGAGCGCCCCGTGCTCGTCTCGTGAAGGAACAGTATGGAGGCTAGGTTACGAAACCGTAAAGCCTCTTTCTGGGGCGAAACTGCGACAGCCGCCTATAGGCCTGGATTTTGTGCGATGCACAATATACTTGACGCTAATGTTGCGATGCACATATAAGGCTGTACCGAAATAGAGGCGCGCTTTCCGGCGCTGGTGAGGACGCATCATGATCAACGGTTTTGACGACATTCAGAAGCTGAGCAAGGACAATGTCGACATCGCGCTGAAGAGCGCCGGTGCCGTTACCAAGGGTTTCCAGGCGATCGCCTCGGAGACCGCCGACTACTCGAAGAAGTCTTTCGAGGCCGGCAGCGCCGCTTTCGAGAAACTGCTGGGCGTCCAGAGCCTCGACAAGGCCATCGAAGTGCAGTCGGATTTCGTCCGCACCGCTTATGAGGGCTATGTCGGCCAGATGACCAAGTTCGGTGAGATCTTCACCGGCATGACCAAGGACGCCTACAAGCCCTACGAGACCGTCTTCGGCAAATTCCCCAAGTAGGCTTTCCCGGCTGTGGCTACCAAGGGCACGCTCAGGCGTGCCCTTTTGTTTTTCGGCAAGCCGCAGGTGCGGTCATGGCCGCCGAACCTCGCCTTAAAGAAGACTCCACCCGCTCTCAAACTCGCCTCTGTGCCGGGTTCAGCAGCACGAGGAGGGGTCCGATGCTGGCGAAAAACCGCAGTCTTTATGCGTTTGCCTTGCTTGCCTTTGCCGTCCCGCTGCCGGGGCAGGCGGCCGATATTTCGTGCAATGGCCTCGTTCCGCTCGGTCAGAAGATGATCTGCCCTGGCTTCGAGCCGAACTGGGCGCTGGAGCTTTCCTGCGCTGGCGAGACGATGACGGCGAATTTCGTCGACGCCTTCTCCGGGGGCAGCATCGTCACGACGCCGGGATCGGTCTCTTTTACCTCGTCCAGTCCATGGACGCTCGTCACCAGCCACGGCGTCGCCGGCGCGGTCGCCTATACGCCGGCCGGCTGCCGGGACGAGGGCGACAACATGCATGATTTCACCTTCACGCCGACCGCCACCCCGGGCGTCAGCGGGCCTTTCTTTCCCTTCTGCTGCCGGATCGAATAGAAGTTCCAGCGGGGAGGCGGCCATGGCTTTAATTTTGGTCGGGGCTTCCTAGATAATGGGGCGTCGCTGGCTCAGGCTCGCGGCGCCGTTGGCTGGGCGGTCAGGGTCCCGTGAATTTTCAAAAGAACCGCATTGTGCCTACCGGCGTTTGGCGGCAGGATTCCCTAAGATCGATGTCTTTCGAGCTGCGTATGAGCAACCCGATTCGTCGACCCGAAGACGGCGATAACGGAACCGGCATCGCCACCAAGACGCGGTCGCGCACCAAACGGCCGAGCCTCTATCGGGTCTTGATACTCAACGACGACTACACGCCGATGGAGTTCGTCGTTCATGTGTTGGAGCGGTTCTTTCAAAAGGACCGTGAGGAGGCGACACGCATCATGTTGCATGTGCATCAGCATGGTGTCGGGGAGTGCGGGACTTTTACCTATGAAGTGGCCGAGACCAAGGTCACGCAGGTCATGGATTTCGCGCGCAAGCACCAGCACCCGCTTCAATGCGTGATGGAAAAAAAGTGAGGTCGTCCATTGCCTTCATTCTCCCGCAGCCTTGAAAAGGCTTTGCACCAGGCTCTGGCGCTCGCAAGCGAGCGTCACCAGGAATATGCGACGCTCGAACATCTGCTTCTCGCGCTGGTCGATGATCAGGACGCGGCCGCGGTCATGCGCGCCTGCAACGTCGATCTGGACCTCCTGCGCCGCAACCTCGTCGAATATATCGACACCGAGCTCGCCAATCTCGCGACCGGCTCGGACGAGGATTCGAAGCCGACCGCGGGCTTCCAGCGCGTCATTCAGCGCGCCGTCATCCATGTCCAGTCGTCTGGCCGCGAAGAGGTGACCGGCGCCAACGTGCTCGTCGCGATTTTCGCCGAGCGCGAAAGCCACGCCGCTTATTTCCTGCAGGAGCAGGACATGACCCGTTACGACGCGGTCAACTACATCAGCCACGGCATCGCCAAGCGTGCCGGCATGTCCGAGAGCCGCCCCGTGCGCGGCGTCGACGACGAGTCCGCTTCGGTCGAGGGCAGCGAGGAATCCGGCGGCAGCAAGAAGAAGGCGGATGCGCTCGAAGCCTATTGCGTCAACCTCAACGACAAGGCCAAGAAGGGCAAGATCGATCCGCTGATCGGCCGCGCGAACGAGATCAACCGCACGATTCAGGTCCTCTGTCGCCGGCAGAAGAACAATCCCCTCCTGGTCGGCGACCCCGGCGTCGGCAAGACGGCGATCGCCGAAGGCCTCGCCAAGCGCATCGTCGAGGGGCAGGTCCCCGAAGTGCTGGCAACTTCGGTGGTCTTCTCGCTCGACATGGGCACGTTGCTCGCCGGCACCCGCTATCGCGGCGACTTCGAAGAGCGCCTGAAGCAGGTCATCAAGGAGATCGAGGAGTTCCCCGGCGCCATCATGTTCATCGACGAGATCCACACGGTGATCGGCGCCGGTGCGACCTCGGGCGGCGCCATGGACGCGTCGAATCTCCTGAAGCCGGCTCTGGCTTCGGGCACGATCCGCTGCATCGGCTCGACCACCTACAAGGAATATCGTCAGTTCTTCGAGAAGGACCGGGCGCTCGTCCGCCGCTTCCAGAAGATCGACGTCAACGAGCCGACGATCCCCGATGCGATCGAGATCCTGAAGGGCCTCAAACCCTATTTCGAGGAGTATCACCGCGTCCGCTACACCAGCGATGCGATCAAGAGCGCGGTCGAGCTGTCGGCCCGCTACATCAATGACCGCAAGCTGCCCGACAAGGCGATCGACGTCATCGACGAGACCGGCGCCTCGCAGATGCTCCTGCCCGAGAACAAGCGGCGCAAGACCATCGGCGTCAAGGAGATCGAGGAGACCATCGCCACGATGGCCCGCATCCCGCCGAAAACCGTCTCCAAGGACGACGCCGTCGTGCTCCGGCATCTCGACGAGACGCTGAAGCGCGTCGTCTACGGCCAGGACAAGGCGATCGAGAAGCTCGCCTCGGCGATCAAGCTCGCCCGCGCCGGCCTGCGCGAACCGGAGAAGCCGATCGGCTCCTACCTGTTCTCGGGCCCGACCGGCGTCGGCAAGACCGAAGTCGCGCGCCAGCTCGCACTGTCGCTCGGCGTCGAGCTGATCCGCTTCGACATGTCGGAATATATGGAACGTCACACCGTCTCGCGGCTGATCGGCGCGCCTCCCGGCTATGTCGGTTTCGACCAGGGCGGCCTGCTCACGGACGGCGTCGACCAGCATCCGCATTGCGTCCTCCTCCTCGACGAGATCGAGAAGGCGCATCCGGACCTGTTCAACATCCTTCTGCAGGTCATGGACCACGGCAAGCTGACCGACCACAACGGCAAGCAGGTCGATTTCCGCAACGTCATCCTGATCATGACGACCAATGCGGGCGCCGCCGATCTCGCCAGGGCGGCGATCGGCTTCGGCAAGTCGCAGCGCGACAGCGACGACCAGGAAGCGATCAACCGGCTCTTCGCACCGGAGTTCCGCAACCGCCTCGACGCGATCGTGCCCTTCGGCAATCTGCCGCCGGAAGTCGTGTATCAGGTGGTGCAGAAGTTCGTCCTGCAGCTTGAAGCCCAACTCGCCGACCGCGGCGTCACCTTCGAACTCTCGGAGGAGGCGGTGAAATGGCTCGCCGAGAAAGGCTATGACAGCCGCATGGGCGCGCGGCCGCTGTCCCGCGTCATCCAGGAGCACATCAAGCAGCCGCTCGCCGACGAGGTGCTGTTCGGCAAGCTTAAGAAAGGCGGCACGGTCAAGATCAAGGTCAAGACCGATGACAAGGGCGAGCAGACCCTCGACCTAGAGGCCATCGAGGACGGACCGGTCATGCCCAAGCCGGAACCGGTGGTCGAGCGCAAGCAGCGCGCGCCGCGCAAGCGCGTCGTCAAGCCCGCCCAGGCCGTCGCCAAGAAGCCGGACGATAAGCCGCCCGAAGGCGGCAAGCGCGGCCTGGTGCCGAAGGTGCCGCTGAAGACCGGCTGATCGCCCGCCGACAAACAACAAAGCCCTCTCCCATGGCTGGGGGAGGGCTTTTTATCTAGCGTAGAAGGTGGCTACCCCAACACCCTCTTCACCTTCTCGGCATTCGCCGAAAGCACCTCCGGCTTTTCCATCTCTCCCGAATGCCGCTGAAGGGCGACGCCCTCGAAGCGGGGGATGACGTGGAAATGCAGGTGGAATACGGTCTGTCCGGCTGCCGCCTCGTTGAACTGCATGATCGTCACGCCGTCAGCCGCGAACGCCTCCTTCACGGCCCGGGCGATCTTCTGGACGATCGCAATCACGCCGCCGATGACGGCCGGGTCCGCGTCGAGCAGGTTTCGCGACGGCGCCCGCGGCACCACCAGCGTGTGGCCGGCGCCCTGCGGCATCACATCCATGAAGGCGACGACCTGGTCGTCCTCATAGACGCGGTGCGAGGGGATTTCGCCGCGCAGGATGCGCGCGAAGATATTCTTGTCGTCATAGGCGGTCATCGGCATGGCGGACCTCCGGAAGCGAAATGGCGAATAGCGAATAGGGACTAGCGAATAACGGAGCCGTTTTCTATTCACTACTCGCTATTTCGCTACTCCCTATTCGCTCCTCTCAACCGGTAACGATCATGGCGCGGTCGATCATCGTTCGGTGGAGGCCCGCCTTGGCCGCAGACTTCGTCGCAAAATAGGCGCTTCCGCACTCCGGCTGGGCACTCCGGCAGGAGGCTCGCCCGGGCTGCGAAGACCGGATCGTGGGGAAGCCCGGCTGCCCCGAGCAGGACCGTACCGAGGAAAGCGAGATCGAGCGGATCGGTCGGCACGAGGGATCGATCGAGTTCGAAACCGATGCCTTCGATCGCATAGAAGGTCTCGAAGCGCTCCGACTCGTCCGCAGACAGACTGAGCCGCCCGGTAATCGCAGCAGCGAAGGCCGGCTGATGGTCGCCATAGCGCACCAGGATCGTCGGCCGGCGCGGGATTTGACCTTCCAGTCTTTTCTTGAGCGCCTCATAAGCGGCTGCGGAGACGGCAAGTCGCGCGAAATACTCGCCATATTTCGGCATGGGCAAGGCTTCCAGCGCGAACTGCCGATCCGCCGAGCGATCGGCCGGTGCCTTCTGCTTCAGATGAGAGCCGTGATTATAATTGGTCAGGATGTGGATGTAGCGGGGCGCGCTATCCATGCGGGACGCCAGCGCATCCAGGGACGCATTGAAGAATCCTTCGTCGTGATCGTCCTGCCAGGCGGTGCGTTGATCGGAGGGTGGGGGCGGAAAGTCGTCCCTGAATATGCGATGTGTCACGCCGGCTTCGCGATAGAAGGCGTCGTTGTTCAGGAAGCCGCTCCGCGCCGTGCTCGTCATGCCTGTCGAATAGCCGAGGCTGCGTAGCCAGAGCGGCAGCGTATGCCGGAAGCGGCCGGCGCCGTGGAAGAATATCCGCCAGTTGTTTGGGCCGAAGGCGAGGGCGGAGACACCCGTGACGAATGCAAACTCGCTCTTCCACGAGGCCGCCGCGAAGCAGTCCACATGCAGCCTGCCGGCAATGGCGCCGGCCGGCTTGAAGAAGGCCGCGATCTCGTCCGTCACCGGTAGACCGTAGAGGCGCGGATCGAAGGTCGATTCATGCTGGACGACGATGATATCCGGCAGGAGCGCGGGCATGATGCTGGAGCTGGCCGGCAGTCCGAGTGGCGTTGCCGCGACGTCCGACATTGTCATCCATCCGGAGGGACGCCGCGACAGGAGCCAGATGCATGTTGTGAGAAAGGTCGAAAGCGGCGTTCCGTTTCGCGTGACATTTGCGTTCAGGTGCTTGTTGCCCTTGGCGAGATAAGCGAGGGCGAATGCAGCCGTGGCAAGGCCAAGCGTCGTAAGCCGGCCGGCCAGAGAAACTGGATGTTAGTCGTCGATGCCCGCCGCAATTGCCGTCACCGCGGCCACGAGGCCAGCAAGAAAGAGGGCTGCCATCGCTATCTCGCGCGGATAGCTCCTGAAGAGCGGCAGTGCCCGGCTCCGCACCAAAAGCGTAATGTCGTCGGCAATGAGCCCGCTTCCCGTCAGACGGTATTTGGCCAGGGAAACAATCACGATCGTCGCGATGAGCAGTCCGGCCAGCAGGCTTGCCCGAAGCGCGTCGCCGTCGAAGAACAGAATGACGGCGGCTATGAAAGCGAAACCCGCCAGGGGAAAATAGAAATACGAATGATGCCTTTCGGAAAAGAACAAACCGGCGATCATCGCCGACCAGACAATCTCCAATAGCATCGTGGCCCCGCCACCACCTTACGCGGGTGTTTAGCTGGTTCAGCGAAAAAACGCTATCCCTTGGTCCGCGCAGCTATTCCTTCCGGAACGGCATGAACTCGGCCAGCGCCTCACCGTCGCGGGCGACCTGACGCCGCTCGCGGCTGAGGAAATCGGCGACCGCCTTCCGAAAAGACTTGTTGGCGATCCAATGCGCCGAATGGGTGGTCGTCGGCCGGTAGCCGCGCGCCAGCTTGTGCTCGCCCTGCGCCCCGGCCTCGACATGCGGCAGGCCGTGCCGGATCGCCCAGTCGATGGCCTGATAGTAGCAGACCTCGAAATGCAGGAAGGGCTGCTCCTCCAGCGTTCCCCAATAGCGGCCATAGAGCGTATTCGAGCCGATCAGGTTGAGCGCTCCCGCGATCGGCCGTCCGTTCCGCTTGGCGAGGATGAGCAGGATGCGGTCGGCCATCCTCTCGCCAAGCAGCGAGAAGAAGCGGCGGTTGAGATAGGGCTGGCCCCATTTCCGTGAGCCGGTGTCGATATAGAAGGCGAAGAAGGCGTCCCAGGAATCCTCCGTCAGATCGCGGCCGGTGAGATGCTCGACCTCGATCCCGCCCTCCAGCGCATCACGGCGTTCGCGCCGGATCGCCTTGCGCTTGCGCGAGGCAAGCTGCTCGAGGAAGTCGTCGAAGTCGCGATAATTCTCGTTGACGAAATGGAACTGCTGGTCGGTGCGGACGAGATAGTCGGACGCCTTCAGCACCTCGATATCCGCCTCCGTTGCGAAGGTCACATGCAGGGAGGAGACGCCGTGCCTCTCGGCAAGCGCGATGCCGCCCGCGGCGAGCGTCGCCCGATGGCGGTCGGCGTCCTCGCCCGGCCGCACCAGGAGCCGCCGCCCGCTGACCGGCGTAAAGGGCACCGAAGCCTGCAGCTTTGGATAGTAGCGCCCGCCGGCGCGCTCGAAGGCGTCCGCCCAGGCATGGTCGAAGACATACTCTCCCATCGAATGCGATTTCAGGTAGCAGGGCAGGATCGCCACGGGCTTGCCCGCCGTGTCGTCGAGCACGAGATGCTGCCCGAGCCATCCGGTTTTGCCGGTGGCCGCCCCGGACTCTTCCAGCGCTGACAGGAAATCATGCGAAATGAAGGGGTTGTAGGTGACGCCGTCGATCGCGGGACGCCTATCGCAGAGCGGCCCGACAGAAGGCCAGCCGGGATTGGCGCAGGCATCCCAGTCCGCCCGCGCGACCTCCTTCAGCGAGGAGACGACGCGGAGGCTGGCTTCGGACGTGTCGGAATCGGGCATCGATTGAAGGGCTCGGGGAGGAAGCGCCAGCTATATTATCTAGGGCGCTTCGGTTTGAGGCTAGATCGTCCAACCCATTCGGCCGATGACGCCGAGGGATTTAACTACTCGCCATTCGCTATTCGCTACCAACAACAACCCCCGGATCGAACCCCTCGAAAATCATCTGGTTCGTCCAACGCGCCGCGACGGCGCGGTCCTCGGCTGTGCGCACCGTCCAGGTGAGGAGCGGGAGGTTGAGCATGTAGCGGAGCATCAGCGGCGCCGAGGCGGGCAGGGCGTGCACGTCATAGGCGATGAAGCTCGGCGCGACATAGCTCGCGGCGACGAGATGGCGAAGCGCGAAGCGGTAATGCGCCGGGATCTCCGGCCAGTCTTCCTTGCGGAACCGGTCGGCGATCAAGCCGCGCGGGATATGTGGCAGGAGGTAGCGCATCGCCCGCATCGACGCCGGGTCGAAGGACATAACCGCCGCCGGCCCGGCATAGTCGCCGAGTGTGGCGGCGACCTGCCGCTCCAGCCGCCGGTCCCCGGTCCAGGCGCTCTTCAGTTCGATCACCAGCGGCACGCGGCCGGCGACCTCTTCGAGCAATTCCTCGAAAGTCGGGATGCGGTCGTCGCCCTCGCGAAAGCGGACATTGCGGATCGCCGAAAGCGCCATGCGGTCGACGCGGCCGCTCGCCTCGGTCAGCCGGTCCAGCGCATCGTCATGGAAGACGATCGCCTGTTCGTCGGCGGTGAGCTGCAGGTCGACCTCGATCGCGAAGCCGCGCTCGATCGCCGCCGTCACGGCCGACATCGTATTCTCGATGCGCCGCGCCGCACGATCGTGGAAGGCGCGGTGGGCGATAGGCCGGGCGCTCAGCCAGTCTGGCACGATCCGGCTCAGGTCAGTTCGACGATCGCTTCGACCTCGACGGCGACGCCGAAGGGCAGGGTGGCGACGCCGATTGCCGAGCGCGCGTGCCGCCCGCGCTCGCCGAGGATCTCGACGAAGAAGTCGGAGGCACCGTTCACCACCTTCTGCGGTTCGTTGAAGTCGACGGCGGTGTTGACGAAGCCGGTGACCTTGACGATCCGGGCGATTCCGTCGAAGCCGCCGGCGGCGCTCTTCATGATGGCGAGGATGTTGATGGCGCAGATCTTCGCCGCCTTCTGGCCGTCCTCGATCGAATATTCGCGGCCGACCTTGCCGACATACTGGACGCCCTGCGGGGTCACCGGAATCTGGCCGGAAACGAAGATCAGCTTGCCGCTGGTGACGAAGGGTATGTAATTCGCGGCCGGGGCCGGCACCGGCGGCAGCTCGATGCCGAGCGCCGTGAGGCGCGCTTCGGTTTCGTACGCCATCGCCATTCTCCCCGAAAAAAATCCGAAAGGCTGTGTCGCGCAAAATGCCTGCTCTCGCAAGGGTAGCGTATAACCTCTCTTGACGCCGCGCTTCCGCCATGTTTCGAGACGAAGTGGCTGGACCGGATTGGGGGTTTGGATGGTTCGCTGCTTCATCGCCTTGTCGGCCGCTCTGGCCGCACTCGCTGGCGCGGGCACTCCCGCTTTCTCGGCGGGTGTGGCGCTGGCGACCTATCGCGCCGTCTATGATCTCGTCCTCGACAAAACCAACGATTCCACAGATCTCGCCGATCTCAACGGCCGCATCGTCATGGAATTCACCGGCTCGTCCTGCGGCGGCTATTCGGTCGCGCTCCGCTTCGTCACCGAGATCGCCGACCCGGAGGGCGCCCGCCGCGTCACCGATGCGCGCACCACGACTTTCGAGGAAGGCGACGGCGACGGCTTCAAATTCACCAACGAGACCTTTGTCGACGAGGCGCTCACCGAAGAATCGAAGGGCACCGCGAGCCGCACCGAGCAAGGTGTCGACGTCGCCCTGACCCGTCCCGGCGAGAAGCAGTTTCTGCTCGACGACTCCGTCGTCTTCCCGACCGAGCAGATCGAGAAGATCATCGAGGCGGCGCATCGCGGGGAAAGCTTCTTCCAGATGGACGTCTATGACGGCTCGGAGGATGGCGAGACCGTCTATTCGACCGCCGTCGTCATCGGCAAGGGCAGCAATGCCACCCATGACATCGGCGACGAGACCGCGGCGACGGACGCCGGTGTCGCTGGCCTCATGCACTGGCCGGTGACGGTCAGCTATTTCGACAATCAGGGCGAGGGCGAGCAGACCCCGATCTACGTCATGTCCTTCGTCCTCTACGAGAACGGCGTCAGCCGCCACCTCAAGATCGACTACGGCGACTTCGCCATCGTCGGCCGCCTCGCCGACCTCGACATGATCCCCGCCAAGGCCTGCCCAACGGCTAAACCGTAGGGCGGATTAGCGCAGCGTAATCCGCCGTTGCGCGCGAAAAGGCGGATTACGCCTTCGGCTAATCCGCCCTACGACTCTACCCATACGGGTGGCCTTTCCGCGGCCGTCGCGGCCCGTCGAACACCAGTCCCGTCTCCACCGCCTCGTTGCCGAACTTCTCGCGGATACGGTCGATCGCAGCTTCCGCTTTCGCCCGCCGGCCGGCGCCGGGATCGACGAGGTCGGCCGGGTCGGCGAGTTGCGGATCGAAGAAATCGGCGATGCCGATGCCGAGCAGCCGGAAGCGCGTGCCGTCGGTCTCCCGGGCGAGGAGGTCGGCGCCCGCCGTGAAGATGCGGTCGGCGAGTTGCGTCGGATCGGCAAGCTGGCGGCTCCGCGTCCGGATACGGAAGTCGGCCGTCTTGAGTTTCAGCGTCAGTGTCCGTCCGGCGAGGCCCGATTTCTTGAGTCGCCGCGAGACCTTTTCCGACAGCGCGCGCAGGATCGAACGGAGCGCCTTGGCATCGGCTATATCGGTGTCGAAGGTCGTCTCGGCGCTGACGCTCTTCGCTTCGCCGCGTGGATCGACGGTGCGGTAATCCTCGGCCCGCGACAGGCGCGACAGCCGCAAGCCCATCGATCCGTAGCGCCGCGCCAGCTCGCTTTCCTCGATCCGCTGCAGCGCGCCGATCGTCGCGATGCCGTCGGACGCGAGCCGCGCCTGCATCGCCTTGCCAACGCCCCAGATCAGCCCGACCGGCTGCGTCCGCAGGAATTCGACCGCTTCGCCGCGCCCGATCACCGAGAAGCCGCGCGGCTTTTCGAACTCCGACGCGACCTTGGCCAGGAACTTGTTGAAGGAGAGGCCGATCGAGACGGTGATGCCGATCTCGTTCTCCACCAGCCGCGCCAGCCGCGCCAGCGAGAGGGCCGGCGGCGCATGGTGCAGGAGCTCGGTGCCGGAGAGGTCCATGAATGCCTCGTCGATCGACAGCGGCTCGACCTGCGGCGTCAGTTCCAGCATGAGGGCGCGCACCTCGCGCCCGACCCTGGCGTATTTTTCCATGTCGGGCTTGATCACCACCGCGTGCGGGCAGGCGGCGAGCGCCTTGAACATCGGCATCGCCGAGCGGACGCCGTGGATGCGCGCCACATAGCAGGCCGTGGCCACCACGCCGCGCTTGCCGCCGCCGACGATGACCGGCTTGTCGGCGAGCGACGGGTCGTCGCGCTTCTCGATCGCCGCATAGAAGGCGTCGCAGTCGAGATGGGCGATGGTGAGGCTGAAAATCTCGTCATGCAGCTTCAGGCGCGGGCTGCCGCAGGCGCGGCAGCGCCCGGCGCCCGACGCGGCCGGTTCGAGGCAATCGCGGCAGAAGCCGCCGTCGGACGGGGAGGTCGGGCGCTGTGGCACGGGGTGAGTCCCTTCGCCGATGATTTTAGCGCAAGAACGCCCCCGTGCAGAATTGATCCGCGGCGCCTCGCCGCCGTCCCCTTCCGCGAAAACCACGGCTTCGCTATTGTCCTCGCAGAATCGCCCGCAATTCTGTCTTCCATTTCAATGGTTTCGACCTTCATCAAACGCACGCCGATCTATCTTTTGACGGCCGGGGGCCTGCTCCTGGTGGGGATGGTCGTGGGCGTCGTGTTCTTGACCGCCATCACCGAGCGGAGCACCGCGCGCCAGGCGCGGGTCTTCGAATCGAGCCTTCGCCTGAGCCTGCTTTTCTCGACCATCAAGGATATCGAGACGAGCCAGCGCGGCTACCTGCTCACCCATGACCGCCAATATCTCGCCCCTTACGAAGCCGTCGCGGCAGCCGTTCCCGACCGGATCCGGGCGGTCGAAGCGGTGGTTGCGGACGATGACGCGCAGGAGGCGGATTTCGCGCGTCTCAAAGAGGTGATCCCGCAGAAGCTCGCCGAGGTGCAGCAGACGATCGACCTCGCCAATGTCGGCCGCCTCGCCGAGGCCGTCGCGATCGTCAACAGCGACAAGGGCCGTCTGCTGATGGACGACGTCCGCGCCACGGTCGAGCGCATGCGCCAGCGCCAGGCCGCCTGGCGGACGAGTCTTGCCGAAGAAGTGTCGCGCGCCAACATGCTGCTTCGCTTCGGCGTCGGCGGCGTCGCTTTCGGTGTCTTGCTGTTCGGCCTGCTTGCCTTTGCCGAGAAGCGCCGGCAGCGCCTGGCGCTGGAAAGCCGCGGTCGCTCGCTCGAGGAGGCCAACAATCGCCTGACCGAGGAAATGGCGAGCCGCTTGGCGGCCGAGAGCCAGATCCGCCAGATGCAGAAGATCGAGGCGATCGGCCAGCTCACCGGCGGCATAGCACATGATTTCAACAACATGCTTGCCGTCGTCATCTCGGCGATCGGCCTCGTGCGCCGGCGCATGGCCAATGGCGACTACGACATCGGCAAGTATCTCGACGGCGCCTCGGAGGCCGCCGAGCGCGCCGCGACCCTCACCAGGCGCCTGCTCGCCTTCGCGCGCCAGCAGCCGCTCGCCCCCGAGCCGGTCGATGCCAACAAGATGGTCTCCGACATGTCGGAAATCCTCCACCGGACGCTTGGCGAGATGGTGGAAGTCGAGACCGTGCTCGCCGGCGGCCTGTGGCGCGTCTCCGCCGATCCCAGCCAGCTCGAGAACTCGGTCATCAACCTCGCCGTCAACGCCCGCGATGCCATGCCCGACGGCGGCAAGATCACCATCGAGACCGCCAACGTCCATCTCGACGAGCGCTATGCCGCGGAACATGACTCGGTTCGCTCCGGCCAGTATGTGCTGGTCGCCGTCACCGACACCGGTGTCGGCATGAGCCCGGACATCGTCGCAAAGGCGTTCGATCCCTTCTTCACCACCAAGGGCGTCGGCAAGGGTACCGGGCTTGGCCTCAGCCAGGTCTTCGGCTTCGTCAAGCAGTCCGAAGGCCACATCAAGATCTACAGCGAGCCCGGTCACGGCACGACGGTGAAGGTCTATCTGCCGCGGCACTTCCCGAACAGCGAGGCGGTCGCGAGCCGCGCGGCGGCGCGCACCGACACGCCTGCCGGCAAGGAAGGCGAACTGATCCTGCTGGTCGAGGATGAGGAGCGGGTCCGTCTCCTGTCGGCCGATACGCTCCGCGAGATCGGCTATTCGGTCATCGCGGCGGATGGCGGCAAGGCCGCCATCGCGCTCCTCGAAGAGAACCCCGGCATCGTCCTTCTCTTCACCGATATCGTCATGCCGGAGATGGGCGGCCGCGTACTCGCCGATACCGCGCTGAAGATGCGGCCGGACCTCAAGGTCCTTTATACGACCGGCTTCACCCGCAACGCGGTGGTCCATAACGGCGTGCTCGACCCTGGTGTCAATTTCATCGCCAAGCCCTTCACCATCGAGGAAGTCGCAGCCAAAGTCCGCTCGGTGCTGGACAGCTAGGCGGCGTCGCTCTTCAGCGCATAGTCTCGAGTTCGTTCGATCCATTCGCGGGTGCGGCTCTCGGGAGCGGCACTCGTGATGATGTCGGTGACGACGGCGGCACTGTCCGCGCCAGCGCCGAACACGCCGTCGAGCCGCTCCGGCGTCAGCCCGCCGATTGCCACCAGGGGCAGGCCGCCGACAAGTCGCTTCCATTCGGCGATCCGGTCGAGACCTTGCGGCTGCCACTTCATCTTTTTCAGTATCGTCGGGAAGACCGGCCCGAGCGCCACATAGTCCGGCCCTGCGGCCAGCGCGGTCTTCAACTCGGCGTGGTCGTGGCTGCTCACCCCCAGCTTCAACCCGGCTGCCTTGATCAACGCAACGTTGGCATCGGCAAGGTCTTCTTGTCCGAGATGGACGAAATCGCAGCCTTCCTCGATGGCGATTTGCCAGTAGTCGTTGATCACGAGCTGGCAGCCATGCGCGCGGCAGACCGTTTTTGCAACGCGAATCTCGTCACGGAGGATCGGCTCCGGCTTGTCCTTGATGCGGAGCTGGACGAGCTTCACGCCGAGCGGCACGAGCCGGTCGATCCACGCAGCGCTGTCGACGATCAGGTAGAAAGGGTCGAGCTTCATGTGAACACCGCCTGGCCGATCACCGGAGTCGAAGGGGCAGCCATGTCGCGCGGCTCCAGCATGCCCGACACGAACGCCTCGCGCCCGGCTTCGACCGCCTTGCCGAAGGCGCGCGCCATGCCGACCGGGTCGCCCGCCTTGGCAACGGCGGTGTTGAGGAGGACGGCGTCGAAGCCCATCTCCATCACCTGTGCCGCATGCGACGGGCGGCCGAGGCCGGCATCGATAATCAGCGGGGTCTCTGGAAAATGCCCGCGTATGGCGCGGAGCGCGAAGAGGTCGACAGGCCCCATGGCCGATCCGATCGGCGCACACCAGGGCATCAGCACCCGGCAGCCGGCTTCTAGCAGCCGCTCGGCGACGACGAGATCGGTCGTCGTATAGGGAAACACGGCGAAGCCATCCTCGCTCAGGATGCGCGCCGCCTCGACCAGGCCGAATACGTCCGGCTGCAGCGTGTCATGCTCACCGATGACCTCAAGCTTGATCCAGTTGGTGCCGAAGACCTCGCGCGCCATCTGCGCCGTGGTCACGGCCTCCTTTACCGAGTGGCAGCCGGCCGTGTTCGGCAGGACATCGAGCGCCAGCGACTGGATGAGCCCCCAGAAGTCGCCGCCCGTCCGTCCGCCGGACATCTCGCGGCGGAGCGAGACGGTCACGACCGATGCGCCGGATTGCCGGATGGCTTCCGACATCGTTGCAGGCGAGGGGTATTGCGACGTGCCGAGCAGGAGGCGCGAGGCCAGGTCCTTTCCGTAAAGCGTCAGCATGCCTATCCTCCCTGTCGCGGCGACATGATTTCGATGCGGTCGCCGTCCTTTAATTGGCAGGCCGGCCGATCCGTAGCCCGCACCATCTCGCTGTTGACCGCCGTCACGAGCCACGCCCCCTCGTATTCGAGCTCGGCGAGCAGGCTCGTCAGCGTGTCGGCGGAAACCTCGCGGTCTTGTCCGTTGATTGTCAGCCTCATGTCTCGACGTCCTTGAAGAGCAGCGCGGCGGCCTTCTCGGCCATGGCCGGCGCCAGGAGAAATCCGTGGCGGTAAAGTCCGTTGATCGAGATCGTGTTTCCCGCACAGGTGACACGCGGCAGGTTGTCCGGATAGCTCGGACGGATGCCGACGCCCATCTCGACGATCGATGCCTCGCCGAATGCCGGATGCAGGCCATAGGCGGCGTTGAGGAACTCCATCGCCGAGCGCACGGTGACCGGGCGGCTGTCGGTGGTCTCGATCATGGTCGCACCGATCATGAAATGATGGTCGTCGCGCGGCACGACATAGAGGGGAAAGCGCGGGTGCAGCAGCCGGACCGGCCGGGTGATCGAGACATCCGGTGCATGGAGGATGAGCATCTCGCCGCGCACGCCACGAAGGCCGGGCTTGCTGTCACCAAAGCCCGTGCAATCGATCACGTGGTCGTAGCCCTGAACGGTCCGTCCGTCCGTCGCGAAGCGAAAGGTGACGCCTTGAGCCGCGAGCCTGCTCTGCAATCCGGCAAGCACTCTTCGCGGGTCGATATGCGCTTCCCCAGAGAAATAGAGACCTTTGCGGAAGGTGCCGGCGAGATCAGGCTCCAGCGCTGCGATGGCCGCTTCGTCGACCGCTTCATGATTGCTCGTGCGGCTCGCGAAACGGGCAAGTTCGGAAGCGTCGCGCGGCCGTGCGAGGACGAGCGTGCCCCGGCGCTGTACCTCGGCGGGCACCGCGCGGTCCCACCAGTCGGCCGCCGCCTTGCCGAGCGTGACGACCTCCTCTTCGGCGCTCTCGCGCTCGCACCAGGGCGCCAGCATGCCGCCGGCAAACCAGGATGCGCTGTCGAAAATTCCGTCACTGATCTCGGCGACCGTGACGTCGACACCACGTGCCGCGAGCGCATGCGCGACCGCAAGGCCGGCGACCCCCGCGCCGATCACCAGCATCCTGCCGGGCCGGCGTCCGTCCTGCCCACGGATTTGGCCGCGGAGCGCATTCGGGGAGAGGGGAGGTTGGTCGGAAAACATATGGCCCGTCCCTACGCCAGTCTGAGCTGGATCAGGTTCAAAGGGTCACTGCGGTGCTTTCGCGAGCAGTATCTCAGCCCCTTGCCGGGACTCCCCTGGTGCCGAAAGACATACAATATTTTGAGCGGGCTTCAAGGGACGACCGTAGGCCGCTGATCTGCCGGACGGTACGAATTGCACGGTTACCTCGGTCGCCGCGTGCTACGGTGCGCTTCTCCCGACACGTCACGAAGGCGTCCGTCCTTGGTCAAATATGATGCGCTCGGCGTTTTCTTCCGTGAGAAATCCGAGGAAGAACTGGTGATGACATTCCGCCAGGTCGAGAAGGCGATGGGGAACGTTCTCCCCGGCAAGGCCGCGAAGCCGCAATGGTGGGCGCGGAAAAATCCCACGACCGAACATGATCAGAGATGGGCCTGGCAGCCGGCAGGATATTCAGCGCTGCTCCTCGCCGGCCGGCGGGTTCGCTTCTCGCGGCTGTCCTCGAGTTAGAAGCGTCCTCCGGTCGCGCTATGGCGCATCTGTCGCCTCTGCCAGCGCACAGCACTGTGCGGTTCCGTACAATTCTCCACTCGCTGTGCAATTTTGACCGCGTAATAGCGGCTCGGCAAGCTAGCGTTCGCCTATCGTTCGCCACTGATTAGGGCGCGAACGGCTGAGAGAGACGCCAACGGTGCTCTTGCCCCAGGATACAGGGGGTGAGGTCATGGCCGCACGGCAAACCTCCCCGAAAATCCACAACCTCCTTCTAAACGCCTTGCCGGATGCCGATCGGGCTCTGGTCGGCCGGTCTCTCGAGGCGGTCGACCTTCCCCTCCGCCTGCAACTGGAACAGCGTAACCGGCTGGCCGCGCACGTCTATTTCCCGGAGAGCGGCATCGCCTCGGTGGTGGTCAGGGGACCGCGAGGTCAGGATATCGAGGGGGGAATTATCGGGCGCGACGGCATGACGGGCCTCGCCACCGTGCTGGGCGCCGATCGGTCTGCCCATGACATCATGATACAACTGGCCGGCGAGGGGCAGCGCATGCCGGTGGCCGCCTTTGCCGCCGCCCTGCGCGAGAGCCGGGCCTTCGACCTCGCTTGCCGACGCTACGTCTACGCTTTCCTCGTCCAGACGAGCTACACCGCGCTCGCCAACGGCCGCAACAATATCGAGGAGCGCCTGGCGCGCTGGCTCTTGATGGCGCAGGACCGCACCGATACCCAGGAGCTCGACTTCACCCATGAATTCCTCGCGCTCATGCTGGGCGTGCGTCGAGCCGGCGTCACGCTGGCCATAAGCCTCCTGACAGGCGCCGGCCTCATTCTTCATGCGCGCGGCAGAATTGCGATCATCGATCGGCCGGGCCTTGTCGCCATTACCAAAGGCTCCTATGGCCCCGCCGAGGAGCATCTGGAGCGCCTTTCGCCAAAAAAGCCATTGTTGACAGCCGCTTAGTGCGAACCTGTACAGAGTCCGGCATGTCCCTTAGCCGGATTGCGTTGGTAGATCACGGTCCGCGTTTATGGCGGCGGATTCGTGGAGTTCGCCGCCCCGTTTGATCGGGGGAAGAGTGGCTGCCAGCCCAGTTGCCGATAATCGCCTGCTTGCCTGGTTGCTGCCGGCCGACTTGGCGATACTCAAGCCGCATCTGGAACCGGTGGAGCTGAAGCTCCGCCAGAAGCTCGAAGAGCCCAACCGGCGCATAGAGCACGTCTATTTTCCCGAGCATGGCTTCGCTTCGGTCGTGGCGCGTCAGCATCCCGAGAGCATGGAAGTCGGGCTCATCGGACGCGAGGGCATGACCGGGCTTGCGGTCGTTCTCGACGATACCCAGTCGCCGCTCGACACCTTCGTGCAGTCCGCCGGTCATGGCTTGCGCATGCCCGCACCCGCCTTGCGCGAGGCGATGCAGAATAGTCAGAGCCTCGCCAAATCCCTGCGCCGCTCCGCCCACTGCTTCCTGGTGCAGGCCGGCTATGCCGCCCTGATAAACGGCCGCTACAAGCTCGAGGAGCGCCTGGCGCGCTGGCTTTTGATGGCCCAGGACAGGCTTCGCGGCGACGAATTGGCGCTGACGCACGAATTCCTGTCCATCATGCTCGGCGTCCGCCGTGCCGGTGTCACCATCGCTTTGAACATCCTCCAGCAACGCGGCATCATTCGGCACGGCCGCGGCAAGGTCATGATTCTGGACCGGCCGGCTCTGCTCCGCGTCTCCAACAACAGCTACGGCGGGCCGGAGGCCGAGCTCGAACGTCTTTTCACCCGGCGACAGGCAACCTAGAACGTTCGTTCGCAGTTGCGTCCCTTGCCCCGGCGGGCGGTCAATAAGCCTCGTTGACGGCGGAATGGCCGCGGGCCGAACCTGGGGTGGATCGGGGCTCAACGAGGTTGCCGGTCGCGGAGCCCGGATGATATAGCCGGCCAGCTATTTTCATCGCCAAAGGCCGCCAAGCATCGTGTCTGTCGATACCGAAACCGTCCGCCGTGTCGCCCGCCTTGCCCGGATCGCGGTTTCCGGCGAGGAAGCCGAAGCCCTCAAGGGTGAACTGAACACCATCCTCGGCTTCGTCGAGCAATTGAACGAGGTCGACGTCACGGGCGTCGAGGCGATGACGGCCGTCGTCGCGACCGCCATGAAGAAGCGGACCGATGTCGTCACCGAAGGCGACCGCGCCGAAGCGGTCACGGCCAACGCGCCGGTCCGCGAGGGGCATTTCTTCGTCGTGCCCAAGGTGGTCGAATGATCGCCGAAATGTCCCGTACCGGCAGCGCGCAGTCTCCCCTCGGTTCGTCCAGGGCCGCCACGATCGCGGCCGAGAATCCGTTGCAGGACGATGTGCGCCAGCTCATTGCCGAATTAAATGCGGCGCTGCTCGCGCTGACACCTCCGGACTCAAAATGGTCGGTCTTCTTTGAGAAGGCGCTCGCCCGATGACCGATCTCACCGAGCTCACGATCTCCGGGATCCGTGACGGCCTGTCGAAAAAGGCGTTCACGGCGACCGAACTCACCCAAGCCTATCTTGCCAATATGGAGAAGGCGCGGGCGCTCAACGCCTATGTCTTCGAGACGCCGGAGAAGGCGCTCGCCATGGCGGCCGAGTCCGACAAGCGCGTCGCGGCAGGCGAAGCGCGGGCGCTCGAAGGCGTGCCGCTCGGCATCAAGGACCTGTTCTGCACCGAAGGAATCCACAGCCAGGCCGGCAGCCACATCCTCGATGGCTTCAAGCCGCCCTATGAGTCGACCGTCACGGCCAATCTCTGGGCCGCTGGCGCCATCATGCTCGGCAAGCTCAACATGGATGAGTTCGCCATGGGCTCGTCCAACGAGACCTCCTATTACGGGCCGGTGGTCAACCCGTGGCGCTCGGAAGGCTCCAACGCCAAGCTGGTGCCGGGCGGCTCGTCCGGCGGCTCCGCGGCCGCCGTCAGCGCGCGTCTCTGCGCCGGCGCAACAGCGACCGATACCGGCGGCTCGATCCGTCAGCCGGCGGCCTTCACCGGCACCGTCGGCATCAAGCCGACCTACGGCCGCTGCTCGCGCTGGGGTGTCGTCGCCTTCGCCTCCTCGCTCGACCAGGCAGGCCCGATCGCCCGTGATGTGCGCGACGCCGCGATCCTGATGAAGTCGATGGCGAGCGTCGATGCGAAGGACACGACCTCGGTCGATATCGCCGTGCCGGACTATGAGAAGGCGATCGGCCAGAGTGTCAGAGGCCTGAAGATCGGCATCCCGAAGGAATATCGCGTCGACGGCATGCCGCCCGAAATCGAGCGGCTGTGGCAGGCCGGCAGGGACTGGCTCCGCGAGGCCGGCGCCGATCTCGTCGACATCACCCTGCCGCACACGAAATATGCCTTGCCGGCTTACTACATCGTCGCACCTGCCGAGGCCTCGTCCAACCTTGCCCGCTATGACGGCGTCCGTTACGGCCTGCGCGTGCCCGGCGACGACATCGTGTCGATGTATGAGGAGACACGCGCCGCCGGCTTCGGCAAGGAAGTGAAGCGCCGCATCCTGATCGGCACCTATGTCCTCTCGGCCGGCTACTACGACGCCTATTATCTCCGCGCCCAGAAGGTGCGCACGCTGATCAAGCGCGATTTCGAGACCGTCTTCGCCGATGGTGTCGACGCGATCCTGACGCCGGCGACCCCGTCTGCCGCCTTCGGCCTCGAAGCCATGGCGACGGCGTCGCCGATCGAGATGTATCTGAATGACATCTTCACCGTCACCGTGAACATGGCCGGCCTTCCTGGCATTGCCGTCCCCGCCGGCCTGACCGGCGACGGGCTGCCGCTCGGCCTGCAGCTCATAGGCCGGCCCTTCGACGAGGAGATGCTCTTCCGCACCGCCCATGTCATCGAGCAGGCGGCCGGCCGGTTCCAGCCGAAGCAATGGTGGTGAGACGATGAAGCGACCGGCCGATTGCGTCACCAAGCAGGATATCCGCTCGGAGATCGACCGGCTCGACCGCGATCTGATCCGGCTCTTCGTCGAGCGCTTCGGTTACGTCCAGCGCATGGCGCAACTCAAGCAGGACCCGGACGAGGCCTATGTCCAGGATCGCATTGACGACGTCCTCGACAAGGTCGCCGCCAAGGCCGACGAGGCCGGCCTCGATCCTGTTCTGGTACGCGATATGTGGGCGAAGCTGATCGACTGGAATATCGAATACGAACGCAAGACAATCGCCTCGCGGAAATCCGGCAAGCCATGAACGCGCCCACCATGAAATCGAAGCTCATCCGCGGCGCCACCGGCGACTGGGAGGTTGTGGTCGGCATGGAAGTCCATGCGCAGGTCATGTCGAAGGCCAAGCTTTTCTCCGGCGCATCGACCGAGTTCGGCGGCGCGCCGAACTCGCATGTCAGCCTCGTCGATGCCGCGATGCCGGGCATGCTGCCGGTGATCAACGAGGAATGCGTCGCGCAGGCGATCCGCACCGGCCTCGGCCTCAATGCGAAGATCAATCTGAAGAGCCGCTTTGACCGGAAGAACTATTTCTATCCCGACCTGCCGCAGGGCTACCAGATATCGCAGTATCAGGAGCCGATCGTCGGCGAGGGCGAAGTGACCGTCGAGCTTGGCGACGGCGACACCGTGACTGTCGGCATCGAGCGCCTGCATCTCGAGCAGGATGCCGGCAAGTCGATTCACGACCAGCACCCCACCATGAGCTTCGTCGATCTCAACCGCTCTGGCGTCGCGCTCATGGAGATCGTGTCGCGCCCCGACATCCGCTCGTCGGAGGAGGCGCGCGCCTTCCTGTCGAAAGTCCGCTCGATCCTCCGCTATCTCGGCACCTCGGACGCCGACATGGAGAAAGGCAACCTCCGCGCCGACGTCAACGTCTCCGTCCGCCGTCCGGGCGAAGGGCTAGGCACGCGCTGCGAGATCAAGAACGTCAACTCCATCAAGTTCGTCGGCCAGGCCATCGAGCACGAGGCGCGCCGGCAGATAGCGGTCATCGAGGAGGGCGGCAGGATCGACCAGGAGACGCGTCTCTTCGATCCGGCAAAGGGCGAGACCCGCTCGATGCGCTCCAAGGAAGAGGCGCACGACTACCGTTATTTCCCGGACCCCGACCTGCTGCCGCTCGAAGTCGATGCGGCCTTCGTCGACAAGCTGAAGGGCGAATTGCCGGAACTGCCCGATGCCAAGAAGGCGCGCTTCGTCGCCGGCCTGGGCTTGAGCGCCTACGACGCCAGCGTGCTCGTCGCCGAGAAGGAGACCGCCGACTATTTCGAGGCCGTCGCCGAAAAGCGTGACGCCAAGCTCGCCGCCAACTGGGTCATCAACGAGCTTGCCGGCCGCCTCAACAAGGAAGGCAAGTCAATCGAAGAAAGTCCGGTCTCGGCCGATCGTTTGGGCGCCATCCTCGACCTCATTCAGGACGGCACGATCTCCGGCAAGATCGCCAAGGACGTCTTCGAGATCGTCTGGAAAGAGGGTGGCGAGCCCGCAGACATCGTTGAGGCGAGGGGGTTGAAACAGGTCACCGATACTGGCGCCATCGAGAAGGTCGTCGACGAAATCATCGCCGCCAATCCCGAGAAGGTGGCGCAGGCCGTCGCCAAGCCGACCATGATCGGCTGGTTCGTCGGCCAGGTCATGAAATCCTCCGGCGGCAAGGCGAACCCGCAGGCCGTCAACGAGCTTCTGAAGAAGAAACTCGGTATTCCCGACTAGCGAGATGAGGGACGATTTTCTAGAGGTGTCGCGATGCCTAGGCCTACCCTCTCCCATAGGGAGAGGGCTTCGAGCCTTAGGAGCGAAGCGAGTTAGGCGAGAAGGGTGAGGGGTTGTGGCCTATCCATATCGCCGGAAGGCTTCCCTGCCAGGAGCAGACAATTAGCGCCTTAGCCCCTCACCCCGCCGTTCTAAAGCTCACTGCGTTCGCTAAGAACGGCGGCCCTCTCCCTATGGGAGAGGGGAGTCCTGACTAGGGGCGACGAACACGATGCCCACCACCTCCGATGCCATCGTCCTGCGCCTGTCCTCGCTCCGTGCCGTGGCGCTCTTCTGGGTCGGCTTCAGCATCGTCTTCGCGGCAATCCAGCTCCTGTCCTCGTCGACCTTGACGCTCGATTCCGCGGTGACCGTCGAGAATGTCCAGCGCCATCTCTCCGGCGGCTACCAGCTCCGCAATCCGCCGCTCTATGACTGGCTCTATTATTTCGCGAGCCGCATCTTCGGCGAGGGCATCCTCGCCCACACCGTGCTTCGCTATCTCTTCTTCAGTGCCATCGGCGTTCTGCATTACGTCGCCTTCCGCCAGATCGGCTTCAGCCGCCGCCTCGCGGCGGCCTTCTCCTATTCCCTGATCTTCTTCGTCTGGATGGCGTCCGACTTCCACTATCACTTCACTCATTCCCTGCCGCTGCTCGCCATCGGGCTCGCCGCCTGGGTGTCGCTGGTCGCCTATGTCGAACGGCCGGGCGCCGGCCGCGCCGCTGTCCTCGGCCTGCTGATCGGCCTCGCCACGATCGCTAAATGGTCGTTCCTGTTGCCGGCAGCGGGCGCGCTCGCCGCCGTCCTCTTGGACCGTCGCGCCCGCGCCGCCTTCTTCGACCGCCGGACCCTGCTTGTTGCTCTGTTCGCTGTCCTGCCGGTGGTGCCGGTGGTGATCTGGATGCTCGGCATCGACGGCAATGTCGTCTCCGTCGTCCATGATCGCCTCGTCGGCAAGCCGGTCCGCTATGTCGAGCGCATCCTGCCGGCCGCCAAATCCTATCTGGTATCGGTCGTCCTCTACCTTCTGCCCTGGCCGATCTTCATCGGCCTGATCGCCTTTGCCGCCCGGCGGCCGGAGGCGCCGTCACCGCTTCACCCGAACGGCCGCCTGGCCGTCGCCGCGACGCTGTGGACAGTCGGTCTTGGCCTGGCTGGGGTCATGGCCGTCGGCGTCGGCAATATGGGGACACGCTACATGTTCCCCGTGCTGCTCGTCGCGCCGCTCGCGATGGCCGCCTGGTTTGCGGCGCGCGTCGATGAGGCAAAATTCGCCGAGGGGACCATCAGGGTCGCAACCGTCGTGGTCGTCGTCGTGACGATCGTGCGCTTCTGGTCCTTTCAGATCATCGACGGTGTCGTGCCGGAAAACCCGACGCAGCGGACGCCCTACGACGCGCTCGCCGCCGAGTTGACGGCGCACGGTCTCGGTGCCGCGCAATTCGTCACGACGAATGACCGCGACGCCGGCAACCTGCTGGCGCATCTTCCGGCAGCACGCGCCATTGCGCTCGTCACCCAGCGCGTCGAGCCACCGCTGCCCGATGCTCTGGCGGATCGCCCCTGCATCGCAATCTGGGGCGGCGCTCACGCCAAGCTACCGGACGCACCTCGCGAACCGCAGGCCCCCGACTTCGTAAAACCGTTTGTGGAAGCCGACGCGGGCCACGTGGAGGATATCGTCATCCCCTGGCACAAGCCGCTCTACGGCTTCGACCGCGTCTCGCTCTGGCGTATCCTGCCGCTGCCTGCCGAAGCGCCGGTCTGCCTTGCTGCGCGCTCGCTGAGCTGAGCTACTTCGCCTCGACGATCTCATAGCTGGCGACCGGTTCGCCGCCGCTCACCGCCTCGCGCGCCAGCGCGATATACCGGTCGAGGTCGTCGATGCAGAGAGCGTTGTCGCCGCATTTGCGCAGGCCCGGTCCTTCCTCCGCCATGTCGGCCACGGCTTTATAGGAATCGACCGTCTTCTTGTTCCAGTCAGCCTTGACGACGGAATAGAGGATCGCCGGCTTGCCGTCCTGTTCGCCGGTCATCTGCGCGAGATAGAGATTGTCGCCGAGATCCTTGAAGCGGAGTTCGAGTTGTCCCGGTTCGCCCTCCTTCCGCATGACATAGGCATCGCCCTCACGGACCATGGTCATGATCTCGTCGCCATCCGTCTCGCGGTAGCTGATCGTCTCATAAGGGAAGACCGCATCGCCGGCGCCGACCAGCGGCGTTTCCGAGATGTAGCAGCCACCGAGGCTGGCGGTGAGGGCGAGCGTCAAGAAGGTGAGAAGCCGGCGCATGAGGACCTTCCGAGGGAGAGGTGTGACTGTCCCTTCTAGTCGAAATCATGCCGCGTGGAAGGGACAAGGGCGGTCATCCACGACTGTGTTTTCGACGCTGCCCGCCGCGTGATCTGAAAAGTCTGGTTACCGCAAGGTTTCCGGAATCTGGCGGATTTTTCAAAAGTTACCGGCCGATGCTTGGCTTTGCGCCGGGCGGCGGGCCGGCCGGTAACGAAGCTTGCCAAATCCCTTCGAGACAATTCGAGGAAAATTAATCTCGAAATTTAAGTGCCCCTTCAGCCGCAGCGGACAGACTTCACCCATCGCCGGACGAGAGCGCCGCACAGCAAGCGGCCACGGATCGGCAAACAGGGACAAGGGGATGTGTCATGGCTCGATTTGAAATGGGTGGCGTCGAAATGGCGTCGATGGCGGAGCGGCAGCCGAACGGTGAAAACCTCTTCGAGCTCGGTCTCGTTTATGCGACCGGCCGCGAGGTCGAAACCGATCTCGTCGCCGCGCATAAGTGGTTCAATCTCGCCGCCGTCCGTGGCAGCGCCGAAGCGGCGCTTTACCGCCAGGAAGTGGCGCGCGAAATGACCAAGGCGGCGATTGCCGAAGCCCAGCGCGCCGCCCGTGAATGGCTGCACACGCACTAGACGTTTCAGGCTAGGCTGCCGATGCTCCCGCGTCCGCTTTGCTCGTCTGGAGCCGCCGGCCCCAGCGGAGCAGGGGCCTCTCGACGAAGAACCAGGAGAGGGCGCAGACGCCGAAGGTGATCGCCAGCACGATTGGCGCCGCCTGCCATTTCGGCATCGGCCCGGCATAGCGCTCGACGAGATCAGGCACGAAGCTGTGCACGAGGTAGATGCCGTAGCTCATCTGCCCGCAAAGCTGCAGAAGCGGATTGTTCAGGAACTGACCGATCTTCCCGGAGAAGCCGATCGCCGCGCTGGCGATCAGCCAGGCGAAGAAGATCGCGCAGAGCAGGTTGTTGGCGAACAACCGCGTAAGGCCCGTCTCGCCGAAGATCAGCCAGATCGCGATCGCCAGCGAGATTGCCGCGAAGGCCACGGCGGTGAACAGCCTCACGCGCCGGCCCCGATACCAGCCGAAATCATTGGCCCTGCCGTTCCGGTAACTCGCCATCGCGAGCAGGCAGCCGAGCGCCAGCAATTCAAGGTTCAGCGGCAGCAGCCCACGTACCGGACCGAGCGGCACGCCCGCCAGCACCAGCATGAGCTTGGTGAGGAGCGCGATGCCGATCAGCCCGATCGTCGTCGGGATCAGAAATTGCCGTGGCGTCAGGGCGATGATGAAGGGCCAGAACAGATAGAACTGCTCTTCGACCGAGAGGCTCCAGAAGACATTCGACGGATTGCCGAGGGCAATCCAGATATTCGTCAGATAGCTGGCGTGCCAGGGCCATGAGCTGGCAATCGGCTCGACGTCGAGAGCAATCAGCGCGAGGAGGACAAGGTAGAAGGCTGGCGCCAGCCGGATTATGCGTCGCGCGTAGAATTCTTTCCAGACGGCGAGGGCAGGGCCCCTGTTCCTGTCGAAGCTTTCGAGCAGGATGCCGGTGATCAGGAAACCGCTAAGCGTGAAGAAGCCACCGACGCCGAGCGTGCCGGCTCCGATCGGGATGTAGCTATTGACGGTCGCTCCGGCGAAATGCTCGACCAGCACAAGGCCGACCGCGATCGCACGGAGCGAATCCAATTGCGGCATTCGCACTGGCCGGCTCCCTCGCTCTTGGGAGATTGGTCAGCCCCTTCATCCGTGCCCGCTGCCCCACGCGGCTGGCCCGGCCCCTCATCGGCATTTCTGCGGGGGGATGTGGTCTAAGTGAGGCAAGCCCAGCCGATATATGTGGCAGGGGAGACGGAGCCGCCCTTTGCAATCGCGGCGTTTCACTGGTCTTCAGATAACGAACTCATCGACGGCTGCTGCTTCCGCCACGGCATTGACCTCGACGCTCGCCACCCAATTGGCGGCGTAGCTTTCGCGGTCCGCGAGCTGGTGGTCGGGCTGGACATTGCCGGCCCGGTCGACGGCGCGGGCCCGCAGCGCATGCCGGCCTTCGGTCTTCGGCGTCCACTCATGATCCCAGAGCCGCCAGGCGAAGGCAGCCTCGGGACCGACCAGCCGCGCGTCGGTCCAATGCATGCCGCCATCCGTGCTGACCTCGACATGGTCGATGTCCGCTTCGCCGCTCCAGGCCGAGCCGAAGATCCGGAAGGGATGGCCGACCGTCACCGTGCCGCCATGCACCGGCCGTGCGATCTGCGCCTTCACTTCCATTTCGGTGAGCGGCACCAGCACCGGCTCGCCCATGCTGCGGTCCCAGCGAAAATAATCGCGCCCCTGCCAGTAGCCGAGGAACGGCTTCTCGACGACGCGGATCTCCGTGATCCACTTGACCCAGGCCATGCCGAACCAGCCGCCGACCACGGCGCGCAGCGGATAGCCATGCTCGGTGCTGAGCGGCGCGTCGTTCATCGCATAGGCGAGGAGAACGCTGTCCGCCATCGCCTTGTCGATCGGCAGGCTGCGCGCGAAGGCGATCGGGCCAGGGGACGCAGTCTTTTTGCCGCCATCGACAACGCCGCGGTCCGCTCCGATGAGGACGACCTCGGCAGC